>CAZBJW010000005.1:0-29889 GCA_964492135.1 uncultured Anaerolineales bacterium
CTACTACATTCCTACGGTGATGGATATGCCCCGTGAATTCACGTCGCTGACTGTCGAGGTCCCTGATCCCACCGGCCCTTATGGTGCCAAGGGCACAGGCGAGATGACCACGTTGCCGACAGCACCGGTGATCGTCTCGGCCATCCACGATGCTGTCGGGGTTTGGATTGATACCCTTCCCGCCACTGCGGAGAGGGTGTGGCGTGCAATGCAGTTCAAGGCATAGCGGCTGGTAGGCTGCGGGGACGAGCGATGAGGACCAGGGTCCTGGGACAGAGCGTCCCAAGGAAGGACGCTGCGACGAAGGTACAGGGAAGTCGGAAGTTCCCCCAAGATTTCAACATGGAGGGCCAGCTCTACGCCAAGGTGGTGTGGAGCGAGTATCCCCACGCCCGCGTGCTGAAGATCGACACCACCCAGGCTAAAGCGTGCCCTGGTGTGGTCGAGCTCATCACCGCTCAGGACGTGCCGGTGAACAAGTACGGGATCATCTTTCCTGATCAACCAGTGTTGGTAGGGGAAGGTGAGAAGGTCCGTTGGATCGGTGACCGCGTGGCTCTCGTGGTCGCAGAGAGTGAGGAGGTGGCCGAGAAGGCTCGCCGCCTGGTGAAGGTTGAGTACGAGCCTCTACCCGTGGTTAGCCACCCTCGGGAAGCCACGAAGCCTGGTACGCCGCTCGTCCACGAGGGGAACGGGGATACCAACGTCCTTGGGCACATCAAGATACGGAAAGGGGACTGGTGGAAGGGTTTCGCCGAGGCCGACGTTGTGGTGGAGAGCCAGTACGTCACTCCTTACGTGGAGCACGTCTACATGCAGCCGGATGCGGGGATAGGATACATCGACGAGCAGGACCGGATCACCGTCATCTCAGCCTCCCAGTGGGCTGGCCGTGACCTTGATCAGATCGCCCACATCTTGAATGTAGCCCCTGATGGAGTGAGGCTCATCGTTCCCGCCATTGGTGGAGCCTTTGGTGGAAGGGAGGACATGCATATCCAACACCTGTTGGCTCTGTGCGCTTATGTCGTCCGCAGGCCGGTGAAGATGGTCTTCGACCGCGCCGAGGTGATGACCCGGACAGGGAAGCGGCACCCGTGGTACGTGAAGTACAGGACGGGGGCTACAACGGACGGCCAGTTGACCGCCGTTGAGATCGAGTTGCTCAGCGATGTGGGAGCCTATGACTCCACCAGTGTGCCCGTGCTCAAGGCTGGTACCAGTTTCGCAGCCGGCTCCTATTCGGTACCCAACGCCAAAGTGGATGCCTACGGCGTGTACACCAACAACGCCGTCACCATGGCCATGCGGGGCTTTGGGGCCATGCAGGCCGCCCTCATCAGCGAGATGCAGATGAACAAGCTGGCGAATGCGCTGGGCATGGACCCGGTGGAGCTGCGGATGAAGAACCTCTTCCGAGATGGCTCCATCGGTTTGACCGGCCATGAGATGCCAGCGGGTGTAGGTATCAGAGACGCTCTTACGCAAGCCGCCCTGGCGGCAGGGTGGAACGAGGAGAACGGTCACTGGAGCGGCCCCCACCTTGGGCCTCCTTCAGCACCGCACAAGCGGCGGGGCATCGGCGTGGCCTGTGCCCTCAAGAACGTGGGCTACGGCTTTGGCTCCGATGACAAGTCTACGGTGGGCGTGCAGCTTGCCCTGGATGAATCGGGACAGATATCCCGAGTGACCGTGCAGACCACTGCCTGCGACGTGGGCATGGGCGTCCAGACCGCCCTGGCTCAGATCGCGGCTGAGGTATTGGGTGTGGACTACCAACGGGTGACAGTCTCGATGGCGGACACCGCCAGCGCCCCAGACTCGGGGAGTTGTTCTGCCTCTCGCCACGTCTGGGTCTCAGGCAATGCGCTGGTGCGAGCGTGCCAGCAGGCCCTTCGGAAACGCGAGGAGATACTGCTGGCCGGGACGGGAGATACGATGGTGGAGGCTCAACATCAGTTCCATGGGCTCAGCGTGCGGGAAACCACGCCGTACGATGCGCAGACGGGGACGTGCGTGCCTCACTTCGCCTACGGATATGCTGCACAGATTGCTTTGGTGGAAGTGGACACGGAGACGGGCGAGACGGAGCCCCTCAAGTTCTGGGCTGCGCAGGATGTGGGGAAGGCCGTCAACCCCGCCATGGTGAGGGGCCAGGCTGGTGGAGGCGTACACATGGGTTTGGGCTACGCCATCACAGAGGAGTACATCCAGGACGAAGGAGTGCCGAAGACCCGCCACCTGAGCGACTATCACATCCCCACGGTGATGGACATGCCGTCGGAGTTTCTTTCCATCACGGTAGAGGTGCCAGATCCCGCAGGTCCCTTCGGCGCCAAAGGGGTGGGAGAGATGACCACCTTGCCCACCGCCCCCGCCATCGTCTCCGCCATCCACGACGCGGTTGGCGTGTGGGTAGACGAACTCCCGGCCACGGCAGAGAGGGTGTGGCGGGCGGTGCAGGGCAAACTCTGAAGGTGGCGCACACAGAAATGCAGGGCGAAAGGCCGTCGGCTAGAGAAGTGGTGGACACCGACGAGACATAGCGTGCAAGGTTGGCTTCAGGCCAGGTTCTAGCCCTCGATCCTCACCATGTCCTCGTCACAGTAAGCGAGGGTGCCGCCACCGACGGCGGTCACTACCACCTCGTTACCGCAGACATTGGGCCTGTACTTCTCGCCGATTTTCTCCACTGCAACTGCTAAGTAGACTCCTTGCTGGCTAAGTTTGCGATTCCGCCGGCGGAAGGCTTACCTTGTCTTCCTTGGTGCAGGGATTGAGCATCCCGATCTTCCTGGAACGCTACCGACCGGACCACAACTGGGATGTCCATGGGCACAACCTCGTATCAAGAATTCAAGTGCTACGACACTGACAAGACTGTCGCCGCCGACCAGAAGCACGACTGCAGTCTGTGCTTCGGAAACTGAGTGAGCAGCCACGTTTTTCCGTGCCCTTGGGCACGGTTCAGGCAGCCATATGCGGGCTTCCTTGTTGCAGTCCGACCGAATAAAATAGGTGGTGGCGGCGTTGAGAGCATGGAGAGGAAAGTCAGTGGAGGAAGCAACTGGCCAATGGCGCCAGTGGAGAACGAAGCCGAGCTGATCGCGCGAGCTCAGGAGGGAGATCGGAGGGCTTTCAACCGCCTGGTCCTCCGTCACCGGGAAGGTGTGATCAACGTGGTGTATCGCATGTGTGGGGATGCGAACTTCGCGGACGAGGCTGCGCAGGAGGCGTTCATCCGCGCCTGGCAGCACCTGCCTGGCTATCGACCGCGATCTCCTTTTCGCAACTGGCTCTATCGCATCGCCACCAACGTCGCGCGGGATGCCCTGCGAAGGGAAGAGAAGACGGTGGACATCGACATGGTTCCTGTGGCCGATTCAACACAGGGGCCACGGGCCGCGTTGGAGGCGCAGGAACTCAGTGAACGGGTGCAGCAGGCGGTACTGTCGCTGCCCCCGGCCAGCCGCGCGGTGCTGGTGCTGCGCGAGTACGAGGGATTGTCCTACAAGGAGATCGCTGATACTCTGGGCATTCCCATGGGCACGGTGATGTCACGGCTGAACTACGCGCGGAATCTGCTTCGTGAGTCGTTGGGCCCCTACGTGGAGGCGGTATGACCAAGCACGTGGAGGAGTGGCTCGGTGCATACCTCGATGGCGAGTTGGGCGGCTCGAGAGTGCGGAGAGTGGAGGCTCACGTCGCCGAGTGTGCTATGTGTGAGGCCGAACTAGGGACGCTGAGGGCCTTGGGGGCGTTGCTCCAGGAGAGCGCCCCTGTCGAGGCAATCACGCCAGCTGAGCGGTTCGTGGCCAATGTGGGTCTGAGGCTCCGGGACCGACCGGGCCAGTCGGCTCCGCAGAGGGCGATGGAGATGGGATGGCGGCTCGTGCCAGTCGGTCTGTTGGGCGCCTTGGCCTTCGTGCAAACCACCTTCATAGTGAGCGCGGTGCTGCGGACGGCACTGTCGATGGGTTGGGGAGGCAGCTTTGCAGCGCGATGGTTGCCCGCCTCGCAGGGAGAGTTGTGGGTGAGCGAACTCTTCAGTCTCTCGGGCGCCAGCCTGTCCGAGGCGGCCGGGGTGATGCTGCAGTTTCTAGGGAATGGAGGTCCTCTGGGCTGGACTATGACGTTGTATCTGGTACTGTTGGTCGCAATCGCCTTATTGTATTGGAGTTGGCTGGCGAGTTGGTGGGTTCGGCGCCAACGCCATCGACTCGGGGTTCGTGACGACATTGGCTGAGAGTTCGAAGAAGGGAGAGAGAGTTGAAATGGACTATGGGAAAGTACTTAGACGAGCGTGGGAAATTCTGTGGCAGTACCGAGTACTATGGGTCTTCGGTGTCATCGTGGCGCTGGCAGCGGCTGGCGGCGGATGGAGCAACTTCTATACGTTTGACGGTGGGCGTGGTGGCCAAGGCACTCCTTTTGGCCCGGAAGGTTGGACCCGGTCGTGGGAGCTGGCAGAGGTGGTGCCACAGGCGGCGGAGGTCTGGGCTGCTGTGGCGGGTGCAATCCTGGCCATCGTGCTGGGGCTAGCGTGCCTTGCCGTCATCATCGTCGTGGTGAAGACCATCTTCCTCTACATATCAGAGACAGCGCTCATACGGATGGTCGACGACTTCGAGGAGACTGGCGAGAAGCGCGGCGTGCGCCAGGGGTTTCGCCTGGGTTGGTCAAGGACGGCGTTGCGGCTCTTTGTACTGGACTTGCTGTCGAAGCTGCCGGGTATGTTGATACTGTTCATACTCGCGGCCTTGGGGTTCGGCCTCTTCCTGTTGATGACGGTGCTCCAGGACGCAGTGATTATGCAGGTCATAGTGGCTGTCGCTGGCATAGGGATTGCGTTCTTGGGCGTCCTTCTACTCATCGTCGTCGCGCTGGCGGTGTCCTTGGTGCGACCCTTGATCTTCCGACGATGCGCCGTGGAGGGAGTCGGCGTCATCGATTCGCTGAAGGAGGGATTCGCCTTCATCAGGCGTCACATCACCGACGCGGTCTTCACGTGGCTGATCATGATCGGACTGCAGATCGGCTGGGGTCTCGCCTTGATCCCGGTCGTGTTGTTCCTGCTGTTTGTAGGAGTAGTCCTCGGCGGTGGTCTCGGGCTCTTAGTTGGAGGGCTAGCCAGCCTGGCGGTGAAGGGAGCGGTACCGTGGATCCTAGGCACGCTGGTGGGCCTTCCCATCTTCATCCTGCTGCTGGCCGCACCGCTCACGTTCCTGAACGGGCTGGCGGAAGTCTTCAAGTCCAGCGTCTGGACCCTGGCCTATCGCGAACTGCGCGCGCTCGAGGCTGTCGCGAGAGAGTCCTAGAGGTCCAACGGCTTGCAGATATCCGAAGGTCCCCGTCAAGGGGACCTTCGTTTCGTGCCTGAGGTTAAGGGGGAGGAGCAGGGAGCTGATTGAGGATCCGAAGGCTATACGGTATCGAGTCCTAGGACGCACGAGTGGTGGAGTCCGAAGCTCGGCCCGGCGAGCGCTGAACGGTGGACAGATCAACCAGCTGATCATAGAGCCAGTCTGTCACGGTATAGCTTCGCACAGTCTTCCGCAACCTCTTCGCTCGCTCCTCGCGCTCTGTAGCGGGCATAGTCAGCGCCCTATGCAGCGACTCCGCCATGTCTACCACGTCGTAAGGCGAGACCACCAGGGCAGCTTCTCCAAGCTCCTCGCATGACCCGGCACCTTCAGACAGAACGAGAACGCCATCTCGCTCATTGACCACGGGACCCTCCTTGGATACCAGATTCATGCCATCGATGATGGGGTTCACCAGCAGGACGTCATAGAGTTGCATCGAGGCCACAGCCCGTGAATGATGCTCTCCCACGTAGAGCTTGACCGGCTGCCACTCGCGGTCCCCGTGCTTGAGATTGATGCGCTGAGCGAGCACAACGATCTCCTCCAGATACTCCTGGTACTCTTCGACCTGCATGCGTGAAGGCACCAGCGATGCTATCAGACGCACCTGGGCCACGTGTTCTGGGTGGCGGTCCAGCAGTAGATCAAAGGCCTCCAAACCCCTCACGATGTTCTTGCTAGGCTCTATTCGATCCACCCGCACGATGGTCTGCTCGCCCAGCCGGGGAACAAGATGCTCCCGCTGCAGAAACGTGCTCTTGGATCTGCTCAGCCGCCGCAGAGCGGCGATATCCACCGAAATCGGATAGTTGCACACCCACACAGTCCTGCCCCGCCACCGCACGGTGTGCGCAGAGTAGTCCACCTCGGCCTCAGGCAGGAGACTCTGGCACGTCCTGAGGAAGTTGACAACGTAGCGACTGGTGTGAAAGCCGATAATGTCATTGGTGCACATGCTACTGAAGATATCTTCTCGGACCTGCGGGGGTAGAATCATCCAGTAGTCGGGTCCAGCCCATGGGATGTGGACAAAATGCGAGATGAGACAACCATCTGGCAGGCGACCAGCGAGAGCTCCGGGACACAAGTACAGGTGATAGTCCTGTAGCATTACAGTCGCTGGCTTGTCTGCCCTCGCTACCTCCTCAGCGATAGCGTCAGCAAAGGCCTCGTTGACCTCACGGTAGCTTTCCCACGCGGACCACATTTCCGGTGTGAAGGTGGGGCTGCGCGGCGCATCCCACATGTAGTGCTGGATGAACCACAAAAGGGGATTACTGACCACCGAGTAGTACTTTTCATAGGCATCCTCCCCGGTCAGTACAAAACGCAGACGGAAGTCGTAGTCCGTGGTAGACATGGCCACTGGCTGTCCCTTTCTCTCCTTGGCCACGTCACGATCAACGGAGGACATTGGAGTGCAGATCCACACAGGATTAGCGTATCGACTGATGGCACTGATGGCGCTCACTACGCCCCCGGTTCCCCGTCTCCGGCGCACCCTCCCAGTACTGCTGAGTTCAAAGGTCAGAGGTCCTCGGTTTGACGCCATGATCAGCGAGCGCTCGGCAAACAACTCCCGCACCAATTGCCTTAGCCGGCGCTTTCTCTGCCTAAGCGTGAGTTCCGTAGCCCTGGACTTTGCCATCGCACCCTCTGCCCCTCTTTTCTTCATACCCTGTGCTGAGCCACTAATGGGCAATGCCTATGGAATTGGCTGCTCAAAGTGGTACAGGTGCGACGATGTCTGGTCTGCGGCATTCCCTTTGTCGCTCAGCATTGCGAGCATCCCGTTCGAGAATCGAGCGCTGGTCTGGCTTGAGTACTCCAGTATGTTCAGGGCGGCCGTCCGGTTCGTCTGCTTATGGCTGCCGACTGCCTAATTGTGCAAACTGGGGTCGCGCCATCCTGGCTCGGTTCATTCAGGGATTGCGCCGCTCTATGTCCTGATCATAGCCCCGTGGGGGGGATCACGTGGCCGCCTTGGTGTGTCCCCTCTAGCTATACCGCGGCGCGATTCTTCGGCCACTAACTGGCGGGTGCGCATTGATGTATCCCCAATGGTGCTCGCGTAGGATGTTCAGGGTGCGAATGGGTCATGACCTGTCACGCTCACGGCCTTGTCGCCTCGAGGGTCATGTTCCAGCTCAAACTCCACCCTCTCCCCTTCAAGCAGGACCTTGGGCCCCGCGTATCGAATCTGGGAACGATGAACGAAGACCTCACCGCCGCCGTCGTCTCGGTTTATGAACCCGTAACCTCTCGACGGGTCGAACCACTTGACATGGCCGACAAGTCTGTCGTTCCCATCCTCGTCCGGTCGACAGGATGAACACAACTGCGGTTCGACGACCTCTCCGCCTGTTGCCATGCGTCGCTGTTCTTCCACCTGAAAAAGGAACTCGTGTCCGCATTCGCTACACTTGAGAAGCCTGTCCTTGAATTGCATAGTCTACTCCAGTAAGTCGAAAATCCTGTTCTAGCAGTCCTTACAGTGGGTACAAAGCGTCCGTCTGTACGGATTCAAGTCCCCCACAGGGGGAAAGAAGCGATGGGCTCCCATACCTTCGATGTTCAGCGTCGCTCGAAAGGTTTCTTGTTCAGTTAGACAATCCTCCCCATCCTGGGGTCATAGGGTGAGAGCTCGACCAGCACTTCGTGCCCCAGAGAGACGCGTATATTATACCTTGGGGCCTTGATCACTGTACCCCTGGCCTCCATCTTCTCCTTCGAGCTCACTGTTTGGCCCCCTTTCTGCACACACTCTTGTCAGTTGCCACCTCTCAATTATGCACGCTATCACGTGCTCTTTGGTTGCCGCTCCTAGGCTGCTAATTGTTCCTCAAGTACAGATTCCACTCGCTCAGTGGCCTCGTTCTTGTCCATGCCGTCCAAGGCTGCCAGTTCGTCCGCCAGGAGATTCTTCGCTCTCTTGAGGAGCCGACGATCGCCCATAGTCGCCACTCCTTCGCTCTTCCTCCAGGCCAGGTCCCGCACTACCCGACCTACGTCGATCAAGCTCCCCTCTCTGAATGTACGTCTCGCCTCGCGCCGCCTCTTCCGGTAGTCACGCGGCATCTCCTTCGGCTGTCTGGCCAACACCTTCCATAGTTTACGTACGTCTTCCTTGGAGCCAGGCTTGTGAAGGCCAACTCTCTGAGCCTTCTCTACAGGGGTGAGCAGGCGGCCCTTGCGGCGGGTCAACTGGATCACGTAGTACTCTTCGACCTTCCCGTTGTCTGAAAGCTCTTCGATAGAGACCAAGGTCCCTGGCCCGTACCGGGGATGCAAGAGCCTGTCTCCAACATCGAATCTGGTCATGACGTCCATCCCTTCTTTTATACACTCGAGTATGTCACCGGATCCCTGGACTAGCTCAACTACCTGTTTCCTCGCCAGTCCCAGTCCCGGCAACACGCCGTTCCGATTCTCTTTGCCGAAGGACCCAGCAGAGCCGTCTCCAGTTCCCGCCTGGAGGCTCTCCCTCTCGCTGCCCCTGAGACCTTCGCTGCTTGGCGGAACGGGACAGCTTGATCCTTCCGGCTATACCCTTATGACCCTACAATCTTATGCACGGCTAGCTCTGCTGCCACGACGTCCGCATCTCCGCCCTTCCGCTTCGTGGCTTCGCACCGCACTCGTCAGCCTGGATAAGATAGCCCTTATCTTCTTCTTCGGGCTCGTCGGCGTGCCTCTTTGCGCTTCTGCTTCCGTATCGCCTTGGCTTTGGCCTTCCGGCGCCGCTCGGACTTCGATACGAACCACCTTTTCCTGCGAACCGCCTTTAGGATACCGCTCTTCGTCACCTCCTTGCGGAAGCGCTTGAGCAGGTGCTCCTGCGACTCGCCAGGTCTCAAGACTACCGTAGCTACTGTTATCACCTCTCTTTGCTATATACATCATCTGTTGTTTGCCGGCCGACCCGGATATGAAAAACCACCGTCTCCCCAGCCCTGGATCGAGCAAAGTGGGGTGGCCAAGCTGCGTGACCCCTTCTAGTGTCGCGCGCGCACACCACATCCAAACGCTCGGGCAGGCAGCACCCATGCCTCGCATCAGCCCTCTATGGCCCAAGGGAACTCTTCTCGCACACTTGCATCACCCTCTGGGGCTCCGGTATTCTGCGCTAGACGGTATATGGCGTATAAGGAAACCTTCTACGACACTAGTATACCACTTTTCTCCTGCGCTGTCAAATGGGTCTCTGTACCTGTACCCGGTAGCGTCTTCGGCAGCGGGGAGAGGTTCGTCCTGCGCGGTGGGAACACCGGGAGGTACACGGGGCCTGCTGCCACGACTCACGCCTCGTGGGTAGTACAAGCTGTACCGAACTGGGACAGGATTCACTGCTCAGCGCCAATCGAGTCGCCGTCCAACCAGACTCAAATCCACTCCTAACCAAACGCGTAGGTTCGAGAGCGCTATTCTTGCGTATAGCGTAGATGGATGGTCTCCTTGCGGAGACGCGGCAACGCCAGCCGATGTCGCCAAGCTCCGTTGGTCGTCGTGGCAGAGCCAGCACTTGGAACCTGACGCCGCCGGTCAGCGGGCCGCTGGGGGGTGGGCTTTTCTTGGGTTGTTGTGACCTCACGGCGGCCAGCGCGTGCACGGCTAATATTGGGGCACTGAGCGAAAGGAGGCATTGTGGCCAAGAATCGAATCCTTACGATGTTGATCACTGTTATACTCACCCTGGCACCAGCGGCCTGTACACTCCCGGCGACGATACAGCAGCCGACAATGGAGCCATCGCCGACGCACGCCATACCGATCCCGGCTATGACATTAGGGCCTGCGGGGCCGGCTAACCAGCTAGGAGCCCAAGTGGAGGCCGTTTACGCGTTGACGACCCCTGCGGCGGTCAACATCACCGTGCGCGTGATTGCCTTCGATTTCTTTATGCAGCCCATTCCGCAGGAAGGCACCGGGTGGAGCTTCATCTACGACACCGATGGCCACATCGCCACCAACTCTCACGTGGTGCAGGATGGTGAGTCGATCTCAGTGGCACTCGCCACCAGGGAGACATACGCAACCACAGTGATCGGTGAGGACCCGTTCAGTGACTTGGCCGTACTGCAAACGGAGGCTGGCGGTTCACCTGCGCCCATCGCTCTCGCAGACTCGGACCGGCTGCGAGTGGCGCAGTCTGTCGTCGCTCTCGGCAACCCGTTCGGTCTGGAACGGACCCTGACAACGGGGGTGATCAGCTCGCTTAGCCAGCATCCGTGGGGGCGAGAGGCCGGTGAACGTTGGTAACGTCCGCATACTATGGGGAGGCGACATCATCGTTGGGATCGAGGGACAGTCGATCACCAATCTGCAGGGACTGACCGTGTACCTGCAGACACAAAGTAATGTAGGCGACACGGTCGAGGTGACCGTCATCCATGACAGACAGGAGCAAACGCTGTCCGTGACGCTTGTCGATAGGCCAGAGCGCTCCTAGCGCGGCAGCCATCCCAACTCCCCTGGCCGACACTGAGTGCGCTCCATCCTCGCGAGGCCGGGTGCCTCTTGCGCGTTGCAGGAGATTATGGTAACATTGGTGGAGCTAATCCGCTGCTCACGCCTGTGCTGGAAGCCAGAGTGGTGAAACCGCCTCGGCGGGCGCTGGTCACAACCAGGCATGCCCGCCGTCGAGGGACAGCGGGCGTTTTCGTTAGCCAGCGCGCTGCTCGGCTTGATAGCGGCGGCACTAGAGGAGAAATGCAGCGATGAGCGGGGCAACCACGCGCGAGCGGCTTGAGAACGCACGGCAGGATCTGCACGACCTGACGGATCGAGTCGGGGGCTTGCCTCAGGAAAGCCAGCCCGCCGTGTCGGAAGTTCTGGACGAACTCCGGACAGTCCTCAGAGAACTCCAAAGCCTTGCAGGCGCATTGGTCCGGCCAAGCGAGGATCTCAGATCCACCCTCCTGGTGCTGCGAACCGAACACGAGCTATACGAGAACTTGTTCGACCTCGCGCCCACTGGCTATCTCCTTACTGATCGTGCTGGGACCATTGGTCAGGCCAATCGTAGTGCGGAACTCTTGCTGGGCGTACAGCGAGGCTGTTTGGTGGGCAGATCGCTAACGACCTTTGTAGCTGAGGACCACCGCGACGAGTCTGTCGCCCAGCTCACTGCGTTGGAGGCCGACGAAACTGATCAAGCCTCGTGGGAGGCTCGCATACAGCCTGAAGAAGGTCAAGCTTTTGATGCGTCCTTGATCGTGAACAAGGAGCTGGACGCCGTCGGGCGACTGGTGGGCTTGCGCTGGCTAGTTAGAGACTCTGCGGAACGCATGCAGAGGGAAGACGGTCTCCACTACGGTGCCGCCTTCCTGGATCAGGTGTCGGACGCCGTAATCTCCACCGATGTGGATTTCAATATCCTGAGCTGGAACAAGGGAGCGGAAGCTTTATACGGCTTTTCAGAAGACGAGGTCATTGGCAAGACAGTAGGCGAGGTCACCAGGCTGGAGTATCCCAACGATGTCGAAGAGGAGGTGAGGCAGGAGCTACTTGAGAAGGGATATTGGAGTGGGGAAGTCATCCAGGCTCGGCGGGATGGACGAGTCATCAACGTTGTCGCGTGGGTGAGGTTGTTGAGGGACCGCTCGGGGAGTCCGATCGGCTGCGTCAGCATCAACAGAGACATCACCGAGTCCAAGAGGGCGGAGGAGGCGCTGAGGGCGAGTGAGGAACGCTTTCACCTCATTGCAGATGCGACACCGTTGCCTGTAGTGATCACTCGAGAATCGGACTCCACAATCCTTTACGCAAACAGGCATTACTCCAGGATCATTGGTCTGCCTGTCGACCAACTCATTGGACGGAGAAGCATCGATTACTACGCCCGGGCGAGTTCAAGAGAATCCGTGATAGAAGAATTATCCGAGTCCGGCCGGGTTGACCGTTACGAAATAGAGTGCAAGAGGGAGGATGGCAGCTCGTACTGGACGCTTCTCTCGGCCCGGCTAATGCAATTTGACGGGCAACCGGCAATCCTCACCGCTTTCCAGGACATCACCGAACTCAGGAAAGCACATCAGAAACAGGAGCAAGCTTTGCTGCGCGCCGAAGAGCTAACCAGAGCGTTTCGTGCTGAGCGTGACGCACTCAAGATCATCATGGAGAATACCGAAACGCACCTGGCCTATTTGGATCGCGAGTTCAACTTCCTAAAAGTGAACTCGGCTTATGCCAAGGGTTCGGGATATGGAAAAGAAGAACTGATCGGACGGAATCATTTCGACTTGTTCCCACATGCGGAGAACCAGGCCATCTTCGAGCGTGTAAGGGACACGGGCGAGCCGATCGCTTTCAGAGCCAAGCCCTTCGTCTTTCCAGACCGACCTGAGTTGGGCACCACGTATTGGGACTGGAGTCTGACGCCCACCAAGGATGAGAATGGCAAAGTGACCGCACTCGTGCTCTCCGTGTTAGACGTTACGGAGCGGGAAAGAACCCAGATAGAGTTGAGACGACACCGTGACCGGCTCGACCAGCTAGTGAAGGAGCGCACGAGAGCACTGCGCGCCAGTGAGGAACGCTTTAGGGCGATTTTTGAGGCGGCAGGCATGGGGATCGCACTGTTGGATTCTGAGGGCTGTATGATAGCCACCAATCCAGCGATGGGTAAGATCCTCGGATACACTGATGAGGAGCTTCGCGGCGCATATCTCACCAAAGTGCTTTCTCCTGACGATTCCCTGGCTGGGATGGACGCATACAAGGCCTTCCTGGAAGAGCCAGAAGATTCCAAGAGAGTGGCGAGGGCTAGGCGGTGCATCACAAACGATGGGCAGCTCGTGTGGGCCAATATCACCGTCTCCCCTATTGATGCGCGTCGCGGGCAACCGAGGTTAGCGGTGGTGATTGTGGAAGACATCACCGGGGAGAAGGAGACTCAGGACGCCCTAGGCCGGGCGGAGAAACTGGCACTCGCGGGCAAGCTGGCTGCGGCGTCAGCTCACGAGATTAACAATCCCTTGCAGTCCGTAATTGGCTGCTTAGGCCTGGCCGAAGAGTCACTGAGCGACGGCGAAGACATCACCCCCTACCTGGAGGTAGGCCTGGAAGAGTTGAAGCGCGCGGCTGGAATCGTCGGACAGCTTCGTGACCTCAGTAGAGCAGTGGAACCGGACCAGAAGGAGCCGACCGACGTGAACACTCTGTTGGACAATGTGCTCATACTTAGCCGCAAACAATGTGAAGACGGTCACATAGATGTGGTCGTGGAAACGGAACGGGACTTGCCGCCAGTCACCGTCGCACCCGATCAGATTGAACAAGTACTCCTCAATCTGGTACTCAATGCCATTGACGCCATGCCGGATGGCGGTGAGCTGCGTTTGAAGACGACGAGGACTACGGACCCAGATGGCATATCCGTGTCGATTGCTGACTCCGGTTTGGGTATCCCTCCGGATGCCATCTCTCAACTCTTCGAGCCTTTCTACACCACCAAATCGGATGGTTTGGGTCTGGGACTGTTTGTGAGCGAAAACATCGTCGAGGAGCACGGAGGTCGCGTCGACGTCGATAGCCGACCGGGCGAAGGGAGCACCTTCAGGGTGTGGCTGCCGGAGTGAGATAGTCCCACCGAGGATTGCGACGAATTCATCCGAAACGTGTCAACGGGAGGCAGGATGATGGGGGACAAGCTGCGTACGCTGGTGATTGATGATGAGTCCGGCGTCCGCTTCTTCGTCAGCGAGACTCTGCGTAAGGCTGGACACGAAGTAGCGACAGCCTCAAGCGGGGAGGAGGCTCTGGACCGCCTGCGGTCCACCGGCTTTGACTTGATAATGCTGGATCTGCAACTCGGCGCCCGGGTGGACGGCATCCGTGTGCTGGAAGCAGTGCGCTGGCGCTGGCCAGACACTATCGTCATCATCTTGACCGGTCATCCCTCTGTTGACTCGGCGGTCGCGGCCATCGAAGAGGGTGTAGATGGTTACCTGCGCAAGCCTGTGGACCCCGCCGAATTGCGGCAGGCCATTGAGGTTGCCATTGACCGACGCAGGCGACTGGCGCGCTCCGGGCCACCCGGCAAGGGAGCTCAGCTGCTGCGACGAGGGCCCTTTGTACTGAATCTGGAGAAACACTTGGCCATGCTCGATGGCCGGTCCTTGGATCTGACGCCCCGAGAGTTCAGGCTGCTGGCACATCTTATGGAAAACACCAACCGCGTGGTCGGACCGGAGGAACTAGTCCGCGCGGTGCAGCAGTACGAGTGCGATAGCCTGCACGAGGCCCGCCAGATCATAAAGTGGTACATATACCAGCTACGTCAGAAGGTGGAGCCCGACCCGTCTAATCCCAGATACGTCATCAATGTGCGCGGCGTGGGTTACAGATTTGGTGAACCATAGATCTCTGCCGCCCAGCAGTCGTATGCGAGCCTGAAGTCCAACTCAATTCCAACCCTATCAACCAATCTCAAAGGCAGTCCCAACCAGGCCCGTCGGTTCGGGACTGTTTTCTTGCCCTATCATGGATAGGGATACCCTGCCCGTTCGCCCCCCAACGCAGGGATTGTGCCAGCACGGACGGGAGGCGGTAACTCGTGGAAAGCGGAGTTACGGAGTTGATAGAACTCTGGTAGCGGGAAGGAGAAGCAGACGCTCACATGGAAATATCAGGAAAACGGATCGCCATGCTAGCTGAGGACAACTACGAAGATTTGGAGTTGTGGTATCCACTGCTGCGCATGCGTGAAGCTGGGGCCACGGTGACGATCGTGGGGATGTCTGGCCGAGAGGTCTACTACAGCAAGCACGACTATCCAGTGACCGTGGATGCTACCGCCGACGCTGTCTCCGCCAATGATTTCGACGCAGTCATCATTCCGGGCGGTTATGCGCCGGATCGCATCCGCCGTCACCAACTCATGCTCGACTTGGTGAAGGGTATCTTCGAGAAGGGCGGTGTGGTGGCCTTCATCTGCCATGCCGGATGGGTACCCATCTCGGCGGGGATCGTCAATGGCAAGCGTGTGACCTCCGTGTCCTCGATCAAAGACGATCTTGTCAATGCAGGCGCGGAATGGGAGAACCTGGAAGTAGTCGAAGATGATACGTTGATCAGTTCGCGGGGGGTAAGCGACCTACCCGCTTTCTGCAAGGCCATTATCGCAGCGCTAGAATGATGAGCCGACCGCCGGCCAGAGCGCAAGATCGCACGATTTGACAAGCGCAAGGAGAACAGGATGGCAGAGATTCAGCGCAAAGCAGAGGCCTTCTGGACTGGTGACCTGAGGAGCGGTCGCGGTCAGCTCGGGACCGGTAGCGGCGCGCTCAAGGGAGAGGTGTACACCTTTGGTACGCGCTTTGAGGACGCACCAGGTACCAACCCCGAGGAGCTGATGGCCGCGGCCCATGCGGCCTGCTATAGCATGGCGTTCGCCCATACGCTGAGCACTCATGGATATGACGCAGAGAGGATCGAAACGGACGCGACGGCTACACTGACACCCCAGCCGAAGGGAGGGTTCAGGATCACCAAGATGCGCCTCGACGTGCGGGCCAAGGTACCCGGCGTTGACGAGCCGACCTTGAGAGAATTGTCCAGCGAAGCGCACGAAGACTGTCCCGTATCCAACGCTTTGCGGGGGGGCCCGGACATCGAGATTGTGGTCGGCTTGCTCTGACCTCCTCCTGAGTAATTGCCCAACAGCTAAAGAGGACCGTAGCTGCCAGCTTGAGAGCCTCCGCAAAGGAGAGATCGATGAAAGCTCGGATTGATCGCGAACTGTGCACCGGAGTCCAGAACTGCGTTGCCATAGCCCCAGAGTACTTCGAGATGGACAACGAAGGAAAAGCAAGAGTTATCAAGTCCCAGGTGGCGGAGGACGACGAGGAGCTACTCTTTGAGGCTGCGGAGAGCTGTCCCGAGGATGCCGTCATTCTAGAGGACGATGACGGCGAACAGATCTATCCGTGATCACCGTCGGCACACGGTTGAGAACAGGGTCAGGCCACGAATAGAAGACAGCCGCCTGGCTCATATGCTCAACATTGCATCGTGCGGCGGAGGTTGACATGCCCAAGAACAACATGACCTTCAAGATCGAGGGACAAGCTGGGCAGGGAGTGGAATCTGGGGGTGGCGGCTTTGCCAAAGCGATGGCCCGAGGCGGATTGCACGTATTCGGAATGCAGGACCACATGTCGCGAATCCGGGGCGGACACAACTTCTATCAAGTCCGGATCAGCGAGAGGCCTCTCTATTCCCACACCGACAAGGTGGACCTGCTCATGGCCCTCTTGCCTGACAGCATCGAGCGGCACAGGGGAAACATCGTGACAGGTGGTGCAGTCATCTATGACGAAGGATTCGATGTGGACACCGAGGGGTTGGAGTCTTCGCAGATCAAAGCCTTTCCGCTGCCCCTTTTCGGGATCGCGGAGGAGGTGGGTGGCAAGATCATGGCCAACACGGCCGCCTTTGGGGCCGCCGCTGGCGCCACCGGGTACGATTTCGAACTGATGGCCAGTGTGATCCGCGACAACTTCGCCAAGAAGGGCGAAAAGGTAATCGAGGCCAATCTCAGGGTAGCTCAGAAGGCCTATGATTTTGCCCACGAGAGGTACGCTGAAAGCTTTGACTATCGGTTACAGCCTGTTGAGGCGCCGCCACGTATGGTCATCAGTGGCAACCAGGCCATCTGTCTTGGTGCTCTACTTGGGGGGTGCCGGTTTGTCTCCGCATATCCCATGACGCCGTCCACTGGTATCATCGAATGGATGGCAGGACACTGCCACAAGTACGACATAGTCACCAAGCATACGGAGGACGAGTTGGCGGCCATCCTCATGGCTATCGGTGCCAACTTTGTTGGTGTACGTGGAATGGCAGCCACCTCTGGAGGAGGCTTCTCGCTCATGGTGGAGTCCTTGGGGCTGGCCGGCATGACTGAGACCCCCGTAGTCGTCGTCGAGGCCCAGCGCCCAGGTCCATCAACGGGCATGCCCACCCGCACAGAGCAAGGCGACCTCCTTTTCGTGATGCATGCGTCACAGGGTGAGTTTCCCAGGGTGATCCTGGCTCCTGGCACCATCGAGCAGTGCTTCCACGCCGGCTGGCGCGCCTTCAACCTCGCCGAGAGGTATCAGTGCCCGGTGATCATCCTCTCTGATAACTTCATGGCCAATTCCCTGAGGACAATAGAGCGGTCGGAGTTCCATTTCGACGACGTGGTGATAGACAGAGGGGAACTCCTCACCAGGAAGGATCTCGACGAACTGGAGGGCGATTACAAGAGATACTCTTTCACGGAATCGGGAATCTCGCCACGGGCTCTGCCAGGCCATCCCAATGCCGTCTTCCAGGCCTGTAGCGATGAGCACGATGAGTATGGCAACTTCGCCGACGAGGATCAAGAAAACCGCGTCAAGATGGTTCGGAAACGGTTGCGCAAGCTTGATGCAGCCAGACAGGAAATGCGCGCCCCCGATCTCTATGGCCCTGAGGAGGCGGACGTCACTCTGGTCGGCTGGGGCTCGAGCTATGGACCTCTCAGGCACGCGGTGGATCGACTCAACGGTGGCGGGAGCAAGGCCAACCTTCTGCATTTCACTGACCTTTGGCCCCTCCCAGTGGACAAGGTAAGCCTTCTTCTCGAATCCGCGAAACGACTGATAACTGTGGAAAGCAACGCGACGGGACAGTTCGCCCGTCTACTGCGCGCCTACACCGGCGTGGAACCTGACCAGCAGATCGCCAGATTCGACGGGCGACCATTCTCACCAGAGTACATCTTGGACCGACTCGAGTAGGAGGTGACGTTAGTGGTGGATCTGAAGGATTATGCAAGCCCTGTTGCACCAGCCTGGTGCCCAGGCTGCGGCAACTTCGCGATCCTGAACGCCATCAAGCGCGCTTTGGTGGAGGCTAACTTGGCGCCCCATGAGGTGGTCATCTACACCGGCATCGGGCAGGCCAGCAAACTCCCCGACCATATGAATGTGAACAGCTTCACCTCGCTGCACGGGCGCCCCATACCCATCGCCCAGGGAGCTCACCTGGCCAACCACCGACTCAAGGCCATCGTGCACGCTGGCGATGGAGATACCTATGGAATCGGCGGCAATCACTTCATGCACCTGATGCGCCGAAATGCCGATGTCACGCTCATCGCCCACAACAACCTGATCTACGGGCTGACCAAAGGACAGTACTCGCCCACCAGCCCCAAGGGTTTTCCGTCCAAGACCTCACCTCCTCCAGAAGGTGCCATCGACCGACCTGTGAATCCCATCGCCTGGGCTCTGGCAGCAGGAGCGACCTTTATCGCACGCTCATTTGCCGGAGATATCAGACATCTTACCCAGATGATGGTAGCGGCCATCAAACACCGGGGGGTCGCGCTCCTGGACGTATTTCAACCCTGTGTGGTGTTCAATCCGGAGTACTCCTACGACTTCTTCCGTCAGCGGGTCTACAAGCTGGGTGAAGAGCAGTACGACCCGACGGATAGAGAGGCGGCGTGGAGGAAGGCTCACCAGTGGGGCGACCGCATCCCTGTAGGCTTGTTCTACGAGGAGCAAGGCAAGCCTACGTATGAGGAGCAGGTACCGGCACTCCGGGATGAGTCCTTGGTTGAGAGGCAACTGAGGAGCTGGACCGAGGGCGATTACGAGGCTCTGGAGGCTGAATTCCTCTAGGTCAGACCAGAAAGGCAGACGGCAGCCCCATAGAGGGGCCTGCCGTGAGGCTGAAATCAAAGAAAGGACAGAAAGGAAGTGTTAGCAGAGAAGATCCAACACGCCGACTGGAAGAAGGAGAAGCACGTTCCGGTTATCGAATGCCCTGACAAGGTGAAAGCGGATGAGCTCTTCGACGTGAAGGTGACCCTGGGCAAGGAGATTGCCCACCCTAATACCACAGAGCATCACATCCGCTGGATCAACGTCTACTTCCACCCGGAGGGAGAGAAGTTCACGTACGACGTGGGACGCTTCGAGTTCAACGCGCACGGCGCCGCCGTGGCCGGGCCGAACGAGGGTCCCGTGTACACGCATCACGCGGGTTCCACATCCATGAAGATAAAGACACCCGGCACCCTCTATGCTCTGGCCTTCTGCAACATCCACGGCCTGTGGGAGAGCACCAAGGAGATCGGGCTACTCTGAGGTATCAAGACTGTTCGGGGCGCAGGCTACATGCTCTCCCGTGCCGTTGGGCCGGGCCTTCGGCCCATCAAGGCCGTCGCACGTTGGGCCGAAGGTCCAGGCCACGATCGGCCTCACGCCAGCTTCAGAAAGCAGTTTGATCTGGAGGCCAGCTCCCAAGTGAGGAGGGTTGCTGCGCTGGGGCACTACCCCGACCGGTGAACGTGGGACTTACACAAGGTGAACTCCATGACCGGCCGAGGAGCCGGTCAGAGCGGTCCCAGGGATGTCCCGGGATATCCCAGCCTCGCAGATCGGACGGGGACCCAGTTGACAGTGAGCCGAGTCGGGCGCCTCCACGCCGGGGACGGCAACGAGGATACATAGAGCCAGCAACAGAGACATAGGGAGATGCACCCGTGAATTCTGATCAGGTTGAAAACACTCCCTCATGGGAAGAAGAGAACGATGAGGCCGAGGAGCTATTCATCGAGGACGGCGTGAGGGTCGAAAGGTTACAGGATCTGGAACCTGAGGACGATTTGACCAGCGATTCGCAGGAGGCTGCCGAAGAGGGATATCCCTACCTGGCGCCCAGCGACCCGCCGGTCCTGCCCAGCGACGACCTTGAGGGAGTGAGGATAGCCGCCGGATTTGCGTCCAGTATGGAAGAGAGCCATCCGGACCAGGAAGTGAAGCCGGCCAGAGTGGAGAAAGGGGATCTCGAACTTGAAGAACACGTGCACGAGGCACTGCGCTACAACAGTGAGACCCAGCATCTGACCGACGTTGAGGTCTGCGTTTCCCAAGGCGTCGTCTTGCTGCGAGGGACGGTCCAGAGCGAAGACGACATCGCCACCGTGGATGACATCGTCACTGACCTGGATGGAGTCAGGGCGGTCCGCAATCACTTGCGTGTCGGTAGGTAGCGCGTGTGAAGATCTGGGGATGAGGCCAAGCGACGTAGGGAGAGGGAGGAGGATCGAAACCATGGATCTATCGGCAGACAGCCATGCCGAGCTTGGCCATATATGCAGCCTGATTGCCCGCCCCCGTTTTGTTGTCTAGGTAGTGGGAATAGCACTCTCCATACGGTCATGGAAGCGCCATTGCATGGTGGCATGTTGACCATCATCGCTCCCAGCCTGTCCTTCGTCGCAGCGCTCAGCGCCACGTATCTAGTATGTGGCTGCCTAGCGTCTTGCGACATCGAGTCTGGACGCTGATCCAGATCGATAAAGCCTGCGCGGTAGCTGGCATCTTTGAATCTTTGCTCGGTGCGGCATGATTCCGTCTCGTACTAGCCGCGACCTATGGCTGGCGGTATACCGAGGGTACATTGAATTCACGAGTGTGATTTCTGTGACTTGTCCCTCGCTGAGGACATGATCATCACCATCAAGGAAGGGAAACACGAGCTATGAAGTCCAAGAGATATGCTGTACCTGAGATATCCGAAGGCGTACATTGGGTGGGTGCGAGGGACTGGAATCGAAGGATCTTCGATGCGCTAATCCCTCTGCCGCACGGCACAACCTACAATGCCTATCTCGTCGAAGGAAGCGATAAGACGGCCCTCATCGACACGGTCAATCCAGGCTTTGAAGAGGAGTTGCAGGCCAAGGTCAATCACGTGACAGATCTGGCAGAGTTGGACTATCTGGTGATGAACCACGCCGAGCCAGACCACGCTGGTGCCATACCGTACGTTATGGAGTTGGCGCGGGAAACGCAGCTCATAACGACGGAAAAGGGCGCGACCATGGCACAGCTCTACTACAACGTACCGGAGGAGCGCACCACGACGGTACAAGACTGGGACGTGATTGACCTTGGTGGGAGGACGCTGAAATTCGTCGAAGCTCCCTGGCTGCACTGGCCCGAGACGATGTTCACCTACCTCGTTGAGAACAAAACCCTCTTCCCATGCGATTTCATGGGGTTCCACAGCGCCTATGGGTTGTATGATAACGAGGTCGACGATCTGATGTCTGGCGCGCAAAGCTACTTCGGGGAGATCATGATGCCCTTCAGCAAGATGGGCAGCAGGGCCCTGGAGAAGATAGAGGCCCTGGAGATCGATCTGATAGCGCCCAGCCATGGGCCCATACACAGGAATCCTGAGAAGATCCTCAAGGCCTACCGGAAGTGGACGGCTGGAAAGACCGAGGAAAAGGTGATCGTCGTGTACGTCACCATGTGGAAGTCGACTGAACAAATGATCAAGGCTATGGTTGAAGCCCTGCTAGCGAGGGGTCTGGCGGTGACTCTGCACAACCTCGTCACTGCGGACGTGGGAGACATCGCCAGAGATCTTGTGGACTCCCGGGCTATTGTGCTGGGGGCGCCGACGGTGCTGGGCGGGATGCACCCCCTGGCCATCTATGCCGCCCATCTGGTGAGAGCGCTGCGCCCACCGCTGAAATACGGGGCTGTTCTCAGCTCATACGGCTGGGGAGGAGGCGCCGTGAAGCAGGCGGCGGAGATCCTGGGACCGACCAAGATCGAAGTAGTGGGAACCGTAGAGGTGAACGGTCCCCCTTCAGCGAACACGTACGGGAAAGTAGAGGAACTGGCCGAGCAGCTTTCAGCGAAAGTCAAGCAATGAGGAAGCCATTGGCAAGAATCACGCAACAGGGCGGGGACGAGGAAGGAGGTTATGCGAAATGCCAGACTTTGTGAATCCATTCAGCGGAAAAGTGCCCGATCGAAAGCTGACCGTGCAGGAGTTGATCCGCGCCATACGTCTGAACATTGCCGCGGAGCACGAGGCTATCCACCTCTACATGGCTCACGCCGAGGCTACGGATCATCAACTGGCCAGGGAAGTGCTCGTAGATATCGCCAACGAGGAGAGAGTCCACGTCGGCGAATTCCAGCGTTTGGTGCAAATCCTGACTGGCGACGAGGACGAGTATCTGGCCCAAGGTCGCGAAGAGGTCGACGGCATGGCTGAGGGGCTCGGTTCGAGCTAGGACCCGCTATCTGGCCTTGGACTGACTGGCAGCGCGAGCGGTTGGCCAATTGGTTGATGGATCCGTAGACCCACCACAGCCTGGAAGAAGAGAGGATGAAATGGCGCGATATGGCGTCGATAGCAAACTGAGTCCCGAAGAAGTTATCGAGAAGGCGAAGGCCTATTTCGGTGAAGGGGGGCTGGGCCTGGAAGTCACCGAGCGAAACCCGTGTTGCGTCTACTTCGCAGGAGGGGGCGGGCACGTCACGGTGACTGCTACCGAGGGGGAGGAAAAGACCCAGGTCGATGTGGAGACACGCGAGTGGGACTATCACGTGAAGCGTTTCATCGGGGAGGTAGCCTAATCCTCGGCGAAGCCTGAGCAGGAGTGAGACAGGCAACCTTTGGGGCGCAGATAGCGACTGCCGATTTATCTCACCACATCTGAAAACGTCTTGCCGAGTCGAGGCTGTGCCGAGTGGATCTTCAGCATCTGGATCGTGACCGAAGCACTGCCGATGTGCAATGATTTCGAGCTGGCTTACCATCGGGCGGGGTCGCTGCATGCTGTGGCTTCAGCAGACACTGTAAGTAGGAAGGAGGCAAACGTGGGGAGAAAAGCGTCAGGTGTTCAGCGTGCGGCAAGACCCTCACCGCAGGCAGCGAAGCAGGCATTGGAAGAGGATCTTAGAGCCCACGGCAGGGAGGCTCTGAAGAAAGGCTGTACGTAGGTCAAGATCTAGCCCTGGGCTCGAGAATTGAGCAGTCCTTCTACCGCTCGGGAATCAGGGTCATTGTACATACTCGCAAGAAGAGTGACTCGGCCGGGCGCGGGTGGACGGGGCCCGAGATTGGCCCTAGGGGCGCCACCACAACTTGCGCGGGGAGGGCTACCGCCCCGGCAAATGCTGAGAGCGCCGAATCTGACAGAAGTGGGCGCTCAGCCTTTGTTACCTATGTGAAGAGCCACACACTGGCTGGCGGAGTGGCTTGGCATCGGTGTTTGGTCCACTGGTGGGAGACACGAGTGTAGCCAAGAAAGGAGACGGACAATGGTGAAACTGACGAAGAACCTGGGCATGCTGTTGCTGGCAATCTGGCTCATAGTGACGGGGCTCCTGACCTTCATTAACATTATTGTCCCCTACCGTGGCGAAATACTGGCCATCCTGGCCATTGCTGCAGGAGTTCTAATACTCCTGGGTCGCTAGGGCAGCCCCGAGTCGCCGGGATTCCACTCCAAAAAGCACAGAGCCAGGAGCCGCTGCTCGGAGTGACGAAGCACCTGGAGCTTCTCGGTGTGCACGCTTTGAAGGACCCGCACATTACGGGTCCTCAGGAGATGGTAGAGAGGAGGATTCGCGAGTGACCCTTCTTGGACTGGTAGTGCTGTTCGTGATCGCCGCGGCCGTGGGGGCCTTGGGACAGTCCCTGGCTGGCTACTCGTTGGGGGGTTGTCCCGTCTCGGGCATCGCGGGGCTTGTCGGAGCCGTCATCGGTAACTGGCTAGCCCGCACGTTGGGTTTGCCCGAGCCACTGACCATAACGATACAAGGCGAGCACTTCGCACTCATCTGGTCTATCATCGGGGTCCGCGATACTGGTGGCGATCATTGGCGTGTTCACCAGAAGGCGCCGCCGGCAGACAGCTTACGCCACCTGGTGGCCGCACCTGCCTGCCGGGCAGCAAGGTCCATCACTCGTCAGGCCGAAGGCACCGTGACGTCGGTGGCTTCGGTCTCACATCACAATAAACCTCAAGGAGCCAACACGACATGGACCAAGAGACAACTGCTTCCCCTGAGAAGGTAGATGCCCTCTACGAACGGTTGGATCGCGAGGCGGAGGCCGCTGGATACCACCTCAACCCTGATGAGGAGTTCACACAGCAGTTGGTGGAAGGCCTGCTGATCAACGAAGAGCGATACGGGTACTGCGCTTGCCCTTGCCGCCTAGCAGACGGCGAGCGGCAGAAGGATCTTGACATCATCTGTCCGTGCGACTACCGAGACGCTGACCTTGTAGACTGGGGTGCCTGTTACTGCGCTCTCTACGTTTCCGAGGAGGTGCTGCGCGGCGAGAAAGAATTCGAGCCGGTCCCTGAGCGCCGTTCGCCCGATGAAAGCGAACGGCCTCAGAACCGTCCTGCCCGCGCCCCTGAGCGACCCGGCAAGGAAAAGGCGCTCCCCGTGTGGCGGTGTCGCGTCTGCGGCTACCTGTGTGCTCGTGATCGGCCTCCCGAGGTATGTCCCATCTGTAAAGCCCAACAGGATCGCTTTGAGCGATTCTGGTGAAGGCTCTCCCAAGCCCGGGGGCGTACGCGCCGAGCTGGGATCTCCAGTGAGAGGTCTGTGTGTGATGGTATGCAAGTCCGTAGGCCAACCGGTGTTGGTTCTACCGCAAACCCAGGGGCCATCATAGTAATGCATTCATAGGCAAATGAGTAGATCAGTACACGTCAGGACGGAGAGGTATACACGGATGCCGGAAGAGAGGCGGTTCTTGCTCTGGCGGTAACAACGTTACTTGCCGAAGCCCTGCCTGCGTGCACTGCGCTGACGGTTGAGCCAGGGGTATCGCCTACTGCCGTGTCCCGTGACAACGAAATTGGCCGATACGTCGAACTGGCCGATGCCTTGCGAGGGAGCGGTGCGTTGGTGGCAGCCGTGCAAGAGGTGGCACTACCTTTATTCGCTGTGCCCGGACAAGTCATCGCGGTGAACGGAGCGCAGATCCAGGTATTCGAGTATGCCGATGAACCTGGCCGCCAAGCAGATTCCGACGTGATCTCGCGGGACGGACACTCCATCGGCACCAGCAATATTGCGTGGATCGATCAACCCAACTTTTGGATGAAAGGCCGACTGATCGTTCTCTACGTGGGCAGCGATCGGCCAATACTCGCCCTGCTTAGCGGTATTCTAGTTGAACCGATAACCTCCAGAGACCAAGCTACCGTCTACGCCGAGGTAATTCGCCAGCTGTACACAGTGGACTACACATCCGACAAGCGACCGAACTTTCCGATTCTGCATCTGGTGCGTATCACAGACGATGGCCTGGGCCACCAGAGTGCACCTCACTCTCAGGCTCACAATCTCTCCGCGTCCGCACAATCGGCCATCGCCTACGCCCTCGAAGACCTCCCCGCCGAAATCGTTTGGGTGGACACTGACGACCAGGTACCTCGCTCAGATGACGGAACCATGAAAGATGGCGGTGCGATCATCACCCTGGGCAACATCCACCCGGAGGAAGATGGAGCGGCGCTGGTCTCAACCAGTCTCTATGTGGCTCCTCTCGCTGCGACCGGCAAGACATACGTCCTCAAGAAAGTCGATGACCACTGGCAGGTGACAGGCGATACGGGAGTGCAGTGGATAAGCTGAGCCAAGTCGACGACCCGTGAGCGCCAGGGGATAGGCCAGACAAATGGCTTTGGCTACCCAGTGCCAGCCGCAGTGTTGTGGGTCACCTTGGCCGTTCTGCTCCACTAGGCGGTGCTACTTGACCGGCTGCGAGGCTGGCTAAGCATTGAGGCGTCGTGAGAGACTACGTCCCAGAGGCTGTTGGTGCGGGGCGGGAATTGCTGATCTGCTCTTGGTGGCAAGCCTCATATAGCCATCGAGCACCATTGTGCCGAGAAGAAAGCAGATCGACGTAGCGTCCTAGGCGTCCAAGACCTGGCACATCCACCTCTCGGCTCGGCCCGCTGAGGGCGTCCCTTGGGGCTCGCTTGAGACAACGGGGATTGGCGAGAAGCGAATCATTCCAGTCCACATCCGTCCTTGGGTGTGCGATTCCCTTCATGCCCATGTGGTCGCCAACGCGAAACAGGCAGTATGCATGCGAAGCATTGACGGACGCTGGCACCCCTATGCGATTCCCAATCAGGTGCAGAATCCAACTGAATTCCAACCTTACTAACCAATCTCAAAGCGTCGTTCAACGATACCCATCGGTTGCAGGAGTTGGTTGTCTGCTATGATGGAGAAAAGGCGTTGGCCTGCCCTCCCTGGGCCAATGGGTGATTAGGAGTGCGAGTATGTTGCGAGGTAGTGGAGCCAATGGGTGAGCGGATTCTCGTTGTAGACGGTGACGAGAGTGTGCTCTTTGTGCTTGGGAGCGCGCTGAAAAAGGTCGGTGACCACCAGCGCATAGAGATAGTAACGGCACAGGACAGTCAGCAGGCATTGGAGAGATTCCAGCAGGAAGAATTCGATCTGGTCATCACCGATCTCAGGCTGCCAGGGATGGACGGTGTGCGACTGACCGAGGGCATTAGAATGTCCGATTCGGACGTGATTGTGATCTGGATCACGGCGTACGACTGCTACAAGGCCGGTCCGGACGCCCGGCGGCTGTCCGTCTATCGCTGCCTCGATAAGCCTCTGGAAATCGATGAGATCAGGGCGACGGTGCGGGAGGCACTAGATGAGGCTGGCGTACGAAAGGAATTCACCAAATGAATGGACGACCCAACAACAATAGCGCAGCTCACGATGGCGAAGGGGCAGCCCCCTGGCTTTGAGCTGCACTAGTATTGGCGCCCTGGCCCTCGATCGCCATCAGATGCGGTTCGCAGGCTCCCGTTGTTGCATGCCTTTGTCGTGACAACTGGGCGGAACCCATCCGATACTTCAGAGAAGCAGGAGCGTTTGCGGCAATGCAGGATCACACAAACCATCACCAAGCGCAGACTCGCCATCAATCGAAGCGTGGTCACGAGGTCGACCACACCGGTCACGAGAAGATGTTCCGCGATCGATTCTGGATTTGTCTGGCGCTTTCGATTCCAGTGCTGATCTACAGTCCCACTCTGCAGGAATGGCTGGGCTTCACGCCTCCCGTTTTCGCGGGCAGCGCGTGGATCACCCCTTCCCTATCCGTGGTCATCTTCGCGTACGGCGGCGTACCTTTCTTACAGATGGCGGTTCCCGAGTTGCGGCGCAGGCAGCCCGGAATGATGACGTTGATTTCCTTGGCCATAACCGTCGCCTTTTCCTACAGCCTCGCCTCCCTCTTCATAGCTCGGGGTACAGGGTTTTTCTGGGAATTGGTGACTTTGATAGATGTCATGTTGTTGGGTCACTGGCTAGAGATGCGGAGCGTTAGACAGGCCTCTGGCGCACTGGACGAGCTAGCTAAGCTGATGCCTGATACCGCCGAACGTCTGCTTCCTGGCGGTGGCACCGAAGAGGTAGCCGTGAGCGAACTAGACGAGGATGACTTGGTCCTGGTTCGGCCGGGCGCGAGCATACCCGCCGACGGACAAGTAGAGGAAGGCGAATCCGGCGTAAACGAAGCTCTGATCACCGGCGAATCGAGACCCGTGGAGAAGGCACCCGGAGATAAGGTCATCGGGGGCAGCATCAACGGAGAAGGTAGTCTCCGCGTGCGCGTCACCGCCACCGGCGACGAAACCGCTCTGGCGGGCATCATGCGGCTGGTGCAGGAGGCGCAGGGGAGTAAGACAGAGACGCAGCTTGTTGCCGACAAAGCTGCGGGTTGGCTGTTCTACGCCGCCGTTGGAGTGGCTATCATTACCGCGGTGGCATGGACTGTCGCGACAGGATTTCAGGTTGGAGTCGTCAGCCGAGTGGCCACTGTGCTGGTCATCGCCTGCCCCCATGCGCTGGGTCTGGCCATACCACTCGTAGTAGCTATCACCACATCGTTAGCAGCCAGCAACGGAATCCTGGTGCGAGATCGATTGGCTCTTGAGGAAGCCCGGGAGATAGATGTAGTGGTATTCGACAAGACCGGGACCCTCACTGAAGGTCAGTTTGGCGTTGCGGACGTGGTCACCGCGTACGGCTGGGAAGAGGATCGAGCATTGGCCCTGGCGGCCGCTGTCGAGGGCGACTCGGAGCACACCATTGCCCGGGGTATCCGCCGAGCCGCAGAGGAGAAGGGGCTTTCGCTGCCCGAGACCAGTGATTTCGAGGCCATCAAAGGGCGCGGCGTGCAGGCTCGCCAAGAGGGCCATGTGGTCTACGTGGGCGGCCCGCTGTTGCTCGAGATGCTGGAGGCGAAGCGCCCTGAGCCGCTGGAGCGGTTCACTCAGGAAGCCGGCGCTAAGGGACAGACAGTGACCTACCTCGTTGAGGATGGAAAGCCCATTGCCGCGTTTGCTCAGGCCGACCTGATTCGGCCGGAGAGCAAAAAGGCGGTTCAGCGGCTGCAAGAGATGGGCTTCGAAGTGGCCATGCTGACCGGGGACAGCCAAGATGTCGCCGAGGCAGTGGCCGATGAGCTCGGCATTGATCGGTACTTCGCCGAGGTACTGCCGGAGCACAAAGACCGGAAGGTGGCCGAGTTGCAGAAGCAAGGGGACAAAGTGGCCATGGTGGGAGACGGGATCAACGATGCGCCTGCTCTTATCCGAGCCGATGTTGGCATCGCCATCGGGAGTGGTACCGATGTAGCGGTAGAGTCTGCAGGTATCATTCTCGTCCGGAACGACCCTCTGGACGTGCTGAAGGTTCTCAGTCTGAGCAAAGCGAGCTATCGGAAGATGGTCCAAAACCTGGGTTGGGCCGCTGGTTATAACATCGTCGCCTTGCCACTAGCGGCCGGGGTTCTGGCTCCAGTTGGCATCCTGTTGTCGCCGGCTGTGGGCGCTTTGCTGATGTCTCTCAGTACTGTGATCGTAGCCATCAATGCCCAACTACTCCGGCGTCAGGAATTGGTGGCGTGAACCGCTGGGGAATGAAGGTGAGGATCTGGCCAGAGAGCCACACCATAGTGTAAGGAAAACAGTTTGAAGCATGCTAAAGGAGGGAACACACGGGACTGGTACGCAATCTATGCTCACTTTGCCGCGGTTGGGCCTTCAAAGAGCGGTCACACTATCGACAGTGATGGGTCTTGCTCGTCGGGGTACAGCAGGAATTGTGGCGGGTATCATTACCGTCTTCTGGCCAAGTATCACGGGGCTGGCGCTGGTCTATCTATTTGCAGCGTGGGCATTGCTGACCGGTATCTTGGAGATCATGGTGGCCATGAGACTACGGGAAGAAATCAAGGGTTAGTGGCTGTTGATGGCCGGTGGCCTTGCATCGATTGTGTTCGCTGTGATTGTGGCTATTCGGCCTGCCGCGTTGCGGTGGCGCTGGTCTGGCTTATCGGTATCTACGCCATAGTGTTCGGTATACTGTTGATCATTCTTGGATTCCGGCTGCGAGGCTGGGGCCGACAGTAGGCTACTGGATTGAGGGGATTAAACTGAAGGAGGAGCATCATGATTAAGGGTTTCAAAGTCGCCCGCATCTTGGGCATCGACATCCGCATAGACTGGAGTTGGCTGTTCATTTTCTTCCTGGTGACTTGGAATCTGGGCACCGTATTCGGCGACGTACATTCCGGTTGGACTGTGGAACTGCAGTGGGGTACAGCCATCACAGCCTCGCTGCTGTTCTTCGGCTCGGTGCTGGCGCACGAGATGGCACACTCGCTTGTGGCC
>CAZBJW010000005.1:29899-33114 GCA_964492135.1 uncultured Anaerolineales bacterium
TTGTGGCCCGGGCGCAGGGTGTGCCGGTCCGCAGCATAACCCTCTTTCTCTTCGGCGGTGTGTCGAGTATCGAGCGAGAACCCAGGTCACCGCGCAACGAGTTCGTAATGGCCTTCGTCGGGCCGCTCACTAGCTTTGCCATCGGCATAGGCCTCTTGTTGGTCGCTGGGGTCTTTGCGGCTCCCATCACCGGTGCCGTGACCAATACCATAGAGGTCATTGGAGGTCTGAATCCAGTCGCCACACTGCTGATGTGGGTGGGTTCGGTGAACATATTCGTCGGGGCTTTCAATCTGCTACCTGCCTTTCCCTTGGATGGCGGCCGGGTGGTGCGTTCCATACTCTGGGCCCTGGCAGACAATCTCCGCCGGGCTACGAGGTGGGCCTCTGGCATGGGACAGTTCGTCGCCTGGATGATGATCGTGTCGGGTATCGCCATGGTCTTCGGGATACAAATCCCCTTCTTTGGAACGGGACTTGGAGGTCTGTGGCTAGCCTTCATCGGATGGTTCCTCAACACCGCTGCAGTTCAGAGTTACCAGCAGGTTGTCGTCCAGGACATCCTGGAGGGGGTGTCCGTTGGCCGTATGATGCGATCGGAGCCGCCGACAGTATCAGCAAGCGTTTCCGTCAGCACTTTGGTGCACGATCACATCATGGGCGCCGATGACCATGCTTTCCCGGTGGTGGACAACGGTCGGCTGGGAGGGCTCGTCACCTTGGAGGACGTGCGAGGTGTGTCGCGTGATGCCTGGGATCGCACCACTGTGGGAGAAATCATGACCCCGGTCGAAGCTCTCGTGACGACTACACCCGAGGAGGAAGCGAGCGAGGCTCTAAACAAGCTAGCCAGTCGCGATGTGCGCCAGCTGCCAGTTGTTGCGGACGGTCAGCTGGTGGGTCTGCTCCGCCGCAGCGACATCATAAGGTGGTTGCAGCTACACTCCGAGTCGAGGATTGGCTGAACCGCAGTGCGTCAGGATTAGAGGCTCACGAATAATGAGATGCCTTGTGCCAATCTGTTCTGGAATCAAGTCAAATCAGAAGGGACTAGATCAGATGGGAGACAGGTTGAAAGGGAAGGTGGCGATTGTAACCGGGGCCGCCAGCGGGATTGGACGCGCTACTGCCAAGATGTTCGCCGAAAGGGGCGCCAAGGTCGCCGTGGCAGACTACGACGCCACGGGTGGCCAAGAGACCGTAGACATGATCAAGGCTGACGGTGGAGAGGCTGTCTTCATCGAGACCGACGTGTCCAAGGATGAGGACGTGCAGAGAATGGTGAAGCAGGCTGTCGGCATTTACGGCCGACTAGACATCATCTTCAACAATGCAGGCGTAGGGGAGACCGCGAAGGCTGCCGAGGCGTCTTCGGAGCATTGGGATAGAGTCCTGAGCATCAATCTGAAAGGTGTGTTCCTCGGCTGCAAGTATGCCATCCCTGAGATGATCAGGGTTGGGGGCGGATCCATCGTGAACAACGGTTCCATTCTGGCTGAAGTGGGCTTCAGCGAAGCAACCGCCTACAGTGCTAGCAAGCATGGCGTGGTGGGCCTCACGCAGACGATAGCTATCGACTATGCGTCGCAGGGTATTCGGGCCAACGTTGTTTGCCCTGGATTCGTCAGAACCCCCATGGCGACCAGGAACATCGGCGCGGATGAGGCGGAACAGATCGCTGCTCTGCATCCCCTGGGGCGCATGGGCGAGCCAGAGGAGGTAGCAGAGGCGGTACTGTTCCTGGCCTCGGATCGGGCCTCGTTCATTACGGGCACGTGCCTGTTTGTGGATGGCGGCTACACCGCACGATAGAGTCCACCGAAGACTGGCCCGACTGGGTCGGGCGCCGAGCGACTATTCAGAGCTCACGGCTTTCCTGGTTACGGCCGGGATCGATTCGATTCCTCTGAATCCAGACTGCATCCTCGAAGTGAAGCACAGGGTTGCGGAGAGAGAGCGCCAGGTATGACTTGGCATGGAAGCAGACGTGGGCAACGAGCAAGAGAATGATGAGCTCAGCTGCAAAGAAAACCGTTGGCGACGTAGATGTTAGTGGCAAGCGGGTACTGGTCCGCGCGGATTTCAACGTTCCCGTGGATCGGGGAGAGGTGACCGATGACACTCGCATACGTGCTACCCTTCCAACCATCCAGTACTTGCTGGATGAGAAGGCGCGGGTCATCCTCTGCTCCCACCTGGACCGACCTAAAGGAGAGGTGGTGGAAGACCTCCGCTTGGATCCGGTAGCGCAACGTCTCGCTGACCTCCTCGATATGGAGCTCAAGAAGGCTGACGATTGCATTGGGAAAGCAGTAGAAGAGGCTGTTGGAGCCCTTGAGCCGGGGGAGGTTCTCTTGCTGGAGAATACTCGCTTCCATCCCGGTGAGACGGCCAACGATCCTCAGTTCGCCGCACAGCTAGCCAGCCTGGCAGACGTATATGTCAACGATGCGTTTGGAACCGCTCATCGAGCTCATGCTTCCACGGAGGGAGTGGCTCATCTACTCCCTGCCGTTGCCGGCTTGCTCATGCAGCGGGAGCTGGAGGCCCTGGGACGCATCACACAGAACCCCCAGCGTCCCTTTGTCATGATGCTGGGTGGTGCCAAGATCTCCGACAAGATAGGCGTCATCCAGCATTTCCTGGGTTGGGTGGATGCGCTGCTTGTCGGCGGCGGGATGGCCAATACCTTGCTGAGGGCCAAGGGCTTCGAACTTGGGGATTCTCTGGTGGAGGAAGATAGGCTGGGGACGGCAAGGGACATCCTAGACCATGCTGATCAGACCCTGGTGTTGCCAGAGGATGTAGTCATTGCAGATGACGTTTCTTTCGATGCCAGGCATCGAGTGATCCCCGTCGGCGATGTTCCTGCTGGGTGGCAGATAGTAGATGTGGGGCCGGCGACTGTGGATCTGTTCGAGGAGAAGCTTCAAGGAGCCGAGACGGTGGTGTGGAACGGCCCAGTAGGGGTTTTCGAGATCGAGCCCTTCGCTCAAGGGACATTCGCCCTGGCGCGCGCCCTGGCTTCTCTCGACGCGCAGACCATAGTGGGCGGGGGAGATACGGTGGCCGCCGTGCGCGAAGCTGGGGCCGCTGACAGGATGACTCACGTGTCAACCGGTGGTGGCGCATTCTTGATTTTCATTGAGGGTAAGGAACTTCCGGGCGTGGCGGCCCTGCAGGACAAGAGCGCCTCTTCCTAGGGAGGCCAGGAG
>CAZBJW010000005.1:33124-57652 GCA_964492135.1 uncultured Anaerolineales bacterium
CTATCGTGGAGCTGGATTTCATAAGGGGCCTGGTGAAAAGAAGCGATACTAAGATAGTGCTCTCAGTTCTCGATGGGCTGGGAGGATTGCCCCGGGAATCAAGCGGGCCTACGGAACTGGAAGCCGCCAACACTCCCAATCTGGATCGTCTGGCCGCGCGCGGGATGTGCGGTCTTCAGGAGCCTGTCGGTCCAGGCATCACTCCGGGAAGTGGCCCTGGGCATATGGCCCTGTTCGGCTACAACCCCATCGAGTATCGGGTGGGCCGGGGAGTGTTGTCAGCCTTGGGCATCGATTTCGATCTCAAGCGCGAGGATGTAGCCGCCCGGGGCAACTTCTGCACAGTGGATCACGGAGGCAAAGTTATAGACCGGCGTGCCGGAAGGATACCTACTAAGAGAAACGAGCAGTTGTGCGAGATGCTCCGCCAGATCTCGCTATCCGAGGTCCAGCTGTTCGTTGAGACCGTCAAGGAGTATCGCCTGCTGCTGGTCCTGAGGGGGGATGGACTATCCGCCGAGGTGACGGACACGGATCCGCAGACCACCGGCAAGGAGCCAATGGAACCTCTAGCTCTCTCCGAAGGGGGGCGGAGAACGGCAGAGTTGGTGAGGGAGTTCTTGAATCAGGCTAGGAGGGTCTTGGCGGGTCAGTACCCCTCCAACATGATACTGTTGCGAGGTTTCTCCAAGAGGCCCGATTGGCCTTCCATGAAGGAGCTCTTTGGCCTGAAGGCAGCAGCTGTCGCGGCGTACCCTATGTATAGAGGCGTCGCAAAACTCGTGGGTATGGATGTCATGGAGACTACGTCGGAGATGCAGGACGAGTTCGAAGTGCTAGAGAAGAGTTGGAAGGACTTCGATTTCTTCTTCTTGCACGTGAAGCCCATGGACAGCGCTGGCGAGGACGGGGACTTCGAACGCAAAGTCGCGCTGATCGAGGAAGCTGACGCGCACCTGCCTAGACTCATGGCTCTGGAACCAGACGTGGTCATCGTCACTGGTGATCACTCCACACCATCCATACTGCAGTACCACAGCTGGCATCCGGTGCCAGTGCTACTCTGGTCCAAGCACTGCCGTGAAGATGGCGTGGACCGTTTTGGTGAGAGGGCTTGCATGCGTGGTGGCCTTGGTCCGCGCCTTCCGGCAATAGATCTGATGCCGCTGGCACTTGCCAATGCGTTGCGGCTGGAGAAGTTCGGCGCGTGAGTCGGCACATCAAAGGACCACACTTGGTAGCTGCAAAGCCGGAAAGGAGGAATGAACGTTCACTCCAAAGCGCGAGTTCAGTTCCGGCGGGCTCGACAAGTACGAGAGTCGCACTCATTACGCGCGTCATGAGGTCGATACGTAGCCAAGAGTCCGCCTAGAGTTGGAGACTGCGGATGCTCGAGCGCACATGACAGACATAGCACCTAGATAGAGGAGGTATGACAATGCAAGAGTTGCTACTCAACTTCGTACAACGGATCCTAAACTCTATACCGACACTGGTTGGAGCCTTTCTGGTCCTCTTGGTCGGGTGGCTGATTGCTCTGGTGGTGTCCGCCGTGGTGCGACGACTGCTGCAGCGCACGACACTGGACAATCGCCTCGCTACGTGGATCGCCGGCGACGAGGAGGCCGAAGGCATTCAGGTGGAGCGCTGGATCGGCAGGGGTGTGTTCTGGCTGATCATGATCTTCGTGCTCGTGGCCTTTTTCCAGGTCTTGGGCCTAACGATCATCACAGAGCCACTCAACCAGCTGCTAGTTCAGATATTCCAGTATGCTCCGCGGCTCATGGGTGCTGCTTTGCTGCTGGGCGCAGCGTGGGTTCTGGCCAGCATGTTGAAGTATGCAACAGTGCGCGTTCTCAAGCTGGCAAAGGTGGAGGAGCGTTTCGATCGACTGGCAGGTGTGGAAGAAGAGGAGCGAGTGCCATTAGCGAGAACGCTGGGTGACGCAGTCTACTGGCTGGTCTTCCTACTCTTCCTCCCGGCGGTTCTGGGGGCTCTGGCCATGGAGGGTCTGCTGCAGCCGGTCCAAGGCATGATCGACAACATCCTCGGCTTTCTGCCCAACATCTTCGCCGCCGGCCTGATCCTGGCTGTTGGGTGGTTTGCGGCGCGCATTGTGCAGCGCATCGTGGCCAACTTGTTGGTGGCCGTGGGTGCCGACAGGCTGAGCGAACGCGTCGAACTCGATCGCGTGCTCGGCAAGCAGAAGCTTTCGGAGATTGTGGGCGTAGTGTTGTACGTGCTGGTTCTCATCCCAGTGCTGATCGCTGCGCTAAATGCCCTGGCCCTGGAAGCCATCACCCAACCGGCCAGCAATATGCTGAACCTTGTCCTGACTGCCTTGCCCAGCATCTTCGCGGCCGGGCTGCTGATCGCCATAGCCTATGTCGTAGGCCGGTTGGTGTCAAGCCTAGTCACCAACGTGCTAACGGGAATCGGCTTTAACGCTATTCTTGCCCGCTTGGGACTGGGCAAAGCGGTAGCCGAAGGCGAGCGCACCCCGTCGGAAGTCGCAGGATATCTGGTTCTGGTAGGAGTCATGCTCCTGGCCAGCATTGAGGCATCTCAACTGCTGGGTTTCCAGACCCTAGCAGCGCTCATAACGGACCTCACTGTGTTCTTAGGTCAGGTGGTCCTGGGGCTGATCATCTTTGGCATCGGACTCTTCCTGGCCAATCTTGCCGCGCAGGTTGTGCAGGCCAGCGGTGCAGCGCAGGCAGGTTTGTTGGCATTGGCAGCACGCGTCTCCATCCTGATACTCGCTGGCGCCATCGCTCTCTCGCAGATGGGCCTGGCCAACCAGATCATCCAGCTGGCCTTTGGTTTGTTGTTGGCAGCCATTGCATTGGCTGGAGCTCTGGCCTTTGGCCTTGGAGGACGGGAAGTTGCTGCTGAGCAGCTGCAAGAATGGCTGAAGGACATCAGATCGGAACGATCGTAGATTCGAGAAGCTCGAGCATCCGTCTTCCCAGAATGGGCTGCGCGTCAGCTATTCTGGAGGCAGGCTAGGAGGACGTTGGCCTAGACCGGTGGGGTGGTGACTTGTCGTATCGCTGGGGATCGTCGCCAAAGGCGGCTGCTCTGCTTAGTCCACATTTGAGGAAAGGAGAGCAGACTTGGGTAAGAGAGAAGCATATCAAGAGAAGACAGAGGCTCAATTCCAGGAGTTGGACGCTCAGATAGAGCTGTGCAAAGCGGAGGTGCAGAAGGCCGACGCCGATGTGAAGCGCGAGTACAATAGGCAACTAGCATCCCTCGACACGAAGAGCGAGATACTCGTGACGAGGCTCTAATCGCTTGAAGAGGCTGGCGAAGACGCGCGGGAAGATTAGACCTCAAGCGTGCAGGAAGCCCTCCGCGATCGGAAGGATGCCGTGGCGGAGGCTTCTTCGACGTTGGAGACCGTGATCGATCAGGAAAAAGCAACCGTGGAGGCCACGAAGGCCGCGCACCTACAGATAAGAGAGGCGCGACTGAGAGAGCTGGGGCTGGAGATAGATCTTCTCGCCGCCAAGGCCGCAGAAGCCAAGGCTGACGCCAAGATCGAGTACGCGAAGACCTTGAGGAGGTTGCGTGCCAAACAGGATGTCGTGGCCACTCGGCTTGAAGAGCTGACGAAAGCGTCTGAAGAGGCCTGGGAGGAACTGAGGGCCGGAGTGAACGGCGCCATGAAGGACCTAGAGCGTGCTGTCGACAAGGCGCTCTCCAGCTTTGAATAGGCTGCCTCGCCGGGCCGGGTCTATACCCTCCCGGCCTGGGAATCCCAGCCCTTGGTCACTTCGGGCCCTTAGTCCCCTAGGCAAGCCAACACTATGAAGGTCATCCGTGTAGTTGGATTGAACGGATCAGGCAAAGACGAACCGTCTGAGCACCTCTACGAGCGTTGCGGTATGGCCAGGCTCTCGATGGGAGATATAGCGAGAGAACCCGCAGCGAACGGTTTCTGCGGCCGACTCCAAATATCGGCCGTGATCTTTCCGAGAGATACTTCACAGAGCGTGGCGAAAACTACTTCGTGAACAAGTTGATCCAGACTAGAGAGCAGAAGTATTGGGGAGTCGTCGGAATCACCGGCATCAGAACGCCGGCAGACGTCAGTGCTCACAGGCAACACTTCGGCGATGAGGTCCTTGTGATCTGCGCTCGGGTGATGAAGCCGACCATGGGGTACGGGCGAGACCAGCAGCGCAGTGCGGAGCGAGATCCTCAAACCTATCAGCAATGCTTGAAGCAGGACAAGGCCGATGGAGAGATACTTAGTCTCAACGACACAGTCGAGTGGGCAGACATCGTCATCAACCATGACGGCAAGCTGGAGCGGGTTCGCAGGGAGAGCGAGCAGTCGCGGGTACAAGACCTCCCCGCGGATGAAATCGACAGCCACTCAGAATCGTTGTCGTGTGACGGCCAGGGAACTTGTCCCGCGCACCGCCTGAGCAATCACTTCTGATCACTCAGGGAGATGTCGCAGGGAGATGTCGCTATGAAGTCCGAGCAAGCACGCATCGCTGAAGGTATCCTCTTCACAGACGAATACCAGCTGACCATGGCTCAACTGTACTTTCGGGTTGGCTTCCACGAAAAGCAGGCGCAGTTCGACCACTTCTTCCGCAGCTATCCGGACTACGGGGTCCACCAAGCCGGATACTGTATCAATGCTGGCTTAGAATGGCTCCTGGATTGGATGCTTGATGTCCGTTTCCGAGACGCAGATATCGACTATCTGCGAGCTCAGGAACGTCAAACTGGTGCTCCATTGTTCGAGGATGATTTCCTGGAGTGGCTACGCGAGAATGGCAGTTTTGGCGGTATCAGCATGTACGCCATACCGGAGGGACGCGTAGTCCATGCCAATGTGCCACTGACAGTGGTTCACGGGCCGCTGGCCATGGCTCAGATCTTGGAGACGTCACTACTGAACCATCTCAACTATCAGACCTTGATCGCCACCAAAGCTGCACGCATCCGAGAATGCGGGCGTGGACAGCTCTTGCTCGAGTTTGGACTGCGCCGCGGCCAGGACAGGGGGGCAAACGCTGGCGCAAGAGCCGCGCTCATCGGAGGAGCCGATTACACTTCTAACGTAGGCATCTCCCACGTGTTAGGATATCCGCCCAAAGGGACACATGCCCATAGCATGGTACAGGTTTTCATGGCCTTGGGCGAGGACGAACTGGGAGCGTTTCGCGCCTACGCTGACGTCTACCCGGACGACTGTCTGTTGTTGGTGGACACCGTGGATACGCTGAATAGTGGCATTCCTAATGCCATCAAGGTCTTTGACGAGTTGCGACGCCAAGGACATCAACCTGTTGGTATCCGCTTGGACTCGGGCGATCTGGCCCATCTGAGCATCCAGGCGGCGAAAATGCTGGATGAGGCTGGTTTCGCAGACACGTCGATTGTCCTCTCAAATCAGCTGGACGAACTGGTCATCTGGCAGATTGTCACCCAGATACAACACGAAGCACCACGTTACGGCGTTGACCCAGATCACCTGATCGAGAGGCTGGTGTACGGGGTTGGTACGCGCCTTATCACTTCGGAGGGTCAGCCTGCCCTGGACGGCGTGTACAAGCTGACAGCCGTGTGCCACGATGAGGAATGGGTGCCCGCCATCAAGATTTCGGAGAACCCTGACAAAGTGCCGAATCCCGGTCACAAGCACGTATGGCGTGTCTATGACCAGCGTGGGAAGGCCACAGCGGACCTGCTGAGCCTGGACGATGAGGATCCACGGGAGACGGATAGGATAGTCCTGCGCCATCCCACGGATCCCACCAAGTGCCGCTCGCTTCAAAAAGATGACGTTTCTCACATAACGCGACTGCTAGTTGAGGTTCTGAGAGATGGTGAGTTGGTGTACGATCTCCCTTCCATAGAGGACATGAGAAAGCGTCGACAGGCTGATCTAGACGACCTGGATCCGGGAGTGAGACGCCTTATCAACCCCCATATCTACCATGTGTCACTCACCGACCGCCTGTGGGACCTGAAACAGGAGTTGATTACTACAGCTAGATCGGGGCGCAATCCTGAGAGAGAAGCGCCTGTCAGGTAGTGAACCTTGACTGATCAGAACTCCGCAGCATCCGAGATCTCGAAGAGAGTCGCCGACCTACTAGAAATGGAAGGCGCTCATGAAGTACCCTTACATGGATTGACTTTGGTCTTCACCCGGGCACTGGACCGGCCGACGAGAGGCGCTGTGAAGCGCCCAGTGCAGGACTTCAAGAGACAGGCTCAGGAGTGTAGGCAGGGAGAATGCACGAAGTGGGGGTGGGTCCAAGAGTTGCATAGAAGCTGGGTGAAGCCACGCAGAGGGATATCACCATGTTGGGGTATGGAGGAGTTTACGCTACCTATCATGGATCATTGAGGGGCATGAAGCTGCACTTCCTCGGTACGCGCGGAAATATCCAGCTGAGAAATCGGCGTCACTACATGCACAGCTCCTTGGTGGTCTCCTACCACGGCCACGAGGTTATGATAGACTGCGGAGAGGACTGGCTTGGCAAGGTGCGGGGTGCGAGTCCGAGGGCCATCGTGGTCACCCATGCCCATCCCGACCACGCCTGGGGGCTGAAACACGGAGCTCCTTGTCCGGTATACGCTACCGATGAAGCATGGAAGGAGATGGACAGCTACGGCATCCAGGACCGAAGAGTGATAGGCCACCGCGAGCCCGAGGACATTCGAGGGATGATTTTCGAGGCCTTTCCGGTGAAACACTCCACACGCGCACCGGCCGTCGGATACAGGGTCACTGGTGGACGGGTCAGCATCTTCTACATACCGGATGTGGTATACATCGAGGATAGGGAAGAGGCGCTGCGAGGGGTGAGATTGTACGTTGGCGATGGGGCGACCATCATCCGGTCCATGGTCAGAAAGATTGATGATGCACTTATCGGGCATGCGCCAATACGAACTCAACTGACCTGGTGTCAGAGGGAAGGAGTGCGGCGAGCGATCTTCACCCACCTCGGGACGAGGATTGTGGGGAGCGATGAACTTGTGGTCGGCGAGAAGATTCGTGATCTGGCCAGAGAGCGGAACGTCGAAGTGCAACTGGCCCACGACGGAATGGAGGTTGTGCTCCGATAAGGGCAGCGGACGCTCAGGGTCAACTGTCCGTAGCTGCTACTGGCGCGGTCGAAAGCGGGAAAGGTAGAGGGGGAATGGCTATATTCCAAGATCGTAGGGATGCAGGAAGAAGGCTAGCCGAACACCTCTCCGAATACAAGGATCGCAGCGACGTAGTGGTGCTGGGCCTGGCTCGGGGCGGCCTACCCGTGGCCTTGGAGGTGGCGAAAGCGCTCAATGCTCCCTTGGATGTCTTTGTGGTGCGCAAGCTGGGAGTGCCTGGCCACAGGGAACTGGCCATGGGGGCCATCGCATCCGGAGGAGTGCGCGTGATGAATGACAGCATAGTGCGCTCACTGAGCATCTCAAGCGCCGAGGTGAACTCCGTCGCGGATGAGGAGCAAAGGGAGTTGGAACGACGCGAGCGAAAGTACAGGGGCGACAAGGAGAGACTCGATGTGGCTGGCAGAACAGTCATCCTTGTGGATGATGGTCTGGCGACTGGCGCAAGTATGCGCGCTGCCGTAGCTGCCCTACGGATGCAACGTCTGGACAAGATTGTGGTGGCGGTTCCCACGGGCGCGCGCATTACGTGCCAGGAGTTCGAGACAGAGGTAGATGAACTGCTGTGTCTGACCACACCGGACCCCTTCTTTGCCGTCGGTGCTTGGTATGAAGACTTCTCCCAGACAACTGACGAAGAGGTCCGTCGATTGCTCGAGATGGCGCCCGTTCCTCCGTCCGCCTAGAGCGGACTCTCAAGCAGGTGGCTAGCAAGAGGACGCCATGCAAGAATCATCATTAGACCAGCCCAGTGAACGTGCAGTCAGGGTATCAGTGGATTCAGCCGTTGTTGAGGGCATATTCGGAGTGCCGCAGGCCGCGCAGGGAGTTGTGCTTTTTGCCCATGGCAGCGGGAGTGGCCGACACAGTCCCCGCAACCAGTTTGTCGCGCGAGCATTGCAGGAAGAAAGGCTAGCAACTCTACTGCTTGATCTTCTCACGCCTGAAGAGGAAGTGGTTGATCTGAGAACTAGGGAATTTCGGTTCAATATCCCACTGCTGGCTGACCGGTTGGTCGGCGCCACGGACTGGCTATCCGGTCAGCCGGATGCTCGGGAACTCAACTTCGGTTACTTTGGCGCGAGTACTGGTGCGGCAGCGGCATTAATCGCGGCAAGTGAGAGGCCACATCTGGTGCAGGCAGTGGTATCGCGCGGCGGTCGAGCAGACTTGGCCGGCCCAATATTGCCCGATGTTAGAGCGCCCACGCTTCTCATCGTGGGCGGAAATGACCTGCACGTAATTGAACTTAACCAGCAAGCCCTGAGCCAGCTTCAGACGGAGAAGAAGCTTGAGATCGTCCCCGGAGCGGGGCATCTATTCCAGGAGCCCGGGGCTCTGGAGCAGGTTGCGCTCCTGGCCGGCGAATGGTTCCGCCGTCATTTGATATCGTCGGAATAAGTGAGAAGTGGGAGGAAAGACTGAGCAAGAGCAAGGGGACAGAGATGCGATATGAGAGGAAGAGTGACCTGCCGGAGACATTGCGAGATGTCTTACCAGACGAAGCCCTCGAAATCTATCTTGAGGCCTACCAGCGCTCCTGGGATAGCTACGACGAGGAAGAGGGGGGCGATCTCTCTCGTGACGCCGTGGCACATCGAGACGGCTGGACCGCTGTGCAGCACGAGTACGTGCAGAACAGAGAGACCGGAGAATGGCATCGCAGAGGTGAAGAGTCCCCCGAGGCAAGTGAGGAAAAAGATACGGGCGTAGTCGATAGGCTGAAAGGCCTGGTAGAGGGTCTCTGATCTCCAACCTGCAGGACTATGCTCGAAGTCAGACACCGCTTTTCTGTTTTCCGCCGACGCACGCTGAGATGGGGAAGAGAAGCAGACATTGTCGCAACCAGAGTTGTTGATTGGACAGACATCCCTTTGGGCCGCGACTGGCGTGGACCCTGCTGAGGATGGTCGGATTTTGTTCAGCGCACGGTGGTCCCGCATGGCCTGCCTAGTGCCGACTATCCGGGCTGCGGATGCTGCGGAATCAGGCCGAGCCAGCGCCGGTCCAGGACCGACGGCAGGCCCCAATTGCCTGAGCTGCCAGACGTAGAGGTATTCAGGCGGTATATGGATGCGACCTCCTTGCATCAGCAGATCGAGGGGGTGGAGCTGCGGAGCCGTCGACTTCTGGAAGACACCTCTGTGGAGGAGTTGGCGAGTTCGGTCAAAGGTGGTTGCTTTGAGTCGACGTATCGCCACGGCAAGCACCTATTTGTGGGGTTGACGGGCGGAGCCTGGCTGAGATTGCATTTCGGGATGAGCGGACAACTGAAGTACTTCAGAGATATGGGAAAGGATCCTCCTTATGACCGGTTCCTGATCAGTTTCTCTAATGGATCCTACCTGGCCTACAACGCGCCGAGGAAACTGGGCCATATCCAGCTACTCGAGGAGCCTGGGCAATTCATAGAGCGCAAAGGTCTGGGGCCAGATGCGCTCGATCCGAATCTAGACGTGGAAAGCTTTAGAGAGTTACTTGCTGGTAGGCGAGGGATGATCAAACCCGCGCTCATGAATCAGCGGATCATTGCGGGCATCGGCAATGTCTATTCGGACGAGATCCTCTTCCAGGCCGGCATTCATCCCAGAGCCAGGATCAAACAGCTGCACAGAGATGCACTGAAAAAGGTGTTCCAGGTCATGAAAAACGTACTGGAAACGGCCATTGAAAGGCAGGCAGACCCCCAGCGTTTTCCAGACTCGTTCATAGCTGGGCATCGCCACAAAGGGGGAGAATGCCCCCTTTGTGGCGAGCAACTCGAACGGGTGAAAGTCTCGGGACGCTCTGCCTACTACTGTCCGAACCGCCAGGGATTCGAGCCCTAAGTGCGGCCGTCGCAGACGTGAGATAGGAGTCGAATGATGTTAAGAAGTGTGAAGAAGCTGTACGGATTCAGAGTGCTTGCGGCAGATGGCGACGCTGGAAAGCTGGATGACCTGTTCTTCGACGATCAACACTGGACTGTACGCTATCTGGTTGTAGATACAGGCCCGTGGCTTCTCGGTCGGCGGGTACTCATCTCGCCGATCGCTGCAGATCGCCCCGACTGGGACCATCTGGTGTTGCCCGTCAGACTGACCAAAGAACTCGTGGAGAACAGCCCGGAGATCGATCTGGATAAGCCCGTATCTAGCCAGAAGATCGAACAACTCCACGAGTACTACGGTTGGCCCGCTTACTGGGCTGGGAGTCCCGTCTTGGGCACCCCAACCATGGGAGCATATCCCATGATATGGGCTCAAGTAGAGAGGGAGAAAGAGCGGCCAGAGTCTGAACCAGAGTCAGATGAGAGCCCTAGGGGGGATCCGCACCTGCGCAGCACCAGGGAGGTGGGAGGCTATCACGTCCAAGCGAAAGATGGTGAAGTGGGGCACATCGAGGACTTCTTCGTAGATGAAGACGACTGGTGCATCCGCTATGTGCTAGTAGACACGCGGAATTGGCTTCCTGGTAAGAAGGTGTTGGTGTCTCCCGAGTGGATCGAGGATGTAGTTTGGGCGGAGGCCACGGTGCACGTCAATCTCAGGCGTGAGAAGGTGAAAGACAGCCCGGAGTATGACCCTGCCTCTCCGCCAGGGCGCAGTTACGAGGCGGAACTGTATCGGCACTACGGCTGGCCGGGGTATTGGCTATAGCGTGGCCATCTGAACCAGCCTCTGTCAGAGGAGTGATGAAATGCGCAAGCGCGACTCTCTGAACGAGTACCGTAGCAAGCGTGACTTTCGCCGAACTTCTGAGCCATCGGGCGGTGACAGAGGTCCGTCCGAACGGGCTGTGTTCGTCATTCAGAAGCACGACGCCAGCACGCTTCACTATGACTTCAGGCTAGAGGTCAACGGGGTGCTGAAGTCCTGGGCGGTGCCCAAGGGCCCCTCCACCGATCCTCGTCAGAAGCGGCTAGCCATCCCCACGGAGGATCATCCTCTGGAATACGCGGACTTCGAGGGGGTCATTCCAGAAGACGGATACGGGGCCGGAACGGTGCTGATTTGGGACACTGGTCCCTATCGGAATCTCCTGGCCGAGAAAGAAGATCTGAGTGACATATCGATGGAGGCAGCCATCGACAGGGGAAAGGTCGAGGTCTGGCTGGAGGGCAAGAAGCTGAGAGGTGGCTACGCCCTGATACGGACGGGGAAGGGACACGATTCCCGCTGGCTGCTGATCAAGATGGATGACGACGGTGCCGACGCGCGCCGCAACCCAACTAGTACGGAGCCTGAGTCGGTCCTTAGCGGACTCACGTTGGAGGAAATCGCTGATACGCAGAGGGAGCGCACATGAAGCGGGCATTGGATAGCCTACCCACTGAGGCCAAGAAACGACTGCAGAAGGTTCAACAACCTGACTGGGTGGAGCCGATGCTGGCCACCCTCACCAGCCGACGCTTCTCCGATGAGCACTGGATCTTCGAGCGAAAATTGGATGGCGAGCGTTGCCTGGCATTCCGCTCAGGGGACGACGTTCGCCTCATGTCACGCAACCGCAAGGAGCTGGACGCCCATTATCCCGAACTCTTGGAAGCTTTGACGAAGGCGGCCGGAGATAGCTTCATCGTAGATGGTGAGGTGGTGGCTTTTGAAGATGGCGTCACCAGTTTCTCCCGGCTGCAGAACCGGATGCATGTCAAAGATCCGAGCGAGGCTCGCCAAAGCGGCATCACCGTCTACTACTATGTTTTCGATCTCTTGTACTGGGACGGTTACGACACCACACAGGTGGAGCTGAGGTATCGCAAGTCACTTCTCAAGCGCGGGTTCTCTTTCGAGGAACCGCTGCGGTTCGTCCAGCACCGCAACGAGGAAGGAGAGTCCTACTTTGAAGAGGCCTGTAGCAAGGGGTGGGAAGGGATCATTGCCAAGGATGCAGGCGCTGCCTATGTCCACGGTCGTTCGACGAAATGGCTCAAGTTCAAATGCGTGAACCGGCAGGAGTTTGTGATCGGGGGCTATACTGAGCCCCATGGTGAGCGAGTTGGACTGGGTGCCTTGCTGGTGGGCTACTACCAAGACAAGGATTTGATCTACGCTGGCAAGGTGGGAACTGGTATCGATGACGAGACATTGCGGCGCCTCAGGGAGCGACTGGACGGCTTGAAGCGGGAGACTCCTGCGTTTGCAGAGAACGACCTTCCCAGTAAAGAGGTGCACTGGGTGGAGCCGAAGATGGTCGCTCAGATAGCCTTCGAGGAGTGGACGGACTACGGCAAACTGCGCCAGCCCCGCTATCAAGGACTGAGGCGGGACAAGGATCCCACGGACGTGGTGAGGGAGACACCGACGGGATGAACGGGAAAGTCGTAACCGTAGACGGCCACCGCATAGAGCTGTCCAGCCTAGACAAAGTGCTCTTCCCTGAAAGCGGCATCACCAAGGGGGATCTCGTGGACTACTATCGGCGCATGGCGGAGAACATGCTCCCCTACATGAGGGGTCGGCCCATTACGATGCAGCGGTTTCCCGATGGCATCCAGGGAGAAGGGTTCTATCAGAAAGAAGCACCCGACTATTTCCCCGACTGGATAAGCCGGGTGTCGATAGAGGTGGAAGAAGAAGGGCAATCCCAGCCGCAGGTGGTATGTGACAGCGCAGCAACGCTGGTCTATTTGGCCGGCCAGGCGTGCATAACGCTGCACATATGGTTGAGCCTCGTCGACAAGCTCCACCATCCGGATAGGTTGATCTTTGACCTGGACCCTCCAGGGGATGATTTCCAAGAGGTTCGCCTTGCGGCTAGGTCTTTGCACAGGTTGCTGGAAGATCTAGGCTTGCCGTCTCGCGTTATGACGACCGGATCGAGAGGTTTACACGTCGTCATCCCCCTCGATCAGACAGCCGATTTCGACAGGGTCCGATCCTTCGCCAAGAGTGTCGCACACACGCTGGCTCGCAGAGATCCCGAGAGGTTGACCATCGAGACGAGGAAGAACAAGCGGCGCGGACGCCTCTTCCTGGATTACTTGCGCAACTCATACGCACAGCACAGCGTGGCGCCCTACGCGGTGAGAGCGATATCTGGCGCTCCCGTGGCCACTCCCCTCGAGTGGGACGAGCTGGGAGATTCGGACCTTCACTCTCAGAGCTACACGATACGAAACATATTCCGTCGCCTGGGTCAGAAGCCGGACGCTTGGGAGGGTATCTTGGATCAGGGATCTTCGCTGGAGGAGCCGGAGCGCCTTCTCGAGGCGATGGAGGGTGATGAATCCACCTGAATCGTCGTGGTCAGAACTATGTTCGTGACGGACGGCTTTGCGGGTGCTGAATCAGACACATACGGAGCAACAGTTAGCTGCAGGAGGGCATAGGTGAGCCCCACTAGAACGATCATCGTGGATGGAGCAAACGTGGCTTATTCAGAACTCTCGGATGGAGATGAGCCGAAGGTTTACATTCTGGGGGTTTATAGAGCTCTGGAGGCGAAAGGTCTACGTCCGATGGCGATCGTGCACGCGAGGCTAGGACACGAGATAGATGATCCAGAGCAACTGGAGGCTTTGATTGACCAGCGCGCCGTTCGCCAGGCGCCATCGGGCACGGAAGCCGACCATCTCATACTGGAGACCGCAGAGCAGCAGAACGCCCAAGTGGTTTCCAACGACAGATTTGAGGGCTATCGAGACAAATACACCTGGATCGAGGAGTGATCAGTGCCACTCATGATCGTGGATGGCAAGGTGGAGGTCTACGACGCCAAGCTTGAGGAACCCGAGTAGCGATGCCGATTCGACCGAAGTTGGATTGGAATCTAGACATGGTGTGGCGCGGTGATGTGCCTCAATCGATGGAGAGATGCCCTAAGTCAGAGGAGGTCACACCCGGGACGGAAAGAGGGGGCTGAGTTGAACCTACGTGGAGCCATAAGCGCGCAGGAGCCAACTCATGGCCCTAGATGAGACGTATGAGCCATTGAACCGATGATAGAGGAGCAGAGAAAACAGAAATCCGTGCAGGGTACGGTGACGTCAGTTCGCGGCAGCGTAGTTGATGCCCATTTCCCTGAACGCCTCCCTGATCTCCATAGCGAACTGAGGGCCGGGGATGACGGCAGCATCATCATCGAGGTGTTCACCCACGTCGACCCCAGTGTAGTGCGAGGCATCGCCCTGACGCCCACGCGCGGTTTGGCGCGTGGTGCACCGGTGACCGACACGGGAAAACCTATGATGGTGCCTGTTGGCGAGCGCACTTTGGGGCGGGTCTTCAACGTCTTTGGAGCCGCCATAGACGAGAAGGAGCAGTTGAAGGGTGGCGAGTGGCGGTCGATACGGCGGCCACCCGTGCCCTTGAGCCGACAGGTGGTCTCCTCGGGGATATTCAGGACCGGCATCAAGGCCATTGACGTGCTGGCCCCTCTCGAGCAGGGTGGCAAGTCAGGCCTCTTTGGGGGTGCGGGCGTGGGTAAGACGGTCCTCATCATGGAGATGATCCACAACATGGTCCAACAGTATGAGGGTGTTAGCCTCTTCTGCGGAATCGGCGAACGAGTGCGCGAAGCGGATGAGCTATATCGACAGGTCAGGGAAGCTGGCGTGCTGGACAAGACCGTGCTGGTCTTCGGCCAGATGAATGAGCCGCCCGGCGCCCGCTTCCGCGTAGGCCACGCGGCCCTGACCATGGCCGAGTACTTCCGAGACGATGCGAGGACGAGTGTCCTGCTGCTCATCGACAACATCTTCCGCTTTGTCCAGGCTGGCTCGGAAGTGTCTGGGCTGATGGGGCAACTCCCATCGCGCCTTGGGTACCAGCCCACACTCGCGAGTGATTTGGCCGAGCTGGAAGAGCGAATCTCCAGCACACACACAGGGGCGATGACGTCGGTTCAAGCCGTCTACGTGCCGGCGGATGATTTCACCGATCCAGCGGTCATCCATACCTTCACTCATCTATCTGCTTCGATAGTGATTTCGCGCGATCGCGCCAGCCAGGGGCTGTATCCAGCTATAGATCCCCTCAGATCCGAGTCAAACATGCTGACACCCGTAGTAGTTGGCAAACGGCACTATGACATCGCGCGCCGAGTGCGAGAGACCCTGGCCAGCTACGAAGAACTGAAGGACATCATCGCTATGTTGGGCATGGAGGAACTCTCGCCAGAGGAGCAGCGGACAATCTACCGAGCCCGGAGGCTTGAAAGGTTTCTCACTCAGCCTTTCTTCACCACACAACAGTTCACAGGCCGCGAGGGCCGCTTTGTGGAGTTGGAGGCCGCTCTCGAAGGCTGCAAGCGGATCCTGGACGATGAGTTCTCGGAGTATCCAGAGCAGGCACTGTACATGATAGGCGCCGTTGAGGAAGCACGGGAACCATGAAGCTCACGATCTTGACACCGACCGAAGTCCTCTTCGAGCAAGAAGTGAGCAAGGTGACGGCTGAAGCCCAGGATGGGTCGTTGGGCCTCCTGCCGCACCACATCGACTTCGTCGCGCCCCTCGTGCCTGGGATGCTCTTCTCGGAGTCCGAGGACGGCCAGGAGGAGTTCTTTGCAGTAGAGCAAGGGGTGCTGGTCAAGTGCGGCCCGGACGTGTTTGTCTCGACGTTCCAGGCCATGAGAGGGCCTGACCTCGGAGGCCTCAGGCGAGCGATGCGGGAGAGCTTTCGGGCCTCCAGCGACAGGGAACGACGCGCACGCTCGGCCCTGGCCCACCTTCAGGCCGATCTGGTAAGGCGCTACTTGGAGCTAGGACAAGAGGAATGATGGACGCGGAAAACAGGCAGAAAGGCCAGGATCAACAAGACAAGATGATAGAGCACGTGGGCGCAAAAGAAGAGCGCAAGATGCGTGCCCGACGAACGAGGGGCCGAGCGACGTGGTTCGGGTTGGGGATGATGGGTATGATTGGCTGGTCGGTGGTGGTGCCGACGCTGCTTGGCGTGGCCCTGGGCTACTGGATCGACTCCCGCTGGCCCACTGCCATCCCCTGGACCCTGGTCCTCCTGCTGCTAGGACTGGCCGTTGGTTGCCTCAACGCCTGGCATTGGGTCTTGAAAGAGCACGAGCAGATAGAGGAGGACAGGAGAGGGTGAGATGGTGAGTGGTTGGTTGCCGGTGGCAGTATCACTGACGGTGGGTCTTGTACTTGGAGTATTCCACTTCTTCGGGCTTTGGCTGACCGCGCGCCGACTTGCCACGTCGCGTTGGCCTGCGCTTCTGATCTTTGGAAGCTTTGGCGGGCGCATGGCTCTAACCCTGTCTGGGTTCTTCCTCGTCGCTCGTAGTGACCGGGGGCAGCTGCCAGTTTGCCTCGCCGCTTTTTTCTTGGCCCGACTGGCAGTGTTGCGCTCTTTGCATCCGTGAGCACCTCGTAATCTGATCGGAGGACACGTGCATGGAACTGAGTCCTGACAGCATCGTGATTTGGCAGAAAGGCCCTATTGTGCTCAATGCCACCATAGTGTACACATGGGCAGTAATGGCTTTGCTGGTCGTCACTTCCTGGCTGGTTACTCGGAGTCTAACTACGGGAGCGCGGCCATCGCGCTGGCAGACTGTCCTTGAGACCGTCGTGGTGTTGATACGCGACCAGATTCGTGAGACCATGGGTCGTAGTCCGGATCCTTACCTGCCTTTCATAGGCACCCTTTTCCTCTTCATCTCGATTTCGAATCTTCTCAGTCTTGTGCCGATCTATGAGCCCCCGACCGGGTCGCTTTCAACCACAGCCGCGCTTGCGATATGCGTCTTCATCGCTGTACCCATCTACGGTATCGCCCAACAAGGTGTTGTCAGTTATCTCAAGCACTACGTGCGGCCTTCAGCGTTCATGCTGCCCTTCCACATCATAGGGGAATTATCAAGGACTCTGGCCTTGGCAGTCCGGCTCTTCGGGAACGTGATGAGCGGCAGCATGATTGCTGCCATTCTGCTGTCCATAGTCCCTCTGTTCCTGCCCATCGTGCTGGAAGTACTTGAACTCTTGATCGGACAGATCCAGGCCTACATCTTCGCGGTTCTGGCCACGGTGTACATAGCTTCGGCGATGAGAGAATCTGGCAAACAGCAGGAATCGACACAAGGCGACTGAAAGGAGACATCAAATGGACCCCACAACTCTGATAGGTATAGCTTCTATTGTCATGGCCGGACTCACGATTGGCGTGGGTGTCATTGCGCCTGCGCTCGGACAGGGACGAGCGGTTGCGGAAGGCTTGAGGAGTATCGCTCGACAACCGGATGAGTCGAACACCATCACTCGGACACTGTTCGTGGGCCTGGCCATGATCGAGTCCTTCGCCATCTACTGCTTCGTGGTGGCCATGATCCTTCTGTTTTTCAACCCCTTCTGGAATTACCTCACGCAGCGAGGGCAGTAGCCGGTGCAGATCAACTGGTTCACCCTGGGCGCTCAGATTGTCAACTTCCTGATACTCCTCTTACTCCTACAAAGGTTCCTGTATGGACCCATCGTCAAGGCCATGGAGGATCGCGAGGCTCTGATTGCCTCTCGTCTGGAGGACGCGGAGGAGAAGCGGGGTGAGGCTGAGAAGGAGGCCGAGCGATACAGGCAGCAACAGCAGGAGTTGAAGCGAGAGCAAGAACGAATCTCTGCCCGGGCCGAGGAAGAGGTGGCAGAGCACCGGAAGAAACTGCTGGAGAAGGTGCGTGCAGAGGCGGAGGATACGGAGAAACATTGGCACGAGGCCATCCAGAGGGAGCGGGACAGATTCCTGCGGGATTTGCGGGAACGCGCCAGCGAACAGGTGGTGGACATGCTCCGCCAAGCGCTGCTGGATCTCGCAGACGCTGATCTGGAGCAGCAGATGGTCGACGTGTTCATCCAACGCCTACGTGAGTTGGGTGGGCCCGACAAGCAGGCTATGGCAGAGTCCATTCAGAAATCAGGCGGCCAAGTCGTCATACGAAGTGCTTTCGCCATCCCAGAGGAAGCGCGCAAGACTCTGGTGGACGTCGTTGCCGACCGCATCCTTGACGGGAACGAAATCCAGGCGCGATTCGAGAGATCGCCCGATATCATCTGCGGCATCGAACTGCAAGCAGATGGTCGTCGAGTCGCCTGGTCGATAGAGGACTACCTGGAGAGCGTCGAGGAACATGTCACGCAGACCCTTGAGCAAGAACTCACTGTGCAAACCGCAGGGAAAGAGGCAGAGGCATGAGCCAGGCTGGCAGCGACCTGCAGGCGGTGTTGGACCAGACCTTTGCCACTCTGGAGCACGTCACCAAGACTCATAGAGCTATCCTCAGTCCAAGAGACATCGGCACGGTACAATCCGTGGGTCGGGGCGTCGCCCTCGTGGCGGGCTTGCCAACCGTGAAGTCGGAGGAATTGGTAGGCTTCGAGGACGGCTCACTCGGAATGGCCTTCAATCTGGACAGCGATCAGCTAGGAGTGATCCTACTGGACGAGAGCGACGAACTGAAGGCTGGTCATCGGGTCTATCGCACCGGGCGAGTCCTGGATGTCCCTGTAGGCAAGTCACTCCTCGGGCGCGTTGTGGACGCTGTGGGCCGACCGGTGGACGAAAAGGGCCCAGTGCGCGATACGCGAAGGAGGCCCATCGAAAGAGAAGCGCCCAGCTTGATGGATCGGGCACCGGTTTCCGTGCCTCTCCAGACAGGGATCAAGGTGGTGGATGCTCTCATCCCCGTGGGTCGAGGACAGAGAGAATTGATCGTTGGAGATCGCCAGACAGGCAAGACAGCTATCGCCATCGACACAATCATCAATCAGCGCAAGAAGGATGTCGTGTGCGTCTACTGTGGCATCGGCCAGCGCGAGTCCTCTATCATGAAGGTCATACATGACCTAGCGCAGCATGAAGCCATGGAATACTGCATCATCGTGGTGGCAAGCGGCGAAGATCCGCCAGGGATGCAGTTCGCCGCCGCCTACTCAGCGACGACTATGGCCGAGTACTTCGCGGAACAGGGCCAAGATGTGCTCATCGTCTATGACGATCTGACTCGCCATGCCCGCGCTTACCGCGAACTATCTCTGTTGCTGCGGCGGCCCCCTGGGAGAGAGGCATATCCCGGCGACATCTTCTACATCCATTCGCGTTTGCTTGAACGCTCGACTCAGTTCAGAGAGGAGCGCGGTGGAGGTTCGCTGACGGCGCTGCCAATTGTCGAGACCCAGGCCCAGAACATCTCTGCGTATATCCCCACCAACCTTATCTCCATCACCGACGGCCAGATCTACCTGTCGCCCGTCCTGTTCCAAAAAGGCGTGCTCCCGGCTGTGGACGTGGGGAGATCTGTCTCGCGGGTGGGCGGAAAGGCTCAGCTGGCAGCATACCGCGAAGTGGCCGGAGATTTGCGTCTCTCCTATTCCCAGTTCCAGGAACTCGAGGTCTTCTCCCGCTTCGGCACACGGTTGGAGGAACACACTCGCCGACAGCTTGAGCGTGGGCGCAGAGTCCGCGAGATTCTAAAGCAGTCTCAGTACAGTCCCATGGGAGTTCCCGAACAAGTAGCGATCCTTCTGGCGGTGAACGAAGGCTTACTGGATGATTTGCCAGTCGACCAGATCGAGGAGGTAGAGAACAGGCTCCGACGTACAGTCAGGGAGAAGCTCCCTGGCGTGTGCCAGCGCATCGAAGAAGGGAAAAGAGTCGAACAGGAACAGAGAAAGGCCTTGCTGGATGTAGCGAACGAAGCCATTTCGAGGCCCGGGCTGGTGGACTAGAATGCGGACACTCGAGTCGATCAGGAGAAAGATCGAAAGTGCCTCGGAACTACTCTCCGTCGTGAAGACGATGAAAGTCATGGCTGCGGTGAGCATCAGACAATGTGAGAGGGCAGTGGCCTCTCTCGCCGAATACAACCACACCATCGAGATGGGCCTGCAGATCCTTCTCCGCCGCGATGAGACGGATATTCAGCTGGCTGGAGAGCCAACAGGCAGGCGCTTCGGTGCGGTGGTCTTTGGCTCCAACCAGGGCATGGTGGGCCAGTTCAATCAGCGTGTCGCCGCTCATGCAATGGAGGCCATGGACCAGCTTCAGGTCGAGCACGGGGATCGCTCGGTGCTGGCGACGGGCCTGCTTCTGGCAGCCCATCTTGAGGAGGCTGGACAGCCGGTGGAAGAGAGCCTACGTGTGCCCTGGTCGGTCGCGGGCATCACTCCCATGGTACAGGAGACACTGGTCCGAGTCGACGAGTGGCGCTCGGCGCGAGGGATTGACCATGTGGTGCTATTCTATAACCGCGCCCAACCAGGCGCCACCTATCAACCGCATACACTTAGTCTGTTGCCGCTGGATGTGCAGTGGCTGGAGAGCCTGCGAGAGAAGGACTGGCCGTGCAGAGTCATTCCCACCTTCTCCGTGGATGGGGATCAGTTGTTCTCCTCGTTGGTCCGCCAATACATCTTTATCGCTCTGTATCGAGCATTTGCCGAGTCCCTCGCTAGCGAGAATGCTCACCGGCTCGCCTCCATGGAAGCTGCCGAGAAGAACATTGAGGACCGGCTGAGCCAACTAAAGACCGAATACAACCAGGTGCGCCAGAGCTCGATCACCGAGGAGCTCCTGGACATCGTGTCAGGTTTCGAGGCATTGACCGGAGGACACCTGTAGCAAGCGTTCTCGTAGGTAGCATGCCCCAAAGGAGGTATCAGTCGTGACAGTAGCTGGAAGACTCGTTCAAGTGGAAGACTACGAGCAGTTCGTTGGGTCCGAGACGGTCGAACGCGTGAAGACAAAGGCCGAACTGGTGCGTGACCTGCATGTGGCTCACGTGAATTCGACGTACTATGGCGGCGGCGTGGCCGAGTTGTTGTCTTCGCTCACACTGCTGATGAACAGCCTGGGCATCAAGACAGGATGGCGCGTGATTCAGGGATCTCCGGACTTCTTCAGCGTCACGAAGAAGATGCACAACGCGCTGCAGGGTGGGGAGATCAATCTCAGCGAACTAAAGAGGCAGATCTACGAAAGTGTCGTGTACGAGAACGCGGTACGCAACCATTTGGACCATGATAGGGTGATCATTCATGATGCTCAGCCTCTTCCCATAGTCAGGCACTACGAGAAGAAGGGACCTTGGATCTGGCGCTGCCACGTTGACCTGACTGAGCCGAATCAGGATTTGTGGAGCTATCTGCGTCCCTTCATCGAAGAGTACGATGCTACAATCTTTACTCTTCGGGAATATGAGCAAGAGCTTCAGACGCCTCAGCTGTTCTTCATGCCGGCCATAGATCCCTTCTCCATCAAGAACAGGGAGCTATCAGAGGACGAGAGACTGCAACGCTTTGACTACTACAACATCCCTACGGATCTTCCCATCGTGACCCAGATCTCGCGCTTCGATCGTTGGAAGGATCCGGAAGGTGTCATAGAAGCGTTCAAACTTGCCAGCGAAGAAATCGATGCCACGCTGGTTCTGCTGGGTAACGTGGCCACCGATGATCCGGAGGGCGAGGAGGTCTATCGCTCTCTACTGGACTCCCGCGAGGAGAGGATCATCATCCTCTCTCGACAGGATACAGCTCTGGTGAACGCGTTGCAGAGCCGCGCCGCAGTCGTACTGCAGAAGTCCATTCGAGAGGGTTTCGGCCTGACGGTTACAGAGGCCATGTGGAAAGGAGCAGCGGTGATTGGCGGGAACGTGGGTGGAATCCGCTACCAGATCGAGGATGGGGTCAATGGATTCCTCGTGTCGAGCGTGGAGGAAGCCGCCGAGCGGATCGTCCAGTTGGTCAAGGACGAAGACCTGCGCAAAGAGATCGGCCAGAGGGCAAGAGAAACCGTCAGGGACCGCTTCCTACTCATCCGCCTAGTGGAGCAGCACCTCGACTTGCTGAACTCTTTTGAGACCATCTACCGGTTGGTTTGATATAGGTTATGCGCGCCATGAACGAGCAAACAGTGGAGAAACCCAACCTCGTCCATATCGGCACGTCCGGGTGGCACTATGACCACTGGAAGGGTCCCTTCTATCCGAAGGGCCTGCCGGCCGAGGATCTCCTTGCCTATTACGCGGACCACTTTCAAACCGTCGAGATCAACAACACGTTCTATCAGCTACCCGAGGTGAAAACTTTGACTAAGTGGCGCTTGAGAGTCCCGTCAGGATTCATATTCGCAGTCAAAGCCAGCCGCTACATCACGCACAGGAAGAAGCTCAAAGACACTGAGGAACCGGTGGCCAATTTCCTGGAGAGGATTGCTGTGCTGGAGGACAAACTTGGGCCAATTCTCTTCCAGTTGCCGCCGCATTGGAACTTCAATAGCCAACGGCTGGAGTCGTTCCTCCAGACTCTGCCCGCACAGCATAAGTACGCCTTCGAGTTTCGCGATCCGAGCTGGTTCGATGACGAGGCCTACTCCATCTTGGAGGAACATGATGCGGCCTTCTGCATCTATCATCTGGCTGGCCGCCTGTCGCCGAAGAAAACGACCAGCAATCTCGTCTACGTGCGACTGCATGGTCCCGTGGGTACTTACGTGGGCCATTATGGGGCTGAGGAACTTGAGGGATGGGCGGCCACCTTGTCCGAGTGGGCCAAGCAAGGCAAACAGGTCTACTGCTATTTCAACAACGATGAGGCTGGCTATGCAACGCAAGACGCCAGGCAACTGCTCGCCATGATGAAGAAACAGAACTCTTCCTCCTCGTGAGAGAGGACAGCGAATGCAGAGAAAGGGGTGGAGATGGGAGGAAAGCAGCTTTGATTTCGACTTCCATACAGAGCTGCTTGACCCACAGGACGCTCTTCGGCGGTCGTCGACCAGCCGGTGGAAGCGGAGACGCCATACCTCTATGAAGCGCGAGTCACTGCCTACATCAAACCTGACAATCTGGCGGGACTTGAGAAGGCAGACAACTCCATGACTACCCCGAGGGACGGGCAACTCGAAAGTTGATGATGAGGCGAGGGCTCTTGGCGGTGCGAGACCGGTGGCAAATGGCCTCGGTACAGAGGACATGGGGCTGAAATCCGGTGGCCGCCTATGTTGGCCAAGGTTAGGCCTGTCAGCAGCGAAATCCCATAACGCGATGCAGATTAGACTGGAGGGACTCGTCAGACATACTTGCGTGGAACAAACGGGCCGCGTGTTGCTCGGAGGAGCTATCATTGTAACTAGGACGAATCAGGATCTTCAGTGCGCGGAGACAGAAAGGAGTTGAATAGTGGCAAAGGTAGCGATCAACGGGTTTGGGAGAATAGGGAGAGCTGCCTTTAGAATTGTGCTCGACACACCCGAGCTCGAAATCGTGGCGATCAACGATCTGGTCCCTACGGATAATCTCGCTTATCTGCTCAAGTATGACACGGTGTATGGGCGGTATCAGAAGCCAGTAAAAGTCGACGGCGACAACCTGGTGGCGGGCGACAAAAGGTACAAGGTCCTGCACGAGAGGGATCCTGTTCAACTGCCCTGGGGTGCCCTGGGTGTCGACATCGTCTTCGAGTGTACTGGTGTGTTCCGGGAGAAAGAGGATCTCGAGAAACACCTCAAGGCCGGGGCGAAATACGCCATCCTGTCTGCGCCTGCCAAGAGCGACGATGTGGTCACGGTCGTCTACGGGGTGAATACGGGAGACGCAGAGTCCGTTCGAATCGTGTCCTGCGCGAGTTGCACTACCAACTGCATAACCCCGGTAGTTGAGGTCATGGGCAGGCGGATTGGGATCGAGAAGGCTATGATGACGACCATTCATGCGTACACTTCGTCTCAATCCATAGTCGACGGGCCAGCCAAGAAGATCCGGAGAGGAAGGGCGGCCGCTGCCAATCTCGTGCCCACCACTACAGGCGCCGCCGTCGCGACGACGAAGGCCCTTCCGCAATATCAGGGTAAGTTCGCTGGAACCGCGGTACGTGGCCCAGTCCCCGTTGGGTCGCTTGCAGATATGGTGTTTCTCACAGAGAGAGACACCACCGTAGAGGAGGTCAACGACATATTCAGGGAGGAAGCAGAGAGTGAGCGATACAAGGGCATCTTGGGAGTAACGGAGGATCCCATCGTGTCGTCCGACATTATCCAGGATGCTAGAGCTTCCGTAGTTGACCTAGGCATGACGCAGGTGGTGGACGGGGACTTGGTGAAGGTCATGTCCTGGTATGACAACGAATGGGGCTACGCCAGCCAGATGGTGCGACAAGCCTTGGAGATGACTGCGAGAGACTAAGCATGGACGGTTCTTCCTCGGCCCATCCTGTCGGTAGTCCCTGGAGTCGCTCCCCGGAAGATGATCTCCAGGCCCTGGAGTATGTGCCGGGAGTGGCCTGGGTTCGTCGGAGGCGGAGAGACGCCGCAAGAAGTATGGCTCCCACCTGGTACGCGGCGCCAAAAGCAAGAGTGGTGGGCCGCCCTGGCCGAGCAGTTTATTGCGCAGTTGTGGCACGTGTCTGATATACGAGATCGACGTTCCGGTCTACTTCGTAACGACATCATCCAGAAC
>CAZBJW010000006.1:0-52899 GCA_964492135.1 uncultured Anaerolineales bacterium
TGGTGGACCGGAATGGTCTGGCTATAGTGTCACAGGAAGTCCAACCTGTGGGAGGCGCATATCCGCCCGTCCTTTGGGAGAACGGGGAGATAGTGCGAGACCAGCACAACCTGCTGCTCCCCGCCGAACTGCCCCCGGGCAGATATGACTTCCTCCTGCGGATTCGCGGGCTGGGGGTAGAGACCGCTCCGTTGCTGCTGAAGTCACTGAGGATATGACGTGATAAGCAAAAAGGGCAGCGACACCCATGGTCACGCTGCCCTGGTGGTCCCGAACTCTGGGCCTATTCCTCCTCACCGCACCGTTTGAGAAGCTGCTTCCATTTGCGATCCACCTCGGCCTGCAACTGCTCCCGCACGTGCTTGTTTTCTTCTCGGAACAGATGCCGGAAGCGCCCCTGCGGCTGCAGGAACTCCTCAATGGGCAGCTTTTCCTTGGGACGGTAGGTCAACTTCCACTCGCAGTCCTCGACCTCGTAGAGGGGCCAGTAGCAAGTCTCCACTGCCAGCCGAGTTATCTCTATGGTGATATTGGTGTCATGACGCCAGCCTCGGTTGCAGTCGGACAGGACGTTCAGGAAGGAAGCACCTTCGGCGGCAATGGCTTTGCGCACCTTGCGCATCAGGTCTCTCCAGTTGTGAGGAGAGGCCTGGGCAGCATAAGGTATGTCATGGGCGGCAGCGATGGCCGTCAAGTCCTTGCGAGGACGCGGCTTGCCGGGAATCACCCTTCCTACAGGTGAAGTTGTAGTCCAGGCTCCTAGAGGTGTGGCTCCCGAGCGCTGGATGCCGGTGTTCATGTAAGCCTCGTTGTTGTAACAGACGTACAGCGCCTTATGCCCGCGCTCTAGCATGCCGGATAGCGCCTGGATGCCAATGTCATAGGTGCCTCCATCGCCCCCGAAGGCCACGAACTTGATGTTTCGCTCCTCCATCTTGCCCTGTCTAACCAGAGAGCGGTACATCGCTTCCACACCGCTGATTGTAGATGCTGCATTCTCGAAGGCGGAATGGATCCAGGGCACATTCCAGGCTGTGTAGGGATAGATGGTGGTGGAGACTTCCAGACAGCCTGTGGCGTTGGAGAGTACCACTGGGTCATCAATGGCGGTCAGGATTTGGCGCACAATAATGGGGGCGGCACAACCGGCACAGAGCCGGTGCCCTCCCGTCAAGCGATCTTCCTTACTAGACAGTTCTTTCAACTTCAATGGTGTTGCCATCGTTGTCTCCTCACTCACGGACGCCAAGATAGGTAACGAGCTGTTTAATCTCGCCACCCTCGGCGATGTTTGTCAGGTCTCCAAACACGCTCTCTATCTGGGCAGCGGTGGTATCGCGTCCACCCAGGCCAAAGACATAATCCACGATCTTGGCTGGTACATCATAGATCTTGAAGGCGGCAGACAGTTCCATGAAGAGGGGGCCGCCCAAAGCTCCGAAGGAATCGGAGCGATCCATCACCCCCACCACCGCCTTGTCTCGCAAGGCATCGGCCAGTTCCTGACCTGGAAAAGGACGGAAGACGCGAGGCTTCAGCAAGCCTACCTTCATCCCTTGGGCGCGTAGCTCGTCCACCACGCTCCGGGTCGTGCCCGCCGTGGAGGACAATACGACGAGCGCCAACTCGGCGTCATCGAGCCGGTACTCTTCGAAGAACCCATAGCGGCGGCCGAAGCGTTTCTCGAAATCTGCCGCCACCTCTATGATGACTCTCCTGGCGTGTTTCATTGCTTCCACCTGTTGCCGTTTATGCTCCATGTAGAAGTCATAGAAGTCCAGAGGGCCATAGGTGACAGGATTGTCCACATCTAATAGTGGTTCATGGGGGGTATAAGAACCGATGAAATCCTTAACCTTCTCCTCATCCTCGATCTGCACCCGTTCCAGGCCGTGCGAGGTAATGAAGCCATCGTACATGCTCATCACCGGCAAGAGCACGTCCTCGTGTTCGGCGATGCGCAATGCCTGGACGGCGTTGTCATAGGACTCCTGGGGGTTCTCGCCGTATAGTTGTACCCAACCAGCGTCGCGAGTGCCCATCGAATCGCTGTGGTCGCAATGGATGTTAATCGGTCCCGAAAGTGCGCGGTTGACTACGGCCATGACGATAGGCAATCTATAGGAAGCCGCAATGTATACCATCTCCCACATAAAGGCCAGACCGTTCGCTGACGTGGCGGTCATCACCCGGCCGCCGGCGGCCGCGGCGCCAATGCACGCGCTCATGGCACTGTGCTCGCTCTCCACCCTGATAAAGTCTGTATCCACCTCGCCATCTGCCACGAGCTGAGAGAAGGTTTGCACGGTGCTGGTCTGTGGGGTAATGGGATAAGCAGCGACCACGTCTGGGTTTATCTGGCGCATCGCCTCCGCAGTAGCGGTATTCCCATCCATAGCTTCGAATCTACTCATTATCGCTGTCTCCTATTCAAAATGACCTTGCGGCTAGGTCCCTATCCTGCCGACTCTGCTTCTGGTTCCATAGTTATGGCGTCAACAGGACATACCTCGGCACAGATGCCGCAACCCTTGCAGAACTCGTAATGGTATCCAACCATCTCCTCGTCTTCCACATCGATGGCGCAATCGGGACAATAGACCCAGCATCGCATACAATTAATGCATACGTCCTGATCGACGATGGGTCTCATGGCCCGCCAACTGCCGGTCTCGTACTCCTGCGCGTTGCCGGCATCTACGATCTTGCCGCCAATAGGTATCTCTCTCCAACCAGCGTCCAGCTTTACCATTTAGCCCTCCTGCACCTCTGCCGCCGCTCGCTCGATAGCTTCCACGTTCCTCTTGACCACCTCTGTCCCGAACTTGTCTGCAAACTGCTTGCGGGTCTGAGCTACCAGATCCTCCACAGTCAAGAGCCCTGTGGCTTTCACGAGCGCCCCCAGCATAGGCGTATTGGTGATCTCACGCCCCAGGGTTTCTAGAGCGATCTTTGTCGCATCTACGGTGAACACTTTGCCCGTGCGGAAGCCGACCATCTCTCGAACCTTCGCTGGTGATTCATCGGTGTTGACCAGCAGTATCCCATCTTCCTTGAGGCCTTCGGTCACATCAATGGCCTCCAGTAGGGTCGGGTCCAACACCAGCACCATGTCCGGCTCCTGTATCTGGCAGTGCTTGTGAATCGGTTCCGGGCTGAGGCGAGTGAAGGCCCTGATGGGCGCTCCGGCCCGTTCGGGGCCGTAGTCGGGAAAGGCCTGGAAATATTGCCCACTGTCCAGGGCAACCTGAGCCAGCATCTTGCCAGCGGTGACGACGCCCTGACCGCCACGGCCATGCCAGCGAATCTCGGTCAAGTTGGCCACATTGTCCTCCTATGGTAAAGCATATCTAGATGGTGTTAAAACATCAAAAATCTATTATACATACATAATCGCCCAAAAGCCAACACTTCTGTGGGTTTGTCAACAGATAGATCGCATGCTAGAATAGTCCTCCGGCTAGTATGTGGGGGATGGACGGCGTATAATGGTCAGTGGTTGGAGACTACGCGTCCATCGAGTTGATGCAGGTGGAAACCCGTATCGTTGGCAAAGCTTGGTTACTTGTGCCACTTCTTGCGTTCGTCGCTGGGGTCCTTTGCGCGTTCTTACTTAGAGACGTGCTCCTCACAACGGCTTACGTGGCCATTGATACGCCTACCACTGCCAAGGCGTTCAGCGGCTCACTGACCGACCACAATCCCATCTCGACACCCCCTCCCACAGTAACTCGCACGCCCACCAGATTGCCACCGACACCCACCGCTGTGCCCCCGACGCCGACCGCCACTCCGAGTTTCACGCCGACCGTTACATCTACTCCCATCCCACTACCCGCGCCGTCCGCGCAGGGTCCTCCGACCCAGCCGCCAATCATCACACGGGAGCAGTGGGGATCCATGGAGATAACCGAAGGCTACCGACCCCACACACTGGTAAGGATCACGCTCCACCACGATGGCGCCGAGTTCCACGGTGGGGCGCCGGCTCGCTTGAGGGGCTTACAGAGCTGGGCGAGGAGAGTCCGGGGCTGGGCGGATATCCCGTATCATTTCCTCATAGACCTTGAGGGCAATATCTATGAAGGCAGGCCTCTGGAGTTCGTTGGGGACACCGCCACCGAGTACGATCCTACGGGACACGCACTGATCACTGTAATGGGCAACTACAACATCCAGGAGATGAACGAGGCACAACTGAAGGCCGTTGTGGATCTGGCAAGTTGGCTGTGCTATGAGTACTCCATCCCACCCGACCTCATCCGGGGCCATCGCGACTACGCGGCCACTTCGTGCCCTGGGGTCAACCTATATCGCTACTTGGCGAATGGCTACATCGTGGATGCCGTTGAGAGGAGGCTCCAGTTTGAGAATCAGTAGGGGCCTTGCGCTTCTTTTGCTGACTATACTCCTGCTGACCCCTGCGTGCGGTTCCTCGTCCATAAGCCAATGGCCTGTGATCTCCCAGTTCGTGCCTCCTACTGCGACGCTGACGCCTCTGGCCACGGCCACACCTACGAGCAGGCCGAGTCCCATTGCGTCCCCCACGTCCACAGTCGCCCCTTTGCCCACATTTACGGGCACCAGCACTCCCAGTCCCACAGGGACCCTGCCTCCCGCCGGGCCTCCTGCGCTCACGGCGACGGAAATCGATCGAGGAGATCCGGACCGCCCGTGGATGGCTCTAACGTTCGACGCTGGAGCCAGTATCGCCCCATTGCCTTCGATCCTCGAAACGCTGCGGCAGAAGGAGATCCATTGCACTTTCTTCGTTACCGGCATCATGCTGCGGCAAGCAGGAGGCCCCGAGCTACTCCAGGAGATCGTGGCTGACGGGCACGAGTTGGGGAACCACACGGATACCCATCCCCGGTTTACCGAACTGACGGCCGAGCAGATGGGGCAGGAGTTGGCAGCGGTTGAGCAACGCGTTGCTGAGTTGACGGCTCGGAGTACCAAGCCCTATTTCCGACCCCCGTTTGGTAACCGCGATGATCGGGTGCGTCGGGTGGTCCAGGAGAACGGCTACCTCACCATCTACTGGACTTATCAGGTTTGGGACTGGACAGGGGACAGGACTTCTGAAGAGGTGTTTAACTACGCACTGGATGGCGCTCGCAACGGCGCGATTGTGGTCATGCACGTCGGATCCCCAGAAACGGCAGAAGCACTGCCCAGGATTATCGACGAACTGCGCGCTCGAGGCTACCGGCTGGTGACCCTGAGCGACTTGTTGGGGCCCTGAGAATGTAGACTGCGTCAGTGGCTGATCAACTGACAGGAGGAGTCATTCGCGCCTTGGGGAGGGTGAAATAGAAGGTGCTTCCGTGGCCCACTCTGCTCTCTACGAAGACCTGTCCTCCATGTTTCTCCACGATAGATTTCACCGTGGCTAGGCCTAGGCCCACGCCCTCCGCCTCACGAGTGGCGGGACCTTGCACGCGATAGAATTTGTCAAAGATGTGGGGCCTGGCGGAAGCGGGGACGCCGACGCCGGTGTCTGTCACGTAGACGGTGACCTGGTCTTCATCCTCCCCAGCCGTCACCTTTATGCTGCCGCCTGGCGGTGTATACTTGATCGCGTTGTCCAGCAGGTTGGACATCACTTGCAGCAGACGGGCGTGATTGCCTTCCACGACCGACAGGTCGTCAGGTAGGATCACCTCCAGGCCCAATTCCTTGGCCTGGGCCGCTGCCTCCAGGTTCTGTATCGCCGCCTCGACTACGACATCTAGGCGCATCGACCCCGTCTGCATGTCTACCCCTGCCTCGATGCGAGCGATGTCCAGAAGACTGCTTGTGAGATCCTGCATGTGTTCCACGATTCTCATCGCCCGCCCAGTGAATTCCTCTTGTTCTTCGTTCAGTTCGCCAACCTGGGGAAGCATTTTGATCAGGCTTTGAATCGAGGTTAGAGGTGAGCGCAAGTCATGGGTAATGGTGGACACGAAATCCGACTTCATCTTGTCTAGTTCTTTGATGTGAGTGATGTCTCGCATGATCAGGGCCCAACCCACGTCGGGTATGGGGCTGAGACTAGCGTAGGAGGTTCGCCCGTCTGGCAGGGGGACTTCGAGGTTCGTAGCAATCTCCTTGGCCATCTTCCGGCTGAGAAGCTCATTGAGCATTTGATAGCCAGTCACTTCAAGAAGGGGTTTGCCCGTCGACTGTGTCGGATCCGCATCGAAAGCCTCCGCCGCCGCGGGGTTCATCAATAGCACCCGCCCGTTCTCGTCGGTGACAACGATGACGTCTTCCGTGCCCGTCAGGATGGTCTCCAACTTGCCCCTTTGCTCCTCCACCTCCTGGAAGAGTCTGGCGTTCTCTATCGCGATGGCCGCAAAATCGGCCAGCACGGAGAGCACGTAACGATCGTTGTCTGAGAAAGGCTCCATTGCGTTGTCAGTAGTCGCGTGCAATACGCCTATGGTTGCGTCTCTGGATTTCAAGGGCACGGCCAGCGTCACCTGCAGGGGGTCTGTTTTTCGCGACCGAGGGGATTGGATCATTGCCACCTGGCCGGTCATCATCACCTGCCGGACCACGGCATCATCTCCGCTCTCCTTAACTCCGCGAGCCTGCCTGTCGCCTGCACGCTGAACAGCCCGGAGTTGCAGTTCTTGCGTCTCTTCGTCTAGGAGAAAGAGGGATATCTCCTCGGCCCCCGTGACGTACATGGTGGCCTCCACGATCCGGGTCAGCAGCTTGTCTAGATCCAGGAGCGAGGTGACGGACTTGCTGATTCCGTAGAGGATGGTTAACTGTCTCAGCCTCTGCTCCAATTCGCGATTGGCCAACTCTATCCGTGCGGCCAACTCCTCTTTCTCTCTCGTCAGATGGGCCTCCGCCAGGGATCTCTGGACGGCCTCCATCATCTCCGTGACTTTGAAGGGCTTGGGGAAGTAGTCCCTCACTCCCAGGCGGAAAGCCTGTGCGGCCACGTTCTCCGAGCCATACGCGGTGATCAGGATGACGGGAATATCTCGGCCGGCCTGCCTCAAAGCTTCCAGGATATCGAACCCGTCAAGCTTGGGCATTTGCAGATCCAGGAGCACGAGATCCGGTCCCTCGGTGAGAGCGAGATGCAGGGCTTCCTCACCATCGGTGGCGCAGAGCGCGGTGTATCCGCTTGGGACCAGGAGCGAATCCCTGATGAACTCGATATTCCTGGCGTCGTCATCTACGATCAGTATCTTTTCCTTCTCCATAGTGCGGCCGCTGCCTTCACCGTAGCATGAATTCTACTTCACATTGTACCACAGTTGACCATGAGTGGCAATAGGACTATGGTACTGGGTTGATTGGGGGGCCCAACAGTGATATAGTATCGTCATTGCGCAGAGCCTTGTCTCGATATGTGAGAACTCCGAGGCGGGTCTCCGGGATCGAGGATGCGGGGGAATACTGACGCGGCATGCTAACGATGCCCGAGGAGGGACTGGGTGACGAGAACGGCCGTGATTGCCATTGGGGGTAACTCCCTCATCAAGGACAAACAGCACCAGACCGTGCCCGATCAGTTCGCGGCGACTGATGAGACGTGCGGGCACATCGCTGGCATCGTTCAGCAGCGGTGGAAAGTGGTCATCACCCATGGCAATGGTCCGCAGGTGGGTTTCATCCTGCTGCGTTCCGAATTGGCCAGCGATGTTCTGCACACCGTTCCTCTGGATTCTTGTGGGGCGGACACCCAGGGCGCCTTGGGATACATGATCCAGCAGCTTCTAGGCAACAGATTACGTAAGGTAGGTGCCGATATCCCAGTCACAACAGTGGTGACTCAGGTTGTGGTAGACGAGGATGATCCGGCCTTCGAGAACCCCACGAAACCCATCGGCCCCTTCTATGATGAGGAGAAGGCACGGCTTCATGAGCGGGAACGGGGCTGGACGGTAATGGAGGACGCAGGGCGAGGCTGGCGACGGGTTGTCTCATCGCCTATCCCGCGGGAGATTGTGGAGCTGGAGGCCATCAGGACGCTTTTGCAGGCCGGGTTCGTAGTGATCGGTGTGGGTGGCGGAGGCATCCCTGTGGTCCGAGACCCAGGGGGCGAACTTCGAGGCGTCGAAGCCGTAATAGACAAGGACTATGCCTCAGGACTGTTAGCCTCTGGTATCGAGGCTGATCTGTTTCTTGTCTCCACTGCAGTGGAGAAGGTCTACCTGAACTACGGTCAGCCAAGGCAGAAACCGCTGGATCAGATGACGGTGGCCGAGGCCAAACGCTACCTGGATGAGGGACACTTCCCGGTAGGCAGCATGGGTCCCAAGATAGAGGCGGTCATCCAGTTCTTGGAGAGGGGAGGCAAGGAAGCCCTTATCACTTCGCCAGAGAACCTGGCCCGAGCACTGAGAGGAGAGACTGGCACCAGGATTATCCCTGGGTAGAAGGCGGAGGCCCGTGCGTTGAGAGTCGCAATTACTCACGACTGGCTGAACCAGATGGGCGGGGCGGAGCGGGTTCTCGAGGTTCTGAAGGAGATCTACCCCTCAGCGCCTGTTTACACCTCCATCTACTGGTCGAGGGCAATGCCCGCCCACTATGAGGAGTGGGATATTCGTACTTCCTGGTTGGACCGGCTGCCCCTCATCAAGCAGCATCACCAGGCTTTCCTGCCCCTCTATCCTCTGGCCTTTGAGGGCTTTGATCTGAGGGGATATGATGTAGTGATAAGCAACAAGAGCGCTTTCTGTCACGGCGTGCTAACGCCCCCCGAGACAATGCATATCTGCTACTGTCTTACCCCCACCCGCTTTCTGTGGGACTATCACAACTACGTCAGACACGAAGCAATCAACCCGGTGGCTGTGAAGTTGTTGTCGCCTGTGGTCCATCTCCTGCGGCTGTGGGACAGGCTCGCCGCCGACAGAGTTGACCACTTCATCGCCATTTCGGAAACGGTGCGACGGCGCATTCAGAAGTTCTATCGGCGAGAGGCTGTGGTAATTCATCCGCCTCTCGAGGTCGATCGCTTTGAGGTGCGCGACGGCCGAGGAGACTATTTCCTCACGGTTTCTCGGTTGATCCCTTACAAGCGCATAGATCTGGCAGTGGAGGCGTTCAACACTCTAGGCTTACCTCTCAAGATCATCGGGGATGGACGGGACCGCCGTCGCTTGGAGGGCATGGCCGAACCCAATGTCGAGTTTCTGGGCACCCTGGCAGACCGCGAGCTGAGGCAGTATCTTTCACGGTGCAAGGCCTTCATCTTTCCCGGCGAAGAGGATTTCGGCATCGCGCCTCTCGAAGCCCAGGCCGCAGGCCGGGCAGTCATCGCCTATGCCGCCGGTGGCGCTCTGGAGACAGTGGTCGAGGGTGTGACGGGTCTTTTCTTCCACGAACACACCGCTGAGTCGCTCGCTGAAGCCGTGTCAAGCTTCGATGAGAGAGATTTCGATGCCGCCGCCATCAGGCGCCACGCTGAGAGTTTCGACAGAGAGACGTTCAAGAGCAAAGTGCGAGCGTTCGTGGATGAAAAGGTGCGGTCATGAGCGAGGCAGGATTCAGCATCGATGAGATAGAAATCGGGCATACCTTCTCACCCCTGATCTACCCCATCGGTGAGAAGTTGATACGGAAGTATGTGGATGCCGTAGGAGACAAAGATCCCTTGCACCGGGATGTCTCGCACGCACAGAGTCGGGGTTATGAGAACATAGTGGCGCCTCCGACCATCGCCGCGTTGTATGTGCTCAAAGCATACCGCACCGATGCCGCACCTCCGCGAGGAGGTGTCCATGTGAGGCAGCACTTCAGGTTCTATCGGCCGATTCTCGCGGGGGACGTCTTCAGCGTTCAGGCCACGGTAACGGACAAGTTTGTGAAAAAGGGCAGGAACTTCTTGGTCGTCGAGAGCTTGGCCAGGAATCAGCACGGGCAGCGCGTAGTGTGGAGTGAGTCCACTTCCTTCTGGTCCGAGTGAAGGCCGTCGTAACCCCCGCGGGGAGGCAACTCCGTATGGAACCCATCGTTCAAACCGTCACACAAGAGATGATCAATGCTTATGAGGAGATACTGGGTGTAGGGAATCCTCTGCACTTCGACGAGGAGTACGCGAGGCAGACTCCCTTCGGAGGCATCATCGCCCATGGCATGATGAGTTTGGCCTACCTTTCCGAGATGATGGGCCGTGCTTTTGGAGATGGATGGTACTCGGGTGGCCAACTGGACACGACGTTTGTCTTGCCGGTGAGGCCCGGAGACACCATCAAGGCATGGGGCCGCATCGCGGGCCAGAAGAGGGTGAACGAGGAGACCTGCGTCGTTTGCGACGTGTACTGCGAGAATCAGCGCGGGGAAGAAGTCTTGACAGGCATCGCTCTGGCCATGTTGCCGGAGTCGACTGCGGACAGTCCCCGAATTGTACTCTAGTGTGGGAAGGGAAAGGGCGAGATGGAGCTGCGTCAATACTGGGGGATCATCTGGCGCCGATGGTGGATCATAGTCGGATTGGTCATCGTTGCTTTGGCGGGAAGTATCTTATTCCGTTCTCATCCCAAGCCCATGTACCAGGCCACCATGCGCTTCACCATTGGAGTGTCCCCAGAGACCGACGCAGACAGAGTGACCATGGACCCTCTCTATTCGGCTTATTTGGCCTCCGAGTACATAGCCGATGATTTTGCAGAGATCGTGAAGAGCGAATCCTTTGCCGCTGATGTGAGTGCCAGGTTGAGAGAGCAGGGCATCGTTGTCCCAGCGAGAGCCATTCAAGGGTTCACTGTGGCGGAAAAGCAGCATCGCATTCTCAGCATGCACATCACCTGGCCGGACGAAGAGGAATTGAGGGCCATCGCACAGGCCGCCATCGAAGGCTTGGAGGAGGATAACGCCAAGTACTTCGCACAGCTGGGCTCGCAGGGGGCAGAGGTCTTCGTCATCGACTCTCCGACAGTGGTGTCTTTGGGAGTTGGCCTGATGGACCGTCTTGAGATCCCCATCCGGGTGCTCTTGGGGGTAGTCGCCGGGTTGGGGCTGATTTTCCTACTGGACTACCTGGACGACACGGTTCGGGATCCCAAGGAGGTTGAGGCGTTGGGAATGAGCGTGTTGGGACAGATACCACCCTCCAGCTGGCGGGACCGGCTTCCTTGGCGACGGGGTCCGTAGTTCCCTGTGCGCTAGTCCGCGATGTGAGTCAGGGCACGCCTTCCGCACGTTGTCTTCGCCTGTGCAGCCACCAAACCATCGCCAGACAGAACGCGCCCAGCGTGAAGCCTACCAGCAGTGGGACCAAGATGGAGACCGCGGTCAGTACCAAGGCCGTGACGTCTTCGGCGGTGCTAACTGCAGGGTTTAGAAGTCCTCCACTGGTCCCGGTGACCACCGGTCGAACGGTGGCCTTTGTGACGTGAACTCCTCCAGCCACGATCAGCCCGCAGAGCATGGCCAAGGCGGGATGGATGTCGCTGATCACGGTGTTGCTGGCGGCGAACAGAATGGACCCGGCTGTCGGCCGGACGAAGGTCTGCAGAACGTCGTTGGCGGTGTCCACAACAGCAATTCTGTCCGCAAGGAGCTCAATGCACAGAAGAATGGCGATGACAGCCATAACCCATCCGTGGGTGAGGACGTCATAGGGTGGGGCCAAGGTTATCAGGCCAGTGAAACGGGCTGTCAGAGCGACGATAAGCAGGGGCAGATAGGCATTCAGGCCGGCCGATGCCGAAAGACCGAAGGCGGTGAAAACGCCGGACCAGGCTTCTATCATCGGATTTCTTGCGTCAACATATCCAAGCGAGCAGCCAATGGAGCATCCCAGGCACGGAAAGTCTGTTGACCGACCGGGCACAGACAACGAGTGACGGTTCGCTTCTCACTCGTGCCAACCAGCGCTTTCCCCGCTGGGCCCGGACCAGACCAAGGGCATCCTGGCGACGGCCTGCGACAATTGAAGCGTCCTTATGACGCGCTGAGTTGGGAGGCATGATCGCACAGCGGCCAGAGGCTCACCTGACCAACTCTGTCACCCTATCCTTCAAAGAAGTGGGAGCGAAGACTGATTGACTTCGCTCCCCTCTTCACTCTTCTGCCAGGTCAAGTCACCACCAGCGATTCGCGCTGCACCTGGCCCAGTAGGTGTGCGATCACCAGATAGGCCCAGAAGTAGGTGAAAAGCACGCCGACAAAGCAGGCTATCACGCCGAAGCCAGCGATGAGGCTGGCAACGAGCCAAAGGATGATGGCCACGATGTAGTTTGCGATGTTGCTGCTAATGAAGCTGAAGAGCTCACCAAACTGGAAGGCGGACATAAACTCGCCGGTCACCGCGTACCTGATCCAGGCTGCGGGCATTACCAGCCACACCACGATCGTCCAGATCAGGTACAGACAGCTCGCACATGCATTGAGCAAGCTCGCCATGTTGCGCAGCGCGTCGCTCTCTGCGGCGCCCGCAAGCCCCGTCAAGCCTCCTACCAGACAGGCGACGACCCAGATTGGGATCGTGTATACCAGCCCGATGATGAACAGCATTAGACCCTTCACGAACTTGCCACCGAAGTCGTCCCACTGAGGCATCGGGATGTCCATGCCATCGGCGGTCCTCTTCAGCGCCTCCAGCATGTAACCCATGACCATGAAGTTCACGATGGGGATGAACAGCAGGATGCCGCCGATCACGATCTTCATGATCCAGTTCTCATCTTCGAACATATAGGTAAAAGCTCTACCGATATCGAGAGTCATTTCGACTTCACCTCCTTTGAGTTGCACCCAAGAGCACAAATGGTGTTGTGGACGCTACTGAGACTGCGTGGCCTCATCACCTCCCTTCCCCAGACCTTGCGCATTCCATAACCCCGGCGTTGCGACGTTCTCTGGTTGAACTGCAGGCTCGAAGCAGTGTTGCAGCATTATACCACCAATTCCGTGTTCCAGCAAAGGGGCGATCTTCAGGTGTCGAAAAACCGGAGAAGAGCCGCCGCCGGCCGCATTCTGAGTAGACCGCTGGCCGTCTCGAAGCCTGTCCTGAGGCGAGTCGAAGGGGAGCGACCTAGCGGGGAAAAGAGCGTGAATGCGCCCGTACCTATCGTGTGACAGCCTTTTTCCACTCTCTCTGCTCTGGCCTTAGAAGGGTATCCCAAATGCTGTGCTGAATTGCCAGCGCAACGCGGCGATAACCGCGACCTCAACGAGGCTGGCGGCGAAACCCAGCGCCACAGGCAGCGCTGCGTCCCACCAGCCCACCGCCTGCGCCTCTCGCCGCGAGGCGATAATAATGATCATCGAGTTGAGCACTGTGAGCATAGCTAGTACTCCAAGGGCGCTAATGGCGGCCACAGGGTACAGAAAGAAGTCTATCTGGGCTTGCACGATCAGGACCATGGGAAGCGCCAGCAGCAGGATGATGAGACCCAGTTCCCGGAAGCCAGTCAAGGCCGGTTTCCTGTCGGGTTCCTTCCATAAGGTGAAATTGAAGATGGGAAAGACGATGATACTTAAAGCCAGGCCGTGAAGCGTACCCGTCAGCAGGCGCAGGAGGTTATGGGGCTGATACAGTGCGGGACCGTTGATCAACAAGGAGACGTAAGAGTTCAGTCCGTCGATGGCCATGAGGATGATGAAGCTGATCAGCAGGGCCAGAACGCGCACGGGCGGCATCTGGGCGGCCTTCCCCTTCCCTAACAAGAGCAGGCCCACAAAGCCCAGCAGAGCACCGACAAATGTGCCCGTGCAACGAGCACACAGTGGCAACTGGCGACCGGCGAGGTGGAAGGAGTGATCGGGTATACGACCGCATACTGCGCTTCCTACGCAGTCGACCTTATCCAGAAACGGGATGGGCCAAAGGGGGGTGAGTAGCAGAAAGAGGACAAGGGCGACGACGCCGATGCTGGCCCACGCTAAAGTGCGGCGCCCGACAGCATCCCTCCCCTGGTCTTCCGATACGGTCTGATCCGACAATCCTCGCCTCGTACGATGGTATTACAGTACTATCGTCACCCGATCACCACGCCCTTCAGGCATCTCCCAGGTGATGATGCATGAAATCTAGGCACCTGATCAGGTTTCCTTTCACACGGCTGGGTGACCACACCTCAAGCGCGAAAGGGCTGATCTCCAGGGTAAGCAATCCCGCATAGGAATCGGCTGTCAAATGCAGGAGAAGCTCTTGCAGGGGTAGGTCACCATCGCCGGGGATTTGGTGGTGCTTGAAGTAACTTTGCATGTTGAACCACGGTGGGACGGCGCGCGCCGACCGGAAGTCGCTCAGATGGATGTTGCCCAGTCTGCTTCCGAATGTTTGATAGGCCTCCAGCAAGTCGTACGGGAAGGATGCGGCGTGGGCTGTGTCCAGGGTGAGGATGAGATCATGCTCATCGGCGAAAGCATGCAGGTTGCCGGGAGTGCTGAGCGCATATCGCCTGTCAGTGCTCTGAAAGATGGCTTGGTTTTCCACACTCAGTCTGGGGGAAGCGCTGCTGAGTTCTTTCACACATGCCTGGACGGCCTGCAAGTATTGCTGACCAAGCCCCTCCGCCAGCGTCAGTGCCTTGGGTGCGTGGATGACGATGAGCCGACAGTCAAATTCGCGAGCCAGCGACGTCATCCAGGGCAGCAGCTTGTGATGGTGTTTCCACCTCGGGATGGCGATCATGGGAGGATGCAGGGTGAAGATGGGCAGTTCGTACTCAGCTGATAGCCTTTGTACATAGTCACTGCCCCTGATGAGGATCTCTGGGCTGAGGACCAGTTCCAAGCCCTCAAAGCCCAGTTCCTTAGCCAGGGCGAAGATCTGACGCAGGGGATACAGATAGAGCGAGGCGGTGGAGAGGCTTATGCTCAATTCGCCGATCCTGCCGATTGCCTATAGAGTCCGTGCTCCATGATGTATCTCTCCACCTCTTCCGGCACTTGATACTTGATTGGCAGACCATCCCTCACGCGCTGTTGGAGTTCCGAAGACGAGATGTCCACCTCGGGCATATCTATGATATCCACTCGAGATGTGATGCCGGGCACGGAAGTCTCCAGTTCGGCCAGGTCTATTTCAAAACCGGGGCGGCTCACCGCGGCCAGACGGCACAACCGAATCAGCCGCTGCGGCTGGTGCCAAGTGAGGAGTTCCGACAGTGAATCAAGGCCCATGATGAAGAACATTGCTGTCTCTTGCCCCAATTGCTCCTGCAAGATGGACATGGTGTCCACGGTGTAGGAGGGGCCGGGACGGTCCACATCCACCCTCGAGATTTCGAAGTAAGGGTTGGAGGCGATGGCCAGGCTCACCATAGCTAGGCGATGCTCCACCGGTGTGACCTCCTCATCCAACTTGTGCGGCGGCATCCCAGCGACGACAAAGAGCACCCGCTCCAGGTCCATCTTAACCCGCGCCTCCTCCGCTGCTGCCAGATGTCCGTAGTGTATGGGATCAAAGGTGCCCCCTATCACTCCGATTCTACGCAACGTGTTCTCCTATGACCACTCCAGCTCTGCATCGCCGATGAATACAGTGTCGCCTTTCTGGACACCCGCTTCCTCCATTGCTTTGGTCACGCCGATGCTTTCCAGGGCTCGATGGAGCCTGCGGATGCTCTCGTCGTACCGCCAATCGGTTCGGGCCACCAGCCGCTCCACGCGTTTCCCACTTATCCGAAAACCATCGCGCTCCACGGAAATAGTGAAGGCTTCGTCATCCTCAGGCGGGCGGAAGACGGTTGTCTCCTCTGGCACAGCCTCGTCTTCAGGCAGGCTATCCAGTAGCTGCAAAATGAGGTATAACATGTCGCGCACGCCTGAGCCTGTGGCGGCTGAGATGCTGCAGACTGAGATCCCCCTTGCCTCTAGCTCCTCCTTTACCACAGGCCACAGTTCCTGTGCCTGGGGGAGGTCCATCTTGTTCAGGGCGACCAGTTGCGGCTTTCTGGCCAGCAAGGGGTTGAACAGCCTTAGCTCCTCGTTAATGCCGTCGAAGTCTCGCAATGGATCCTCAGAAGCTCCGTCGAGAAGGTGGATAAGCACCCTCGTCCGCTCCACGTGGCGAAGAAACTCGTGTCCGAGCCCAGCACCTTCATGAGCGCCCTCGATGAGTCCGGGAATATCGATCATGACGAAATCCCGCTCATCAATGCTCACCATACCCAGGTTGGGCACCAGGGTGGTGAAGGGATAGTCGGCGATCTTGGGCCGGGCGGCACTGACGGCGGCCAGGAGAGTGGACTTGCCTGCGTTGGGGCAGCCCACGACACCCACGTCGGCGATGAGCTTCAGTTCCAAGATCAGCCAGCGGGATTCGCCGAGGTCCCCTCGCTCGGCAATGCGCGGGGCCTGGTTGGTGGCCGAGGCGAACGCGGCGTTTCCCAATCCTCCGCGCCCTCCATGGGCAACCAAAGCTGTCTGGCCGGGACTCGTGAGATCGGCCAGGAGTTCTCCCGTCTCCGCATCGCGAACCACGGTGCCCGGCGGTACGGGCAAATACACGTCTTCGCCCGTGCGCCCCTGCATCTTCTTGCCTTTCCCGTGACCACCGCGCTGGGCCTTGAAATGGCGACGCCCCTTGAAACTGATCAACGTGTTGAGGTGGGGGACCGCTTCCAGGAATACGCCGCCACCCCGGCCTCCATTGCCACCGTTGGGGCCTCCCAGGGGCACGTACTTCTCGCGCCTGAAGCTGACGCACCCGTCTCCTCCGGCGCCAGCTTCCACATGGATCTTCACCTGATCGAAAAATGGGCCACTCATTCCGAAGCCTAGAATACATCAGGAACGTCGCGGCTGTCAAGAAGATGGAGCTGTGTAACACAAAGCACATTCTTATGGTATACTTATTGTTAGTGTTCAACCGCGCTCAGGAACGATTCTGGTGCCAAAGAGCATACGGTTCCAGGCCACAGAATGCGCCAATCGTCGGATTCCGACTTGGTAGAGAGTGAATGATGTACGATACGACAAGTCAAGGGTTTGTCGATGAGCTAAGGGCTCAGCTCGACGATGTATTCCTTACAGAAAACGTCACCTTGCGGGGAGATGGGCGCGTGGTGACCTTCGTGGGACGGCTATTGAGGGACGCGGAGAGCGCCTTCGCGATACTTGAGGAGAGATTGAAGAGGTTGGGCTTTCTTCCTCTGTTGAGCAGGAACAAGGGCCAGGACATGATTCTGGTGGCGCCGGCACCGGCGGAGAAACGCGCCTCACGACCCATGGTGAACCTGGGGTTGTTCCTGGCCACGGTGGGCACTGTAATTCTGGCTGGTGCCCTGCAGGAAGGCTACAACCCTTTCGCTGATCCCCCTATTGCGATCCTGACAGGCGTTCCCTTCGCCGTTGCCCTGCTGGCCATCCTGGTGACCCACGAATTGGCGCATTTCTTTGTGTCCACAGCTCGCGGGATGAGGCAGACGTTGCCGTACTTCATCCCCATTCCCTTCAGCCCTGTAGGGACCTTCGGCGCCGTCATCAGGATGGAGTCACCCATCAGGGACCGCAAGGCTCTTTTCGACGTGGGTATCTCGGGACCACTGGCTGGACTGGTGGTTTCGCTGATCGCCCTCGTGGTGGGGTTGGGACGCTCTGAGATTGTGACGTTGGCAGCGCCGCCACCGGGGACCATGTATCTGGGTAGTGGCATTCTGGTGGAGTGGCTCACGGATCTGGTAGTGGGGCCATTGCCGCAGCACGTGGACGTGCTGCTGGATCCCGTGGCCTTCGCTGGTTGGTTCGGTGTCTTCATCACAGCGATGAATCTCATCCCTCTTAGCCAGCTTGACGGAGGTCACGTCGGATATGCGTTCTTCGGGAAACGGCACCGCATAGTGGCCATATTGGTCTTCGTAGCGCTGCTGGCAATGGCAGTGTTCTGGACGGGATGGCTGATCTGGGGCTTCTTTATTCTCATCTTTGGCGGCCTGAGGCATCCGCCTCCGCTGAACGACATCACGCCGCTAGATACGAAGAGGAAGATCTTGGCCATCTTCTCCTTTGTCTTGCTGTTCCTCCTCGCCACTCCGCGTCCTTTTGGCTAGGAGGCGTATCCGTGCAACGACGAGCGTTGGTGTGAGATGAGAGCGGCAATGCGATGGCGATCACACATGCAGACAGTCTGGGGACTAGCACTGACCGTGTTTGGGCTGATCATGCTGTGGTCGAATTGCGACTTTCACTGGAGAGGCGGCCCTTCCACGTAGGCGGCAGCCGATAGCCTGGCCCGGTACTGGCCATTGGACACCTAACAGGTTCGCTGGCCAGGGCTCTAGCAGGACATGTGTGGTCCGGAGGGCCTCCGCTGTTCGTACAAAGGCCCGGGCTGCGGTCCCAGACCCGTTGACCTTGGCCGAGGTGCTGCTCGCTTGTCTGGTCTTGCCGACCCCTCGCTACTGGTCGTGCCATAGGTTGCGGCGGGCAGCGATGCCCTTTTCTTTGCGGGAACCTTGCCATGGGTTGGTCCATAGCGATGGCCGCAGCGACTGGTCTCAGGATCGAATCAACCATGTGTCGACGTCCTGATGCCTCCGTGACCAGGCTGGCCACGACTTTCACCTAACGCGGGGTGAAGAGTTGCCATTTTTGAGCGTGGATCCAACTTGACAAGCTGCTGGAATTGTGTTATACTCTGCTTAGTACACTACCAACAAAGCTGATTGCGTCTCCGAGCGTCACGTCCTAAGGGCCCGATTTGACCTATGGAGTGAGGCCGGTAGGGTATGACTGGAAACGGTTATGCCTCCCGTGCTTGGAAAGGAGATGCGCCGACAGAATCCCCCATGACGGCGTTCGCCTCTGGCACGCCGTCTTTTCGTGGGTACTGGTGATGGCGGCGTCTCTTTTCTGAGACGCCGATTTTTTTTGCAGCCGAGTGGTGTAGAGGACATCGCGGCTGTGCAACGGCCTGGCTCCTCTCGCCGCGCTCGCTATGGTGATGGCGCCCCGGGGTTGCGACGCACGACTGCTCTTGGGCGTACAGCTTTGGTGACGAGGAGGGGCGTGCCATCGAAGAGATCCTTCAGGGCTTGATTCAGGCGTTTCGCTTGATTCTCACGAGAGACCCGGCTCTGTTCGAGATTGTGACACTCTCGCTATCGGTGTCGGGTATCGCGCTGCTGTTTGCCACCGTCACGGGCATCCCCTTGGGGGCTGCGTTGGGATTGAGTCGCTTTTGCGGTCGACGGCTGGTCATGGCCCTGCTGTATACGGGCATGGGCTTTCCCCCTGTGGTGGTCGGCCTCTTCGTGTACTTGATGCTTTCACGTAGCGGCCCTCTGGGACAAGTCGGCTGGCCCACCATTCCGGCACTGTTCACCCCGGCAGCCATGGTGATCGCCCAAAGTATCATCTCCTTCCCTCTGGTGGCAGGATTCACCATGGCGGCCGTGCTGGGAGTGGATCCTGAATTGGGCCAGCAGGTGCGGGCTCTAGGAGCAAGTCGCTGGCAGACCGCCGCCACCATCCTCATCGAAGCGCGAGTCGGTGTGCTAGTATCGGTGATTGCCGGTTTCGGCAGCATCATTTCAGAAGTGGGAGCTGTTATGCTGGTAGGGGGCAACATCGAACACCACACGAGGGTGCTGACTACCGCGATTGTGTTGGAGACACGTAAGGGAGACTTCGACTTGGCCATGGCCCTGGGAATTATCCTGCTTTCGCTCTCCTTCCTCGCCAATCTGGCCATGCTTCGCTTACAGGGCAGGGGCTTCGACCGGTGAGCCAGCTCGTCTACGAGTTGCAGAATACAACGAAGGCGTATGAAGGGCAGCCCGTGTTGCAGGTCAATAGGCTCGCCATCGAGCGAGGGGAAATCTTCGGTGTGGTAGGTCCTAGTGGGGCAGGCAAGAGCACCCTTCTCAGGTTGCTGAACTTCCTGGAGCCGCCGACCACGGGGAGCATTCGTTTTCTGGGGCAGGAGTTCACGGCCAGTCGCCCCATGCCGCTACGGCTGCGCCGTCGCGTGACTACTGTGTTCCAGCGGCCCATTCTTCTCAACCGCACAGTGTGGACCAACGTGAGCTACGGCCTTCGGCTGCGAGGTCAGAGGGGTTGCGACAGCGAAATCGAGATCGCTCTGGAACAGGTAGGGCTCAAAGCTTTGTCGAGAAGACAGGCTCGCACGCTTTCCGGGGGAGAAGCGCAGCGCGTGGCCCTCGCCCGGGCCATGGTGTTGCAGCCCGACGCACTGCTCCTGGACGAGCCCACAGCCAATCTTGATCCCTACAACGTCGGCCTGATTGAAGACATCTTGAGGGTGGTCAAGCAGGACAAGGGTAGCACTCTCGTACTGGTGACGCACAATGTCTTCCAGGCGAAACGGCTGGCGGACCGAGTTGCACTGCTTCTTGAGGGTGAGTTGATAGAGGTAGCACCAGTAGATGTGTTTTTCGATTCACCGAGTGATGCACGCACCGCTGCCTTTGTCCGCGGTGAGATGGTCTACTGAGCCGACCGTTCCCCTCGAAGCGCGGTTGGCAGATCTTCGTCTCGGCGACGAATCGCGTTCTTCGCAGCAGAGGGAGAAGCGAACCATGCTAGAAGAGAGGTAATTGCCAATGTGAGGAGGATGCGGTGATCAACTCGGTGGCAACGTATGACGAGGAACGAGAACGGAATTCGGGAGTGCACAGATGAAAAGCCTGATAGTGTCGTTATGGGCCAGCGCGCTGCTGGTGAGCCTGATTGTGGGATGCGGCGCCCCCGGGGCAGTGCCCACTGCTGCCCCCGCCGATGTGTCGGGATCCCAGACGATGATCCTGGCCACTACTACCAGCACGGAGGACTCGGGCCTGCTGGATTACATCTTGCCTGACTTCGAAGACCAGTACAATATCGACGTCCAGGTCGTTGCCGTAGGCACTGGCCAAGCTCTTGCCCTGGGCGAGGCTGGCGATGCGGACGTGCTCCTGGTGCACGCCCGGGCGAAGGAAGACGCATTCATGGCCGGAGGGCACGGGGTGCGGCGTGAGGACGTGATGTACAACGATTTCGTCATCGTTGGCCCGTCGGATGATCCGGCTGGCATCTATGGACTGACCAGCGCGCCTGAAGCATTCGAGGAGATCGCTCGGGCCGAAGCCCGCTTCGTGTCCAGGGGAGACGACTCCGGGACGCACACCAAGGAAAAGGCCATCTGGGCGGAAGCCAACATAGAGCCAGCAGGCGACTGGTACATCTCCGCCGGTCAGGGGATGGGCGCAGTGTTGACCATGGCGAACGAAGAGCAAGCCTACACGCTCAGCGACAGAGCCACCTACCTAGCCCGCACCCTGGAAGGAACTGAACTGGTAATCCTTGTAGAAGGCGACCCGATACTCTTCAACCCCTACGGGGTCATAGCTGTCGATCCTGAAAAGAGCCCTGAAATCAATGCCGATGCGGCAAACAAGTTCATAGAGTGGATTGTATCGATCGACACTCAGGAGAAGATCGGGCAATTTGGGGTGGACAAGTTTGGCTCACCTCTTTTCACGCCCGATTCAGAGGCCTGGCGCGAGGTTCACCCCACCGGCGGATAGGGTTATGTGCGCATTCTTCCAGCATGGAAGGCGGCCGCGCACTCTTCCCTGCCGCCTCCCCGCTTCCTTCGGCAACTCGGTTGGGTCCCTGGCAGCGGCCTACCACTGATATGGGAGAGTTCGTTGCCACGGGTGCGGTCATTGGGATGCTGCTGATGTGGTTGTTCTGGCCGGGATGGCCCGTGGGGGCTTTCTTGATCCTCATGCTGGGCGACGTCCGGCATTTGCCTCCGGTGACTGTGACTGACAGCACGCGCTGGCCGCGAAGAGCAGGATCCCTGCCCTCTTCTGCTTCGCGCTGCTCTTTCTCCTCTCAGCGCGCCGTCCCTTTGGCTATGCGGCGTAGCTCATCTGTGAATGTTGTGGAAAGCCTCCATGCCGGGATACCAGCCGGTTTCCTCCAGTTCTTCTTCGATCCTGAGGAGTTGATTGTATTTGGCCACGCGCTCGCTGCGACAGGGGGCGCCCGCCTTTATTTGGCCCGTGTTTAGGGCCACTGCCAGGTCGGCAATCGTGGTGTCCTCTGTCTCGCCGCTCCGATGGGAGATGACCGCCGTCCATCCAGCGTTCCTGGCCATCTCCACAGCGGCTATAGCCTCGCTCAACGTACCAATCTGGTTTACCTTGATGAGGATGGAGTTGGCAGCCTTTTCCTCTAGGCCCAGGCGCAGCCGGTCCACGTTCGTCACGAAGAGGTCATCACCCACCAGTTGAACCCCGCCTCCAAGGCTCTCCATGAGTAGTTTCCACGCATTCCAATCGTCCTCGGCCAGGCCATCCTCAATGGAGATAATGGGGTACTTTTCCACCCAGTCACGATAGAAGTCCACCATCTCCGCGCCGGTGAGTCTTCTCCCCTCCTTGCGCAGATGATACTGTCCATCCTCATAGAACTCGGAGGCGGCAGGATCTAGGGCGAGGTGCAGATCCTCGCCCGGCTCAAACCCTGCTTGTTGAATTGCCTCCAGTATGACCTCGATGGCTTCCTCATTGGATCCCAATGACGGGGCAAAGCCGCCTTCATCGCCTACCCCGGTGTTGTATCCCTTATCCCTCAGCACTCTTTTCAGGCCATGATAAGTCTCGGTCCCCCAGCGAAGAGCCTCTCCAAAACTAGAGGCGCCAGTGGGCATCACCATGAACTCCTGCAGATCGGTGGAGTTTTCGGCGTGTCTGCCTCCGTTGAGAATGTTCATCATGGGCACAGGCAGCGTCCTGGCTGCCACGCCGCCCAGGTATCGATAGAGTGGTAAATCCACGGAGGCGGCCGCCGCCCGGGCCACGGCAAGAGACACGCCCAGGATGGCATTGGCCCCCAGCCTCGATTTGTCTGGTGTGCCGTCCAGTTCTATGAGGAATTGATCAATCCCCTCCTGGTCGAAGACCGTCCAACCAACAAGGTGTCCTGCTATCTCGTCTTCTACATTCTCCACGGCTTTGAGGACACCTCTACCTTGGTAGCGCTGCGGGTCGTCGTCCCGCAATTCCAAAGATTCGTGAGCGCCGGTGGAGGCCCCTGATGGCACGATGGCCCTTCCCACGGCACCATCTATCAGGTACACTTCCACTTCCACGGTCGGGTTGCCGCGGGAATCCAATACCTCCCGTGCCAGGATATCCTCTATCATGCTCATGGTCAATCTCCTTTCACCTAGGCACCCCATATGAGATGTCTTGCTCAGAACCTACCCAGCGGAGAACCAAACCGTCGGCTGAGTAGGCCAAAGGCCATATCGAAGCCAGGTTTGGTGCCCTGCCGGTACAGTTCTTGGTCTCGATACGGCCCTACGGGCCTACTCGACGGATGAACTGCGCAACTTCTGGCTTGATATGTGATATAGATTCTTGTACCTATCGGAACGCCTGGAGGGGACCACGGTACGCTATTCATCAGAGCAAGGTTTGACACAGTCCTAGCTAATCCATACTATTTCAGTCCCAGAGTGACATAGAGGGCGTTGAAATCGAAGTGCTCGTTGAGAAGTTCTTCGAACCGTTCTATCTTCTTTTCCTGCTGGAAGCGCCCCCTGCCGAAGAATCCCTCGACAATCTCCACGGTAGTCAGAGTATCATGCTTGCTCACAATGATAGGCACGCCGGTCTCTTCTGCCACGCCCAGAATCATGTCCTGTGGATGGATGTTCCCGGTCAGGATGAGACACTTCGTCGACGTTTGCAGCGCTGCCAGCTGGAGATCAGACCTGTCGCCGCCGGTAATGACCGCCTTATTCGGTTTGCGGCGGAAGTAGCCCAGCGCGACATCGCTAGTCATGGCGCCCACCATCAGATTCTCCACCAACTCCTCGCCTTTGTCAGGGCGAGCGAGAATGTCGGCGTTCAGAGCCTTCGCCAGTTCATTCACGCTCACGGACATGAGGAATCTTTCCTCAGGGAGGATGCCAAAGACCAATATGCCTTCCCTTTGGAGGTAAGGCTTGGCTATCTCCTGTGCCGAGTCCATAAGCCGGCGAGGGACGCTGTTCATCACAGCACCGATCATCGAGTCGCCCAGTACCCCTCGGTAGAATAGCACGGGATCCAGAGTGAGCAGGTCAGTGTATCTGATCAGCGTCAGGGATTTGGCGTCCAGCAACTCGCAGACGTCGTTGGCCGGAAGTCGGACCAGTCCACCAGCGCTGAGGCGGTCTACGCCTTCTAACAGCATCACATCCTTACCGGTGGCAACCCTGTTGTAGGTGTCCACGAGGCGCTGGGGGTAGTCCAGCCATTTCTGCTTCCGCATGATGGATTCCACTGCACGGTTGTCCAGAGGAATGGGCACTAGGTCGGGGATCTCTTCCTGAAGGTCAAGCCCTTTCTTGATGAACTGGGCATCCTCGTCAACTACCATGCCCTCGAGACGCCCGGCCACCATGCTGATGGGTTTCATGTAGCCCACCGAGTAGCCGTCTCGCTGCAGCTGTCTCCCCAGGCCCAGACAGAGGGCGGTTTTCCCCGATGTGCTCTCTGTAGACGCAATGTATAGTGTCGCCATTATGTAGCCTCTCCTACCTGTCACGTCCCCAAAGCCGGTGCAAGGCGTCCGTACGGCCGAACCGTCCTGAGGGGGACTATGCCTGGCTCAGGACAACACCATTCGCATGTCTATTGCCACTGCTCCTTTGCCCTCCTCGTGGACCATCAGAGGATTGACGTCCAGTTCCACAATCTCAGGGAAATCCACCGCCAACTGGGAGACGCGCAACATACAGTCCACGATGGCGTCCAAATCCGAGGGCTTCTCGCCCCGAAGTCCCCGCAGCAAGGGATAGCTCCTGAGTTCGGTGATCATCTCCTCGGCTTCCCAGCGGGCTACGGGAGCGATGCGCAAGCTGACATCCTTTAGCACCTCGACATATATGCCGCCCAGGCCCAAGAGCAGCATCGGTCCAAACTGAGGATCACGGTTGATACCGACGATGACTTCCTTGCCCTGAGGCACCATCTCCTGTACCAGGGCGCCCCAGATGTCGGCCTGGGGCATGTATCGGGTGGCGCGGTACATCAGCAGGTCGAAGGTATCCCTGACGTCGCTCTCTCCCATCAGATTGAGCTTGACGCCACCGATATCGGTCTTGTGGAGGATATCAGGTGAAGCTATCTTCATCACCACCGGATAGCCAATCCTCTGCGCTATTTCCACTGCTTCATCGGGATTGGCCGCTAGCTGCGCCTTGGGGATGGTGATGCCGTAAGCTTCCATGATTTGTCTTGCCTCGGCGTCTCCGACTGTCAGGCGCCCGTCAGTTCGCACCTGGGCCAGTGCGCGCTCTACCTCCTCACGACGTACATCGAAGCTCACCGTCTCCCTTTGGGGGCGCCCTCTCCAGCGCCAGCGTTCCACCATGGCTCTCATCGCATCTACAGCCCGTTCTGGGTACTCGTAGTTCGGAACCTTGCGATCGCGAAGGATGTCGATGCCCACTTGAGTCGTATTCTGCCCCATGAAGCAGGCCAACACAGGCTTGTCATGTCCTTGTACTACGTCTGCTATCACGTTGGCGGTCTCCGCGACCTTAGTAACTGCCTGCGGAATGAGGATGGCGATCACCCCATCCACCTGCTCATCGCGCAACACTGTATCCAGAGCAAACCTGTATCTCTCTTCGTCAGCATCACCTCGCACATCTACAGGATTGAGCGCGTTGGAGCCTGGCGGGAGGTGAGTCTGCAACAACTCTATGGTCTCTCCTCGGAAGGAGGCCAGGCGCAGTTGCGCTCGGTCGAGGGCGTCTGTAGCCATGATCGCAGCTCCGCCAGCATTACTGACCACAGCGATGCTGTCGCCTGTGAGTGGAGGCGCTTCGGCAAAGGCGTGAGCATAGTCAAACAGCTCCTCCACCGAGTCAGCTCTCGTCACCCCTGCTTGCTTGAAGGCCGCGTCGTACGCTCTCTCTGAGCCTGCCAGCGTGCCCGTGTGGGAGGAGACGGCCCGGGCACCACCCGAGCGGGTGGCGGGTTTTATGGGGATGATGGGTGTGTGCTTCGTGACTTGCCGAGCGATTTTCATGAACTCCGCACCATCGGTTATGCCCTCCAGGTACGCCACGATGACCTTTGAATGAGGGTCCTCGTCCCACAGCTGCAGGAGGTCGGTTTCGTTGATGTCCGCTTTGTTGCCCAAGCTTACGAAACGGGAGAAGCCCACCTCCTCACCCAAGGCCCAATCGAGGATGGCCAGCAAAAGGGCTCCTGACTGGGACATCATGGCGATGTCGCCCTGGCGAGGCATTCCTGTAGCGAAGGAAGCGTTTAGGGGGCAGATAGTGTCGATGATCCCCAGACAGTTGGGCCCCAGCATGCGCATGTTATACCGCTGCACAATGTCAACCAGTGCCTTCTCCTTCTTGATGCCCTCGCCGCCGATCTCCCGGAAGCCTGCGGTGATGACGATCACACCCTTGATGCCCTTCTGCCCACACTCTTCCAGAACGCTGGCCACAAGTCGGTCTGGTACGACAATCACTGCCAGGTCTATCTCACCGCTGACATCGAGGACGCTCGGATATGTCCGTTGGCCAAGTACCTCCTCGGCCTTGGGGTTGATGGGGTAGACCTCGCCTTCGTATCCACATTGCAGCAGGTTCTTGAGGACGGCGTGACCAAGTTTCGTCTTGTCTCGAGACGCTCCGACAACGGCGACGGAAGTAGGACAGTAGAAAGGTTCAAGCACCTATCGGCTTCTCCTCGATTTCCCGTTTTCGTGAGCCAGGTGCCATGCAGCTAGTGTACATGACCCGGTGTGGCCACTAGGCGGTCTCGGCTTTACGGAAGAGCAAGATCACCTCCGAAGCCAGCACATGCTTCACGTCCAGTAGCACGAAGCCGAGTCCGTCCACGTAGCGCATCAGTTCTTGCTTTTTGTAGTGCGTGATGTGCTCATCGGCATAGCCGCCGGGTATCACTTGGTGGTACAAACCCTCAATGATGCGCCAAGACAGCGTTCCATAGTCGGGCGTCCCCAGAATCAAACGACCTCCATCACTGAGAACGCGCCTCATCTCCAGAAAAGGCTTGTCGCCAGCGGGAATGTGTTCTATGACCTCGGAGGCAATCACACAATCGAAGGATGCGTCGGAGAAAGGCAGGTCGAAGATGGAGGCGTTGACGAGCGGTTTTCCGTACTTCCTGGCCCACCTGAGTTTCCTCAGAAGGATGTCAACTCCTACCACTGTGTCCAGGCTGGCGAGTATCCTGCTTGAGCCGCAGCCGATGTCAAGAGATGAGTCAGCACCGGCGGCGAACTCCGTCACTATCTCATGCCGTTTTCGCTGCCAATACCTCTGTGGAGGGATGCGACTGTTGAAGGCGCGGTCATCGTAGTCCGCGCAGAGGACAGAGTTCCTCAATTCCCACATGCGCCGGAAAGTCCGCAGGTAGGCAAGACCAAATCTCAGGAGGCTGATATGGGAATCCCCCTCTTGTCTGGGTAGGTACCGGAAGGGGATTTCCTTGATCCTCCACCCTCGGGCGAAGCAACGGATGAGAATCTCCTCTAGGACATCAAAGTCCATGCTTTCGATGGGTATGTCCTTGACTGCTGAGGATCGATACAGGCGAAAGCCGCTGGAGATGTCATTGAGAGGTAGGGAAAGCCCCCTGGTGAAGAGCTTGTTGAGGATGATGCTGAGTACCTTGCGGACCACTGGCATCTGTGCCGAGCCATCCAACACATATCGGGAGGCGACGATGATCTCTGCTTCATCCCTTGCCTTCCACATGGTCTGAATGAAATTGGGATCGTGCGACAGATCGGCATCGAGGGTCAAGATGTATTCGCCGTTGGCCGCCTTGATGCCAGCCTTCAGCGCCCCGCCATAGCCCGGCTCCTCCTGACCTATCGTCCGTGCGCCCAGGCTACCTGCAATCTCTGTCGTATCATCCGTGGATCCCCCATCCACTACGATTGTTTCGTATCCCTGTATGTGCAGGTCAGAAATGACTCGGTGGAGGCGTGGCAGAAGCATCCGCAGATTGTTCCCCTCATTGATAGCGGGAATGACTATGCTCATCTGCATGAGAGGGTTCCTGGGCGGGCGGTTTTGCGCGTGGAATCGGGTTAGTGGTATTATAGGGCACGTGGGTGCGGCAGTCAATCACAGACGAACTTGAGGGAGGCAGGGATGTCTGTCCAACTGATCCACCATCAGACCGACACGAGCGTTGAGACATCATACGCAATGTGACGGCTGGACCCCAGGTCGTGGCCCGAGCTTGAGCTTCGCCGGCCGCCTACAATAGAGCCCCGACGCACAGGACTCACCACCCCCACGAAGAACTGCAGCAACAGAACTAACCACACACAGGAGGTGTTGGCAATGAGGCCCGATTGCAGACCACCGTGCGGCGCCGTCAGCGCTATTGGCAGACGAGCCGGAGGCAGCAGGCAAGCTGGAGAGGTAGGATGGAGTGGCGCCCCTTTCAGAGCCCTCACCGGAGTTCGCCGCCAAGGTGCTGCGTAGGGTTGGCAGCAAGCATCGGCTGGCTGGAGTGAAAATGAGCCCCATGGCGGGCAACCTGGAGCAGCCAATGTACAGCCTCGAAGGTGCCATCAAGTTCTTGGAAATGGACAGTGGGGAGCACTTGATCGGCGGGGGACCGCAGGGGTCCATACCCTATGTGGATCCCAAGTTCCTGGGCAGATGGGTCGCCGATGTCCTCGGCGACGATAAGTTGGCCGAGGCCATCGACGAGGCTGTTGAGAGAAGCAAGAACCACAGGGAGAGGATAAAGGCCGCCAGGGCGCTGATGGAGCAAAGGGTTAGCCAGTGCAAGGCGGTCTTGGAGTGCACTGAAGACGAGTGAGGACGTGAGGTCCGTGTCGACATCACCTCGATATGGAGGCCAGGAGGTGTCGGCACCTGGGCGTCCCGGGAGGCACTGTTGTGTCAGAACGACGGTGCCTCTGTGTCCTTGCGCGACCGGTCGGAAGACCTGTCCTCTTGGATTGGAGTCTGCTGGTGCGTCTCGAGTGCCGCCAAACGCATGGAGGTTGGCCTCTAGTGCCATGGAAGCATGACTGACCCGGTCATGATCTCTCTGGGCTCTTTCGAGAGTCCCAAATCCTCTGCCCGCGCCAGGCAGGACGCGCCTGCCCCGTAGCACGCTGCTGTGGCCTCATATCAGGAACTCTCTCACGGGTTCGACCGTGTGCAGAATGAAGCAGAGTGAGAGAAGCCACGTAGCCGAATCCCAGGACGTAAAGGGTGAGGAAGGGGATGGCGAAGTAGTTGCTTTGGTGTAAGGCGATGGCGATTCCCAGCACAGCGTACAATGCTGCCAGCAACTCACCAAGGGAGATCCAGTCAAAGGGCAGAGCGTATTCACTACTCCTCCAGTCGTCTGGGCCCTGCTCCAGCCTGAACTTGGGAGTCCGGCCGAAGCTGTCCTTCTTGCCGATCAATTCCTCATAGATGGCCTTAGTGTTGCTCAGCGCCAGGCCGGTGCCTAGAAGAACCAGGAGAGGGAAGTATCGCATCCGTTTGACCCAGTGGGGATGGAGGCTTCGCTGCCCCAGGGCGTAGAGCACCGGCGGCCCCAGACTGGCCATGCTCAGATAGGTCAGCGGAAAGGCCACCGGTTGTCGCAAAAGCAGCAGCGGCACTGAGAGGAGCAAGATGGCCAGCATCAAGGGATGAACGAGATAACTGGTCAGATGGATTAGACCCTGAAGGCGTTTGAAGAGCGAAACACGTGCTTTCAGGATTGGATGCCACAGCTTAATGGCGCATGCGATGGAACCTCTGGCCCATCGGGCCTGCTGCCGCTTGAAGGCGTGGATCTGGGGGGGGATCTCAGCGGGGCAGACCACGTCCCGTAGGTAGAGGGGTTCCCAACCCGCCAACTGGGCGCGATAGCTCAGGTCCATGTCCTCGCAGAAGGTGTCTCCCTGCCAGCCTCCAGCCTCCTCAATGCATGCTCGGCGCCATACGCCAGCAGAGCCATTGAAGTTGAGGAAAAGACCCGAGCCATGGCGCGCTGTCTGTTCCACACCGAAGTGACCATCCAGCGCGATGGCCTGAGTGCGGGTCAAGGTCGAATAGGCATAGTTGATGTGACCCCACCGAGTTTGAACGAACCCCAGGCGGCTGTGCTCCAGGAAGTTGGGAATGGTCTTCAGCAGGAAATCCTGTGGAGGAAGGAAGTCCGCGTCAAAGAGGGCGATGAATTCTCCCTTGGCCCTGTTCAAACCGTCGCGCAACGCCCCTGCCTTGAAATCGTCCCTGTTCCGGCGATGGACTAGCTCGATGTCCAGCCCTCGAGCGCGGTGGTAGGCTATCCTGCGCAGGGCCAGGAGCGTCGTTTCGTCGGTTGAATCGTCCAAGACCTGGATCTGGAGCTTGTCCCCCGGATAGTCTAGACCGGCCGCGCTGTCTATCAAGCGCTCTATGACGTGTGCCTCATTGAAGACTGGCAGCTGCACGGTTACTGCGGGACAGTCCGTCGAAGGCGGCTCCGATGTCAATTCCCGCCGGTACCGCAAATAGAGGAAGGCCAGCACAAACGAGTTCAGCGAGTAGATCGCTAGCCAGATTGCTGTCAAGGCATAGATTATGCTCAGAACAGACACGGTATGTAATCCATATTCGTGGTCAGGATGGGCAACAATTTCGCTAGTATAACATCTTCGCCCGAGGGCGGCAAACCCGCGGGGACAGTGAGCAGGGAAGACACCGATAACGTAACCCCGTCGAAGGTGGAGCACAGGGTGGTTTCGGGGGTACTGCCCCTCGCCCCAGGCCCTGCCCGGTCAAGAGATGGCAAAGACATAGGGCACTCGTTAGACAACGCCGTACGACAGGTTGTCAACCTGTCCCACGGCCTCCGCTCGTCACCACGCGGGGGAGGAATCGCTGCAGGTGGTTGGATTAACCTGCACCCGTCCCTCCCCGATTGACGACGTAGGGGCATTCCTCTTGTCATTGGTCATCTAACGCGAGGGGAGAAGGCAAACCACGGATGTAGCTGCACGGCATGATGCCCGGATTTGGGCACTCACCGGCGGGCAGCGCAGAGCCGCTTGAGCGCCTGGTGAATAGCGTCATTTACGGCCTCGTATCGGGCGGGCAACTCCACAGGCGCGTTGGCGTGAAGAGCTTGAACGTCCTCCAGCTTGCCATGGTGATAGTCGACTTTGAAACTGGTGAATTTCAAACCGTGCGCCGTCGAAATGACTACTACTCGATCGGAGGGCTTAATCACGCCGCGCTTCATCAGCTTGATGACCGCCGCCAGTGCTGCACCCGTCTGTGGACAGCAATAGAAGCCGGTGCGGTCCGCGCGAGCTGCCGCATTGGCTAGCTCGTCCTCGGTCGCCTGCTCCACCACGCCATCGAAATGGCGCAAGGTCTTGACGGCCCGCTCGTAGCTTACGGGATCGCCGATCTGGATGGCGCTGGCGACCGTCCGCCGAGCTTTGACGGGGCGGTACTCCTGAAACCTCGTCAGATAGCTCAGATAAAGGGGGTTGGCCCTTTCCACTTGGGCGCAGGCGATGCGCGGCAGGCGGTCGATCAAGCCCAGCTCCTTCATCATCAGTAGGGCCTTGCCCAGGGCGCTTACGTTTCCCAGGTTGCCGGCCGGGATGACTATCCAGTCGGGCACCTGCCAACTGAGCTGTTGCACAATCTCGATGCCCACGGTCTTCTGACCCTCGATGCGCAGGGGGTTCATCGAGTTGGCCAGGTAGATTGTCTTATCGGCGGTCAGCTCTCGTACGATGCGCATGCAGCCGTCGAAATCGGTGTCGAGAGCCAGAACGAGGGCGCCGTTGGCGATGGGCTGGGCCAGCTGCGCAATGGAGGTTTGGCCCCTCGGCAAGAGGACTACGGCGGGGATGCCAGCGGCGGCGCAATACGCGCTCAGAGCTGCGGAGGTGTCGCCGGTGGACGCGCAGACCATGGCTCGGATCTCCTGGCCATTGGCCATCATCTGTCGTACGATCGAGACGAGGACCGTCATTCCCAGGTCCTTGAAGGAGCCCGTGTGTGTGTTGCCACACAGTTTGATCCACAGCCGGGCCAGTCCAAGTTCCTCTTCCAGGCGAAGGGCGCGGAGGAGTGGGGTATTACCTTCGCCCAAGGAAACTACGTTGTCGGGGTCCAGCTGGGGGCAGACCCATTCCTTCTTGCTCCACACACCGCTGGCATAGGACCCCTCAAGCGAGCGCGCGCGATCTTCGAAGGCCGCCCTCCACTGGGCGCCACTGCGATCCCTCAAGGCCTCCAGATCGTGCTCCACATCCAGCAACCCCCCGCAGTCCGGGCAGTGATAGATGACATCGTAGATGGAGTAGCGGCGGTCACAACCACGGATGCATTGCAGCCAGCTATCATAGGGCATGTTTGTTTCGCCTATGTCCGATTCAGCTCTCCCGGCAGTCGCCATGCTAGGCATTGAGGATCACCTCCTTGTGTATCTGTCGCACAGCGTCGGCGGCAGCATCGGCCCCGATGACGAGAGACACGCTACATTCAGATGAACCCTGGGCAATAGCGATGACGTTGATGCTGCCTCGACCCAGTGCGCCGAATATGCGGGCGGCGACGCCGGGCGTACCCCGCATTCCCGCGCCCACGGCGGTCACAATCACCACTTCGTCCAGCGACCACACGCGGTCCACATCGCGGCGGGCCAGTTCTAGGGCCATCTCGGTCTCGATGGCCCGGACGACCGGCGGCACCACAGAGGTGGGAATGACGAAGCAGATGGACTGCTCCGACGAGGCCTGGGAGATCATCAGTACGCTGGCACCCTCGCCAGCGACAGCGGCGAAGGTGCGAGCGGCGATGCCGGGCACGCCCATCATGCCCCGGCCTTCGACCGTGACCATACTCAACCCTTCGATCATGGTAATCGCCTTGACCGTGCCGGGCGCATTCTCGGACTCGCCGACGATGAGCGTCCCCGGACAGATGGGATTGAAAGTGTTCCTGACCCGCAGTGGGATGCTGCGCTCTATGACAGGCCGGATGGTACGAGGATGCAGTACCTTGGCCCCAAAGTAGGCCAACTCGCCCACTTCGCTATAGGATAGGACAGGGATTACCTGGGCATCCGGGACGATATGTGGATTGGCGGTCATCACGCCGTCCACGTCGGTCCAGATCCAGACTTCGTCGCCATCCAGACAATCCGCCAGAATGGCGGCGCTGAAATCGCTGCCGCCCCGGCCCAGTGTAGTTGTCACGCCATCCTCTGTAGCCCCCATGAAGCCCGTGACCACGGGGATGATGCCCTCGGCTAGCATTGGCACCAGGCGGGCAGAGACGCGGCGGCGGGCGGCGTCCATCAGTGGCGCAGCATTCTGGAAGGTAGCGTCGGTGACGATCAGTTCGGTGGAGTCTACCGCTTCGCTACGGGCCCCTCGCTGGCACAGCAATCCGGACATGATGCGGGCATTGATCTTCTCCCCGAGCGATACAATGGCGTCCATTGCGCGCGGGGTTGTCTCCCCCAGGACGTACACGCTGCGGCAAAAGACTTCGAAGTCCTCCAAGTACTGATCTACCATGGCTAGCAGGGACGCACCCTCGCTGTCGGAACCGAACAACGCATCCACGATGCGGTGGTGGCGGACCCGCAGGTCGGCTACGATACTTTGGTAGGTTTGATCGTCGCCGGAGCCCGCGGTCAAGGCGCCTTGCGCCAGCAAGTCCGTCACGCCAGCTACCGCCGAGACGACCACCGTCAGCCGGTCCCACTCGTGCGAGTGTTCCAGCACGATATCAGCAGCCTGGGATAGGGCCTGGGCACTACCCACTGAGGTGCCGCCAAACTTCATCGTTAGCGTGCTCATTACTGCTCCTCCTATCACACCATCTGGGTTATGAAATAAGTGAATTGTCCCAGTGCAGCGGCTGTGACCACCAACTGCGTCCTTGGAAGCTGTCTGGCATCAGTTTCAGCCAGGTGAGGGTCACCGTTGCGCAGACCCCGGATAGATGCCAATGTCTGGTGAGTCGCTGTCACCAATCCACGGTACAAGAGAAGAGCCCCGCGCCTTGGGGCGCGGGGCTCTCGCGTGGTCCCACCCAAGTTAGGCAACGGATGCACCTGTCGCCGCACTCTGAGGCGATAACGGGCCTTACCCGGAACCTCATACTCTCGCTCGCATGGAAATGACCATGGCGATTTCAGAAGTCCGCTCCCGGGGGGTTTTCGCGGCCGTCCAGTCAAGGGGCCTTCCAGCCGGTGGGCTCCTCTCTCTGGGACCTTCTCAGGCCGCTACTCGTCCCGATCAACGCGTTCCTATGATCAAGTTCAGGCACGAACAGTACCACGTATTCTCCCATCGCGCAAGTAGGCGAGGTGGCCCGGTCTGCGGTGCCGAAGGCACGGCTGCGGCGTATTTGGAAGGTTCTCGGAACTGTGGTACCCTAGATGCAGGCGCATAGAATGTCTCCGTATTCCACGAACAGATGATTTTGCTTTACCGGGACCGGCGTCACCACAGCTATCATACCAGGAACTATTCGATGAAGAACATCGCTTTGATACTTCTAGGAAGCTTGGGAGCGATAGCTCTGGGGCTTCCATACGTCTACATCTCTATCTATCGTGCTCTCGGGCCAGCCGAGGCGGAATTCTATGATCTTGTGTCATTGTGGGGACGGGTATCGCTGTACGCGGGTATCGTTCTTACCATCGTTTCCTTGGCAATGGAGGATCGCCGCCGAAAACCTTACAAGCTCGTCTTGGGAGTGGGATACTCTGTCTTGATGCTCTTGCAGCTACCTCCAATCTACGGTTGGTTTGTTGGTCACGGTTACGGGATCTCAGACCACCCAGGTTGTTCATCTATCATACACTGGAGCTATGGAATTCCTCACGTCATACTGCTAGCGATTGGGGCTTTGATTCTGTACGGTGTTCTGCGTGGTGGAGCCCCTGGTTCTCACAGGCCACCGAGAGCGCTTCATTGAACCCATAGCGCATTCTTCTCCGCGACTCTCTACGCAACGAGACCAGCGTCGGCAGCGAACTTGACAATTCTCCGAAACGGTAGTATAATTGGCGATGTACATCGATTATCTATGTATTCAGCATCGGCAATTCCGCGTGGCAGAGGACAGTACCTACGTTCAAATCCCTGAAGCGGACCTTGTCGCTCAGAGAGGGCATCTGCCAAGGGCCGCTGTCTCGCGTAGGGGAGATGACAACCAGCTATGAAGGGGACGTAGTAATGCGTAAGTGGCTACCGATAGCGATCGTCATCTATGCGGTCCCTGGGTTGTTGTTGGCAGTGTGGGCGCAGGTGCGAGCTGAGCCAGAGGACCCACGTCCCATGCCCGTCTGGGGTCCTGGCGTGCCGGTGGGTCAGCGAGTGATGGCCGCTCTCTGGATGGTGCCATCTGTGCTGTTGTGGCCAGTGTTCCTGCCACCGACCATCTACTGGTGCCTGATCAGGCGAGCTTGTGGCTAAGTGATAACGATGGAGGCGGCTCGCACGCTGGCTTGAGGCCGGCTTTGCGCCAAAGGGGCTTGGAGAGCGCGAGCCGCTACTGTACGGACGCTGCCTTACTGGGCAAGGCGTTGTGCACTGCACAACCGCCGCGAAGGGCAAGTTGGAGGACAGGGCCATGGAGAGAGATCTGAGGAAGGGCAGTACCACGGTATTGATTCTGAATGTGCTGGTGGAGAAGCCCATGTATGGGTATCGAATCGCCAAGGAGTTGAAGCGTCGTAGCGACGGCTATTTTTCGTTCAAAGAAGGTACTCTCTATCCTGCTCTACATCGAATGGAAAAAGATGGTCTCCTCAGAAGTGAGTGGCAGGTGGTGGAGAAGGGTCCGTCTCGCAAGTACTACTACATCACCGAAGAGGGCAGGAAGGTGCTGGCCGATTCAGCGAGGGAGTGGACTACCTTCTCCCAGCAGTTACTGGGCATCCTTGGTGAGAGGGGAGCTGAGCCCGCATCTGGCTAGCGCCTATTGCCTAGGGGGCAGAGGCAGAGTACCTGGCGGAAAGCCTTGACGTCACCGCACCCTCAGTAGATCGCTTCTGTTGAGGTCACTCGGGCGATGAATGACGAGCTTGATAAGTATTTGTCGGAAATAGCGAGCCAGCTGAGCGTCGAACCTGCGAAGGAGAGGGAGATCTTGCAGGAGCTCCGGGCTCACCTGGAAGAGGCCCTGAGTGAACTGCAGGAAGACGGGCTGTGTGAGGAGGAGAGCCTGGCACAAGCTAAAGCCAACTTCGGCGAGGCCCGAGAGGTGGGAAGAATGCTGGGTCGGTTGCACAACGAGTGGGATTGGATGAAAGTTGGATTGGCCATCTTGCCTGGACTGCTTGCAGTGGGCACTCGAACTGGCCTGTTGCCGGGGGTCTTCGGGCACGCTCTCCAGCGAGGTGGCTTGGTCCCTTTGTGTGTCCTGATAATTGGGATGGGGCTTGTCCGCGAGCGCCGGATTGCCGTCTGGAGCCTTCCCGCATTGGGAATACTTCTCTTCCCTCTATCCGGGATACTCCTCTTTGTCTCGTGGTGGGCGCGTCTCCCTTTCATAGACGAAGCCAGCCCGGTATGGCACACTGGGCCGCTTATAGTACTGGTGGCTCTCCTCACTGGAATTGCCTCTTTCGCCGTGGGCCGCGTTTACAAACAGCACTGGATTCGGCTTCCTCGACTAGTCTGGGTTCTTCTTGGCTTTGTGATCCTGGTTACCGTGGCTGGCGTTATCACTTCAACCATTGCCGATCGCAGTCCCAATAAGTGGATGGCTCTTTCGGTTATGCTACCCTCCACACTGTTGCTAATGGGTGTGATTCTGCTGCCCGTCGCCATAGGCTTACTACTGGCTCCGCGTCACGGTCTACTGGCGGGGCTCATCGTTGTTGCTGCCGAGTTTGTACTGGTAGACGAGATTTTCGATCCTGCTTACGCATTGGGTATCTGGACGTCCAGCTCGACGATTGTGACGCTGGTATCTGTCATCCCTGCGGTATTCTTCCTCGTAGTTTCGCCCATGTGGTTATTGCTCTCGCGCTCGACACGTGAGCGGGCTTGGGCGTTGCTACTGCCAGTGTTTGTCGCCCTGGTCAGTGGCGAAATCATTGGCGGCAGCGTGCGCCCATACCATGTGGATGATTGGTACTGGCTCACGCGGGCCATAGGATCTATCCAGTTCGTGATGGCATTGGCTCTGGCCGTGGTGATGTATCATTGGCTTGGACGCCAAGGCCGACTGACCAACATCAGGCACGAGCGGGGCGCTGTGACCGACGAGGCAGCCAAGGTAACAGGAGGTAACGTACCGAGCACAGGATAAGGAATTGAGCACCCCGGCCGCCAGCCCATTGGACAGGGAGGCACGGGAGATTTCGAGCGCGAGGGACAGCCCTTCTATGTCGTGGAGTTGCCTGGGCGATGAGCGAGGAACTGCAAAGATATCTGGGCGAGATATCCAGCCAGCTGAGCGTGGAGCCCGCAACTGAGAAAGAGATTCTGTGGGAGATTCAGGTTCACTTGGAGGACTCTGCCGCCGAACTGCAAGAAGGCGGCCTGGATAGGCAGGAGAGCCTGGCACAAGCTATGGCCAACTTCGGCGAGGCCCGGGAGGTGGGAAGAATGCTGGGGCGATTGCACAACAACTGGGATTGGGTGCAAGTTGGATTGGCTATCCTGCCTGGACTTCTTGCTCTGGGCAGGATCGGTCTTCCCTCGTCATTGTTCACCGCGAGCATCGCTCGCACACTCGCCCAGGGTGGCTTGATTCCCGTGTGTATCTTGCTGATCATTGCAGGGTTTGTCCGCGAGCGCCGGTTTGCCGTCTGGAGCTTTCCTGCATTAGGAATACTTCTATTCCCCGCAGGGGCAATACTGCTCGTCGTGGAGTGGTGGATGCATCTGCCCTTTGCACAGGAGGCCAACCGGATTTGGCCCGCTGGACCTTTCGTACTGATGGTGGTCGGGCTTGCTGCAAGCGGTGCCTTCGCCGTGTACCACGTTTGCAGGCAGCACTGGACCCACATTCCTCGTCTAGCTTGGGTCCTTCTTGGCCTGGTGATCATGTCTAGCGTGACTGAAGTTTTCACCTTGTGCGTGAGAGATCGCAGTCCTGACAAGTGGGAGGCGGTCTCGGTTGCGCTACCTTACATCGTATTGAAGATGGGCATGATCCTGTCGCCCGTCGCGATAGGCCTACTACTGGCCCGGCGTGCTGGTTTACCGGCGGGGCTGATCGTCGTTGCCGCCGAGTTTGGTCTGGTGGACGTGATTCTCGATCCCGGTTATGCGTTGGGTTTATGGGCGTCCAACCAGACAATTGTGACGCTGGTATCTGTTATCCCAGCGATGTTCTTCCTCGTCGTTTCGCCCATCTGGGTATTGCGTTCCCGGTCGACAAGGGGGCGGGTTGCGGGCCTGTTACTGCCAGCGTTTGTCGCCGTGGTCAGTGTCGAGATGATTAGCGGCAGCGTTCGCCCATACTACTCGGAAAACTGGTACTGGCTCATGCGGGCCCTAGGATCCGGTCAGCTCTGGGTGGCAGTGGCTCTGGCTGCGGTGATGTATGAGTGGATTGGACGCCAAGGTCGGCTCGGTAGCATGAGGCACCAGAGGGACACTTTGACCGGCGAGGCAGGTACAGCGACAGCAGGCGAGGTGCTGAGCACGGGCTAGGCGTGCGAGTGACACGGCCGCGAGCGCATAGGATAAGAAGCCACAGGAAGTTTCAAGCGCGAGGGCCGGCCTTTCTGTGCCGTGGAGCTGCCTGGGCGATGAGCAAGGAACTGGAACGGTATCTGGCTGAGATAGCCAACAAGCTGAGCGTCGATTCCACAACCGAGAAAGAGATTCTGTGTGAGATTCAGGTTCACTTGGAGGACGCCGCTGCCGAACTGGAAGAAGGGGGGCTGGATAGACAGGAAAGCCTAGCGGCGGCCTTGGACAACTTCGGCGACGCCCGGGAGGTGGGAAGAATGCTGGGCCTTCTACACAGCGATTCGGCCAATCAGGCGGTGCTGGCCGCCTTCCTGCCGGTAGCCCTGGCGTTGACCTTCAAGTGGATCCTGCTGCCTTTGCTTGACAGCCTGGGCCATTGGCAGGGCAGTCCCACACCTTTCGTTTTCGCCTCTCTGGCCATCCTGGCTTTGTTGGTGCCAGGACTGACCCTGAGGAAGTGGCGCTATGGCTATGGAGTCTGGGCATTCTTCAGCCTCGTGGCTATCGCCCAGCTATAGCAGTAGAGCAGCAGTCTGTCGTGAAGGAGGAGGGGAACGTGGAACCGTTCTATGTGATCGAGCGCATTTTACGCAACCGAAGCGGTTTCTTTGACGAAATAAGGGAGGGCGATGAGCTGGGCCGCAAGGCCCGCAACATGCTCATCGGGGCAGTGCTCTTTCTTGCCATCTACGGAGCGGTGCTGGGCATCTCCAATAGTGTTTTGCAGGCCCTTTCCTCGGCCGTCAAGCTCCCCATACTCTATCTCATAACTCTGGCTATCTGCCTCCCTACCCTCTACTTCTTCAACCTCCTCTTCGGCTCCCGGCTGACCCTCGCCCAGACCTTCGCCCTCATCATGACTGCCATCGCTGTGACCGCCGTGCTGACTCTCTCGTTTGCGCCCATCGCCCTTTTCTTTTGGCTCACCGCGCCCAACTATCAGTTCTACAAGCTACTCAACGTTGGCATCCTCGCCGTCACTGGCATAGCGGGCCTGAGCTTCCTGTGGCAGGGGATGAAGCACGTGCACAGGGGCCAGGGCCTGGGCATCCGGAACCTCATATTGTGGATCTGGATCTTCGTCTACGGATTCGTGGGCACCCAGATGGCCTGGACCTTGCGACCCTTCTTCGGGGCCCCGGGCCTTCCTTTCCAGATACTCCGCGATCTGGGCGGCAATTTCTACGTCAATGTCCTGCAGTCCATGGTGGAGCTGTTGATCTCCATCGTGGACTGAAAGGTCAAGCCAGACCGAAACCATCGCTGCCCCTGACCTTAGAAGTAGCACACCAAGGCCCTACGGACGGCGCTACCTCAATGGCGTGGAAAACTATTCCCGGGCCTCCCTCCGCGTTTCCCCGGAAAAGGTGTGAACCTCCTGTGTAAGCTGGCGGTGTTCAATAATGGGGATTGCACGACGGCTCAGTTCCACTTGGCTTGTGAGCCAATGAGGATCAGCGAGAGCTCGGTGGAACACAGTCGCAAAGTCGGCTATAATGCAGGTGGGGAAGGAGTTTCCACAGACGGAGACCTCACAGGCGATGGGCCAGGCTAATGAGGTTTGGTCGCCTCGGTGGTGCCCATCGGCGCATTCTTCGCTGTCGACGTGGTTGAGGAGGGTCCATGGATTTCACCCAATTCGCCGAGGCCATGCAGGGGAATGTGGCCCGGGTCATCATCGGCAAGGAGGACGTGACGGAGCTACTACTGGTCGCTCTCTTGACCGAGGGACATGTTCTGCTGGAAGACGTGCCCGGCATAGGCAAGACGACGCTGGCCAAGGCTCTGGCGCGCAGTGTCGGCTGCACCTTCGCCCGCATCCAGTTCACCCCTGACCTGCTGCCCAGTGATGTAACCGGCATCAATTACTACAATCAGAAGAGCCAGGAGTTCGAGTTTCGTCCTGGTCCCATATTGAGCCAGGTGCTCCTGGGCGATGAGATCAACCGTGCCACGCCGCGCACTCAATCGAGTATGCTGGAGGCCATGCAGGAGCGCCAGATCACTGTGGATGGCCACACATATCCCGTGCCCCGCCCCTTCATGGTCATGGCCACTCAGAACCCCATCGAGTTGGAAGGCACCTTTCCCCTCCCCGAGGCCCAAATGGACCGCTTCCTGATGCAGCTTGCTCTGGGATACCCCACCGAATCCGAAGAAGAGGAGATTCTGCTGACTTATCAGCGGGATGACCCGTTCGAGGAACTGCAAGCGGTGGCATCAGGTGAAGATGTGCTCAAGCTGCAGGGTGACGTGAGGGAGATTCACATCAGCACCGACGTGCGCCAGTACATAGTGCACGTGGTCCGGACCACCCGAGAGCATGAGGCGGTAGATCTGGGGGTGTCCCCGAGGGGTACCTTGGCCCTATTCAAGTCGAGCCAGGCTCTGGCCGCGCTGCGGGGACGAAGCTTCGTGATCCCCAGCGACGTGCAGTATCTCTGTGCTCCTGTTCTGACTCACCGGCTGCACATCAGCCCGCGGATTCGACTGCGGGGTCGCACCCCCGCCCAGGTGGTGTCCGAGATCGTGGGAACGGTTCCTGTGCCCGTGGCAGAGTGACCTGGGATGAAGAGTCAGGCAGAGCTACTTGAGGCCGACCGGCGGCGCGAGAGAAAGCCCCCGGAGGGCTTGCCCAGCGAGGAGCCAGAACCCCTCAGCCCCTTCGAGCGCATCCTGAAGGAGGTGCGCGGGGAACGCTATCTGGACTTGGAGAAGGACACCCAGTTCAGCGAGGCCTGGGTGATGTTGGGCCTGCTGTTGACTCTGGTGGGCGTCGTTCTGAGCAACCAGTTTCTAATGGTGGTGGCCTTCGGTCTCTTTGGGGTCACCATAGTCAGCTGGCTGTGGAACCAACTTAGCCTCTTTGGCCTGCACTACCACCGACATTTGAGCGAGATGCGAGCATTCCAGGGCGAAGCCATCGAGCTTACCCTGGAAGTGCGCAATCAGAAGTTCCTGCCCCTCACGTGGCTGGAGATACTGGATGTCTTCCCGGCGGACTTGCCAGTGGATGGAGCCCAGGTGGTACCCAATCGCGCCAGCCACCTGGGTGAGTTCCGCACTTTCTGGATGCCTGGCGCGTTTCAAGGGCTCAAACGTCGCTTCACCATCGAATGTACTGAGCGTGGCTACCATTCCTATGGCCCCGCTACCATCAGCACTGGCGACGGCTTCGGCTTCTTCTGCCGTAAGGCCATGGGGACCGAGCAAGACCATCTCATCGTCTACCCTCGGATCTACTCGGTGGCCGAGTTGCGGCTGCCAGCCAAGAACCCTTTCGGCGCGCGCGGAACTCGGAATCGCCTCTTCGAGGATCCCTTACGCACTATGGGGGTGCGTGAATGGCGGCCCAGCGACGGCCTGCGGCGGGTGCATTGGAAGGCCACCGCCCGCCATCAAGAACTCCTGAGCCGGGTCTACGAACCCAGCGAGGAGCCGCAGATGCTGATCTTCCTCAACGTCACGACGCTGCCCCGACACTGGCAGGGGAGTATTCCCGAACTAACGGAGAGGGTAATCAGCGTGGCCAGCAGCCTGGCTGCTTTGTGCGTGGAGCTTCGTTTGCCCGTAGGCCTGATCTCCAACGGGGTCTTGCCGGGGAGTGATCAGCCGCTGCGCCTTCTGCCGGGGCGTAACCCCAACCAGTTGCTACACATTCTGGAGACCTTGGCAGGCGTCACCACTTTTGCATCTATGCCCATCGAACAGATGCTCCTGCGCGAATCCCCCAAGTTGCCATGGGGAGCTACCTTGCTCGTGGTGACGGCTATCGCCCACGACGATCTGCTGGCGGCTCTGATGGACCTGGAAGAGGCGGGGCGGGAAGTGGTGCTCTTTACCCTGGCCGAAGAGCCGCCCACTCGCGAACTGCCTGGCATCCTGGTCTATCATCTGCCCCACCTGGTGGACGATCTTATCGCCCCGGAGGAAGTGAAGGCCTGATGCTGCTTTCCGGTCACCGTCGGGGGCTGATCTACTTCTGCCTGGCGGGCATGGAGATAGCGTGGATCACGCCGTTTGTCGCCCTGCTCTTCCACCAGCAAGGCTTGGAGTGGTCGCCCATGGCTGCATTTGGCCGGCTTCTCGCCGTACTGCTGGTGTGGGTCCTCGGGCTGGAGCTGATGAACCGGCGCGAACTTGAGTCACCTCGTTATGAGTTGGCGGTGGTCGCATTGGTGGTGGTGAGTACCCTCATCCTGGTGCGCATCTGGCTGTACTGGGGCAGTCCGCTTGGCGATTTCGGCTGGCTGCCGGGCACCTTTCGCGCTTTGTTCAACTTCCACCTGGGACTGCGGCCGGAATTGGTGTTAATACTCACCAACCTGTTGCTGTGGCAGAGGGCTACGACTGCGACCAGCCGGCAGCTGGATTTCTTTAGCGTGGGAGTCAGTTTTCGTCTGGGGATTCTCCTCTTCCTCTTGGGAGGTGGCCTGCTCAACCGTGTCACCGGCTATGAGGTGACGAGCCTGTTCTGGCTATACCTGGCGCTGGGATTGACGGCGGTGGCTATGGCCCGCATTCGTGAAAAGGCGACTGCTGGCGGAAGTGTCGGGAAGTCATTGCCCGGGCGGAGGCTGATCCAACTCTTGCTGACCATCGCCCTGACGGTGGGGGCAATGGCGGGACTGGCACTTCTGTATACACCAGACAGGATCAGGGCGGCCGTGGCTGCGCTGGGGCCAGTTTGGCAGGCGTTAGGGGTTCTGGCGCAGCCGCTGGTGCAGGTGCTTGTCTGGCTGATACAGATTGTCCTGACCGCGCTGGAATGGCTGCTGAGGCGAGTGCTGGGCGGTGTGGATTTGGCCATCCTGGAGGCCCTCAGGGAGCGCATTGAGGCCTTGCTCTCGCTAGCACAGCGCCCTGGTGGCGCCGGTCTCGAGCTACCACCCTGGTTCTTGACCGGACTGCGGTACGCCGGGGTCTTGCTGGGGATCCTGGTCATGCTGGGTATTGTGATTCTTTCTTTGGAAAGGATTCGCTCACGAAGGGATCGGGACGAAACCGAAGAGGAGAGCGAAGAAGAGATCACCCTGGGTGGTAGTACCCTCGGTCGCGGCATGGCCTGGCTGCGGGAGAAGGCACGGCTGGTGAGGCGCTTCGGCTTCGGTCGGCAGTTGCTGGCTGCCATCTCCGTCCAGAACATGTACGCTAACCTCTGCCGGCTGGCTGGGCAGCGAGGCTATCCCCGGCATCCAGCTCAGCCCCCGGATGACTATCTACCCATCTTGAGCCATGCTTTCGGCGGGCACCAGGACGCCCTGAGCCAGATCACAGCCGCCTACATGCAGGTCCACTACGGTGACCAGCCGGTGAGCCGGGCTGAGTTAATCCGACTCCGCAGGGACTACGAGCGAGTGCGCAGAGCGGAGGTGGAGACGCAACCGTAGGACAAGTTGCCAACTTATCGTACACGACCTCGCAAAGACATTGATAAGCGTCGTGGGCCGAGAGGAGCGCCGACGCGAGACGGGCGGTATGGGCAACCTACCCACATGCACACCCCTTGGGTTCGGCAAGCCTCCAAGCGGATGATGGAGGCACGGGTCAGGCGGCGATTCTGAACTGAGTCATGGTGCCACGTCCATTGCCGCCAAGTAGGATCACATCTTGTGCTCTGCTTCGACTCCGATTCCCGCTTTTGTCAGAGCCATGGCGAGATGTTCTGAGACATGGTCTATTCTGCGCTTGACTTCCTCTATGTCCTCGCCAGCGGAAGAGAGGGTGATGAGGATCTTTACCTCTGGGCCGAAGCGCCTGGCGCGGGACTTGACGTAGACGTGTGGGTGTGCCTCGACTACCTCTTTGAGAATGGGAGCCAACATCGACTCGTCCCCGCAGTGGGCGACGACGGCCTTCTCGTCGTAGTAACTGTCACCGAATATCGCCTTCAGAGTCGGCTGCAAGCTTTCCTCGTAGATACCCTTCAACTCCTCGGGCACGCCTGGGAGTGAGATGAGAGCCGTTTCCCCCATTTCCAGGATGGCCGCCGGGGCCGCCCCCACTGGATTGGCCACAGGCTTTGCCCCTTGAGGCAGGTAAGCCATTTTCTCCCTGGCCACCGTTAGGGCAGCATCCTCGACGTACCCCTTCTCCGCCAGGTCTTCGTACCTCGCCTGCACCATGGACCGTGCCTCTGGGTCCAGGTGGAGAGGCCGGGCGGTGGCCTCAGCCACTGCTTGAAGGGTGATGTCATCGCTGGTGGGCCCCAGGCCTCCCGTGGTGATGATTAGCTGCGGCCCTCTCTCCAGTCCTGATTTGATCTCGGCGACAATGGCGTCGTGCTCGTCTCTGACCATCGCCGCTCTGGTCACCAGACCACCAATGCCCGTGATTCTCTTGCATAGCCAGTTGCTGTTGGTATCCAGCACATCGCCCAGGAGCAACTCGTTGCCCACGGCTATGATCTCGACTTTGACTTGCTCTGTCATGTCTGGGCCTTCCTTTTCGCGTGGTCTCAATCAGACGAGCAGCTTGTGTGTCTCTAACTCGCGCAGCATCTTGCAGATTTCAGCGTGCTCGAGCAGGCCCTTTTCCGTCACCACGCCGCTGACCAATTCTAGAGGCGTCAGGTCGAAGTAGTAGTTGAGCACCGTGACCCCTTCCGGATAGCCTTCCCACACCTCCCGGGGATCCTTGGACTCGATCTCCAGATGAGGGTAGTCCGAAGGCAAGAACTTCTCGGTCCCGCACAGAGCGTACAGGGGGATTCCGTCGGCTCTCGCCGCCAGTGCGAGGGCATGGGTGCCCATCTTGTTCACCAGTCCCTGTCTGGAGAGACTGTCAGCTCCCACCATCACCAGGTCAACGTGGCTCATGAAGTGGGCCACAGCGGCGTCTGTCACCAACGTGACATCGATGCCCCGTTGCGCCAGTTGTCTGGCTAGCTCTCGCCCTTCGTATATGGGCCTGGATTCGGTGCACAAGATGGCGAAGCTGTGACCCCTCGCCCTGGCCAGCGAGAGAGTTCTCAACACTGTGGAACTCCGGGAGTGCGTCATGACCGTGGCGCCGTCGAAGATGAGAGGAAAAGCTTCCACCGCAATCTTCTCACCCCTGACCTTGAGGTCTGCGGCGAATGCTCGGGCTGCAGCTCTAGCAATCCGCCTGCCCTCATCCACATTCTCCGCCGCGTCCAGGCTCGACAGCACGGAGTTCACCAGATTGAAGAGTGGCGCCATGGAGAGCTGGGCCCGAATCAACGCTCGCCCTACGGCCATGAATTCCGAGAGGAACCGATGCAGGTCTTGAGCGGTGGTCTCGTCGGCGAAGAGGCATAGCGCTTCCGCACCCTTCGTGGTCAACTCGACGGAGCCCGACGTGTTGTCATCTGCCACTTGGCGGACTAGAGTAGCCACCGATGGATAGATCATGGGCGCCTTATCCAGGTGAGGGGGCACCGATGCGGAAGACTTTCTCCCGGTGAGTCTTCACCCCTGAGGTTGCGTTCATGGTGTCGATGACCAGAGGCGCGTGCGCCACAATCCAATCATAGTCGTAGGAGGTATGGCCCGCCGCGATCACGACGCAATCTTGGCTCTCCAGGAGGTCTTGCGTCAAAGGGGTGGAGTTCAAAGTGGTTTCCGCTGGGTAGAACACGTCCCTCCCCACGGCGAACTGGGGTATGTGGGGGTCGTTATAGCAGACCTCGGCTCCTCCACCCAGCAGCAGTTCTATGACACGCTGTGCCGGGGAGTTACGGGCATCGTCAACATCGGGCTTGAAAGAGACTCCCAGCACGAGCACCTTGGCGCGCTGCAGCGTCTTGCCACGAGTGTTGAGAGCCTCAGTTATCTTGGTCAGAACGTGGTAGGGCATGCTCTGGTTCAGCTCGGCTGCCAGCTCGATGAATCGGGGGTAGAAGTCGTATTCTCGGGCTTTCCAGAACAGATAGTAGGGATCCACGGGCACACAGTGTCCCCCCACGCCTGGCCCTGGATAGAAGGGCATGAAGCCGAAGGGCTTAGTTGAGGCGGCTTTGATAACCTCCCAGATGTCGATACCCATTCGTTCGCTAAGCTTCGCCAACTCGTTGATGAGGGCGATGTTGACGCTGCGGTAGATGTTCTCCAGCAGCTTCGTCATCTCGGCAGCCCGAGGTGAGGATACGAGATGCACCTCGGGCATCAAATGATGAAGCAATTGCTGGGCCAACTCTCCGCAGCGGGGAGAAACCCCGCCCACCACTTTGGGAGTGTTTGTGACAGTGTATTTCCTGTCTCCAGGGTTAACGCGTTCCGGCGAGAAAGCGAGGTGGAAATCCTGGCCCGCCAGCAGCCCTGAGCTCTCCAGAATGGGCAAGACATCTTCCTCCGTCGTGCCAGGGTGCGTGGTGCTCTGCAGGATGATCAGTTGCCCCTGCTTCAGGCGCGGCGCTATCTCCTGAGTGGCCGCCACCACGTAGGACAGGTCGGGGGTCTTGGTCTTGGTGAATGGGGTAGGGACGCAGATGAAGATGACGTCCACATCCTGGAGCGCGTCATAATCACCAGTGGCGCTCAGATGCCCTGCCTGTACTACCTGTGCCACGTCAGCGCCATCGACGTCCTGAATGTAGCTTTGACTTTCATTGATGGCCGTCACCTTTGTCTCATCCACATCCAGCCCTGTCACAGAGAACCCCAGGCGCGCGAACTCTACCGCTAAGGGCAGTCCCACGTATCCCAGGCCGATCACGCAGATGCGAGCTTCCCTCTGTTTGATCTTATGTTCTAGGTCCATCTTGCCCTCCACCCAGCGGCACCCTTTCCAGGACGATCAGACTTATCAGCCCCACTACCAGCAACGCCGCTCCCAACAGGTACGCTGGCAACGGATCGGCCACCATGATGAAGAAGGCGGCGAGTCCCAAAGCACAGCAGACGAGATAAAGGAACACGACTGCCTGTCTCTGAGACAGACCCATCGCTACCAGACGATGCGAGAGGTGGTCTTTGCCGGGATGGGTGAGGGGGTTCATACCCCGACGCAGACGTGAGATAACCACCAGTGTCGTGTCGAAGGTGGGCAGGCCCAACACTACCACCGGGATCATCCAGGTCACCATGGCTGGTCGGCCCGGGAATCGGAGCTTGATGCCCACAACCGCCAGGATGAAGCCCAGGAACATGCTCCCCGCATCGCCCATGAAGATGGTAGCCGGATTGAAGTTGTAATACAGGAAGCCGATGCAGGCTCCCATGAGGGCGGCCGCCATGCTGGCCACCAGATACTGTCCGTTCACGGCGGCGAACCAGAGGAAGAGGCCAGCGGCAGCAGCTCCTACCCCCCCAGAGAGCCCGTCCATATTGTCTAGCAAGTTCAAGGCATTGGTAATGCCCAGTATCCAGAGGAAAGTAATCGCCAGATTGAGACCGGAATAGGGCAGGAAACTCACCTGGACGCCAGAAACGATCACGATCCCAGCCGCTATCGCCTGGCCCGGGAGCTTCAGTATGGGGCGCACACCCCAGCGGTCGTCCCAGATACCCAGGAAGGAGACTATGGTGGCGCCGACCAGAATGCTGATCAACTGGGAAAGCACCCACCGCTCCCCGAAAAGCAGTAGAGCAGCGATGAAAGCCACATAGATAGCGATGCCACCCAGCAGCGGTACCGGGGCTTGGTGGAGTTTGCGAGCATGGGGTTGATCGACGATCCCCAACCCGTTGGCCAGCCGGCGAAGGACGGGCGTGGTACCGAGAACCAGGAACAGTGCGCTGGCAAAGATGAGGAGTAGGTTGATCAACGATTCAAATCCTCTAGTTGGGCGATGAAGCTATCCCAGGCAGGCCTCTCCTCCTGGCTTGCTAGCTCCCGGGCGATCAGCGCTTGTTCCAAAGCCTCTTCGTTGCGTACCAGATCCCGGTAGATAATGGCCAGGTTGCGGTGCGCCTGGTAGTTGTTTGGAGCGAGTTCTATGGCCCTTTGACATTGCTCGACGGCCTCCTCCAGTTTCCCCTCTTGGGCCAGGAAAGTGCAGAGTTGAACGCGAGGCGTGACCTCCGTCGGACTGATCTCCAAGACCTTCTGGTAGGCCTCCCCTGCTGCATCCGTGTTGCCCTGCATCGTGTACGCGTCTGCCAGCAAGATATAGGTCTGTGCAAATTGGTTATCAAGGGCCAGAGACTGCTGGTACTTCGCGATGGCCTCCTCGTATCTTCCGACGATGAAGTAGACCAGTCCCCACTCGTTGAACAGGGCAGCGTTGTGTGGGCTCAGGGTGGTGGCATCCTCGTAGTACCTCACCGCCTGCTCCCATCTCCGCTGTAAGGCCTCGGGATCTGTGGTGGACTCAGCCCACAAGCGGTACATGCGGCCCAGGTTGGCTGAGTGATCGGTGTTCAGCAGGTTGAGTTCTCTGGCCCTGTTCAACACTACCAAGCTGCTGTTGAAGAGGCCATCGGTGCTGAGGGCAGCGACTTCTCGAGGGGCTAGACGCAGGAAATCCTCGATGGCAGCGGGTTGGAAGTCGATTCGCTCTTCTTGAGCTCCCAGCGTCCTGGCTTTTTCCAGGATGGCTCGCGCCAAGAAGAGATGGTACCAGTCCTGCGCAGGTGCCAGACGTATGCTCTCCTCGTAGAGGGCTATGCTGGCATCCCATTGTTGGGCCTCGTCCCAATTCAGCCCTTGTTTGTAGTGGATGTCAGCCCTCACAACGTCAACGTTGGTTCTGAGTATGAGAACGGTGGCGCCAGCCATCAAGACGATAAGGATTGCCACGCTCGGCCAGTGGACAACCGTTCTCGGAAGCCCATTCTCTGCGGTGAGGGCCAAAGCAACGAGGAAGACGCACGTGAAGACAGTGGCATAGTAGAGGACAATGGTGTTGGAGAGCAGTTGAGAGTAGCCTACCACATCGTCGATGTTCTTTATTTCGGTTTGAGAACTCACTATGCTGTGGTGGAGAAGCATGAAGGGGATGAAGATGAGCAGGCTGACGAGGACGTATGTCGCGAGGGACAGAAGTAGCCTGCCTTGAGATGCCTCCGGCGCTCCTCTCCGCCTTTCGAACATGATGATGGTCCCACCCGAGAGCCAGGTCAGCGCCAGCAACCAGGGAATACTGAACCCTGTGGCGGCTGGGTCGGAGTTGGCGATGACTACGTCGAAGCCCAGGGTGGCCATGATCAGTCCCATCAAGATGGAAAGCGGTACCAGGTCAGCAATTTCTCTCCAAAGGGCAATCCCTGGGATGCCTCGCCGTTCTCTTCTTCGGGGCCTCCTGCGTTGCCGACTTCTGTGGGATCTGCTGGGAGGGTTGGAAGGTTGATCTGAGACGTCAACAACTGTTTCGGCCGCCGGCTCGTGCCACAAGGACAGGCCCACGATCACCATCAGGGCTGAGTAGGCCCAGAAGTAGGTGCGGGTGGCGGCGATGGCGATTCCCAAGTGGATTTCGATGAAGTGAGCGGCGATGGCGGAAAACAGGGCGATGAGCAAGATTTGATCTCTCGATGAGAGTCTGAGTTCCTCCTCCTGGGGAGACAGAAAGAGGGCGTGGATAACAAGATAAGCGAGGAAGCCGAAGCTGATACCCATCGCCAGAGCCACACCTGAGAACCGCCAAGTGCCCTCCAATAGTCGAGTTCCGACGGCGAAGGATACTCCACCCAAGACCCACAACACGACATAGATGTTCCGCTGTCTCCAATCTCGGGCGAATCCGAGGCATTTCAGGCTGTAATAGAAGAGACTGCCAAATAGGAACATGTAAGCAAGGAAGCCTATCCACCCCGTCATCGCCAGGGCGTCGAAGGTTTCGTTGTGAGAGCGATCCGGAGAGGCGTTGCGAGCCTCGTAGTGGGCCAAATCGGGCGGGTAGAATCTGTTGTAGGCGACGTACATCGATTCTGGCCCATAGCCTACCAGTGGCCGCATGATGTTCAAAGTGTCTAAGTTGTCCGGGGGCAGGCCTATTGGTTCATGTCGGCCAATTAGATCGAGGACTCCTTCCCAGATGAGGACTCGCACCCTGCCCGTGCCAGTGTCTGTCTCGAAGACTGTGCCCAGGCGCCCGATGTAGGGGATGTTTCGCAGAGGGCCCAGAGGACTGGTGGGCACGTTCAGCAGCGCCAGGAACACGATGCCGGCCACGGCTACCGCTGCGGCTCCAGCCCAGAGCCATGTAAGCCTGCGTCTCACGCCGAGGATGAAGATGAAGACGAACAACCCTACCAGCAGGCCGATCCAGGGTCCGCGGCTCTTGGTGAAGAAGATGCACACGAGCTGAATGGTAAGGATGAAGCCATACAGAACCCCCAGCAAATGGGAAGCAACGGCTTCCTCACGAAACGTGAACCAGAAGGAGACCACGAAGAGAAGCATCAAGGCGCCCAAAGCCACGAATTCGGCGAACACGCCACCGGTTAGAACCACGTAGTTTAACCGAAAGATCAGGAGCAAAAAGTAGGACAGCGACAGGGATTGGCCTGCGAATAGCATGACATGTGCCGCGGTCCACGCGGCCGGTGGCAACCGTCTCCTCTTGGCAATGAAGAGGGAGAATATCACCATCAACAGAGATGCCAACAAGCTGCTGGCCAGAAGAAGATAATAGGTCGCCCCGCCGGCCACATGCCTAGCATCGGAAAGGAAGAAGAGTTGATAGGCGAAGATATATGCCAGACACAGAGCCTGGAGAGCAAAGATCACCATATAGCCGAGGGTGTTGGAGAGTTGCGAGGGGCTGGTCCTTCCCTCTTGGGGGATTGCCCTCGGCGTGTCGAAGGATCGAAGGTTGATTATGAACCGGGCCATCGAAACCGGGACAACCATGATCAGGTAGGCCGCAACAAAGATGGCATTACCCATGTTCGACGCCACCCGAGCCGTGACGTCGCCGCCCCACGGCAAGGGGTCCAGTTGGAAATGCTGGATGATGCCGTAGAGACTGATGGGGAAGCTGGTGATGATAATGATGGTTAGCAAACGTTCCAACTGCTGACGCGAGCGAAGCGTGCTCAGCATGAGCATGAAGATTACCACATAGGACAGGAAGGTATAAGTGCCTTGCAGACGCTGATAGGATCCCCAGAAGCTCACTCTGGGAACAACTGAGGTGATGGTGGTGAGGATGTAGACCCCGACCATTATCAGGGTGGGAATCACCAGGGGCAGGCGAACGAAGGCCAGTAGTCCTGTAGCCTCTCTCGCCCGCGGGCTACTGCTTCTGCCAAGCTGCTCCTCCACCAGCTTCACAACCCACGCTACGATCATTACCAATGCAATGGAACGCAGGATGGTCAGCTTGTCAGGCTCGAACACCCGGCTGCTGTAGACGTTGAAGAACAAGGGCACGACGATCGCCGCAGCCAGCCAGCCGGCCTCGATGAGTCGTTCGCAGAACATGCCCAGTTTGGTTTGCATGGTCGATCCGGTCTACCTATGGACTTCGTCCGCTGAGAAGGGCTTCGGAGAAGCCTTGCCTGGAGCTTTCAGCTTCGGTCGAGCCTCCATCAAGTCCGGACGCTGGCAGTGGATGAGTTGATCTTTTCATAGTGGGAGAGCATCAGGCGCAGCCCCTCATCTATGCTTACCTTCGCCTCGAAACCCAACACTTTCCTGGCCTGGCTGGTCTCCGCGACCAGACGGGACACTCCACCGCTTTGGGTTGGGTTGTGGAGGGACAACACTCTCTTGCCCAGGAGATTCTCGATGTTCTTCAGCAACTCGTTGATGGTGACCTCTTCGCCCGAGCCAATGTTGATGATGAGGCCATTAACCTTGTCTGAGAGTCCCGCGGTGACGAGCGCGCTGACGACGTCGCTGATGTAGATGAAATCTCGAGTCTGCTTGCCGCTGCCGAAGATGATCGGCGTACTTCCAGTCAGAGCTTGGCTAACGAAGTGTGGGATCACTGGTGGATGTGAGGGGGGCACCCGCTGTTCCGGTCCATAAGCGTTGAAGATGCGGAGCATGACCACCTCGATGTCGTACAGAGCACCGAGGGCGGAGAGGTAATACTCGGACGCAATCTTGGTCACGGCATAGGGGTTCGGGGGGCGGACGGTGGCCGTTTCCTTCACGGGTTGCTCCTCCTGCTCGCCGTAAACGGTTCCCGAGGACGCTAGAACGACCCGGCCGACGCCGGCATCCCGGGCTGCGGTCATCAGGGCGACAGTTCCGCCCACGTTCACCTCGTTGTACTCGACCGGGTACAGTATCGATTCCGAGACCGATACCCGCGCCGCCAGATGGAATACGACCTCCACGTCTCGGAGGAGGGTCCATAACTTGGGGATATCACGTACATCCCCTCGAGTGAAGGAGACGGCACTGTCGAGGCCAGATGGATCTCCGGAGCTCAGATCATCCAATGCC
>CAZBJW010000007.1:0-48964 GCA_964492135.1 uncultured Anaerolineales bacterium
TTGCGCCGTACGCCGGTTGCGCCATGGGCGAGGAGTTCATGGAGCGGGGCAAGGATGCCTTGATAATCTACGATGATCTCACCAAGCACGCCTGGGCCTATCGGCAGGTATCGCTACTCTTGCGCCGCCCGCCTGGGCGAGAGGCCTATCCTGGCGATGTGTTCTACCTACATTCCCGTCTCCTGGAGAGGGCGGCGAAGATGCACCCTGAGTTTGGGGGCGGTAGCCTGACGGCTTTGCCCATCATCGAGACCCAGTTGGGCGACATCACAACCTACATACCCACCAATGTCATCTCTATCACCGATGGACAGCTTTATCTGGAGAGCGATCTGTTCTATGCCGGGATTCGACCGGCCATCAACGTGGGTCTCTCGGTGTCTCGAGTGGGCGGCAAAGCGCAGACCAGGGCCATGAAAGACGTCGCGGGCAAGCTGAAATTGGAACTCGCTCAGTTCCGCGAATTGGCCGCTTTTGCCCAGTTTGGGTCTGACCTGGACAAGGCCACAAGGGATCAGTTGGAGCGAGGCCAGCGGTTGACCGAGATCCTGAAGCAGCCCCAGTACGAGCCGGTGCCTCTGGATCAGCAAGTGATGCTCATCTACGCCGTCACGCACGATTATGCGGATGATGTTCCGATCGAGAAGATGATGGAATGGGCGGCAGGATTCCTGCGCTTCATGGATTCGGTGCATCCAGAGATTGGGCGCCGCATCACGGAGACTGAGCAGCTAGATCAGGAGACGGAGAACAGGCTCTGTGAGGTCATTCTCGAATATCAGGAGTCTATCTCATACTAGCCGCCAGGTGCTCTGGGCTCGGATGGCCGGCGGTTTGTGGCGAGTTGCTAAACCGGCGATTAGGAGGGAGTCAGTTTGGCCACAGCGCGTGAGATACGGAGGCGTATCCGCAGTGTAAGGAATATCGGTCAGGTGACCCGTGCCATGGAGGCCGTGGCCGCCTCCAAGATGCGGAGGGCTCAAGAGCGAACCTTGGCTTCCCGTCCGTATGCCGAGAGGGCGTGGGAGATTCTCACTTATCTCGCCAGCCAACGGGCAGGCGCGGGGGAACTCTTGCACCCGCTGGTGGAGCGCCGTGAGCTGAGAACCATTGGCATGATTCTGATCACTCCAGATCGGGGACTGTGCGGCGGGCTGCCTACCAATGTCATTCGGGAAGCGATTCATTTCATAGACCGACAGCCGGCCCCGGTAAGACTGATCACGGCGGGACGGAAAGGTCGTGATTTCATGATGCGCTACGGCGCGGATGTCTATGCTGAGTTCACGGGCCTTCCGGACCAGCCGCCGTTGACCGAGATAACTCCCATCGCCCGACTGGGCATAGATGATTTCCTCAGCGGGACTTTTGATCAACTGCACCTGGTTTATGCCCACTTCGTGAACACGATGGTGCAGCGACCCGTAGCCAGACAGCTATTGCCTATCGAACCGGCGGTGGTGGAGAGAGAGGGCTACGCTGTGGAGTACATCATCGAGCCGGATCCCCAAGCAGTCTTGGGGGAGGTTCTGGAGGGGTTTACGGTGTTGCAGATCTACCAGGCCATCCTGGATGCTCAGGCGAGCGAGCATTCGGCGCGGATGGTGGCCATGCGCGCGGCGACGGAGAACGCGGGAGCACTCGTGGACGACTTGACGCTGAACTACAACCGGGCTCGCCAGGAAGCGATCACGAAGGAGTTGCTGGACATCGCAGGAGGCGCGGAGGCACTGGCCAAAGCGCGAGCAATGGCTTGATCGGACGATTGTTGGTGGGACAATTATAGCCGGGAGGATGAAATAGGCATGGTGGAGAGCGTCCGCGGGAGAATCGTTCAGGTGATCGGTCCGGTGGTGGACATCGAGTTCCCCCCCGAACAGCTTCCTGAGATATATGACGCAGTGGAAATCGAGCGAGATGGCGAGGGGAAGCTGGTATTGGAGGTGCAGCAGCACTTGGGGCATGATTGGGTGCGCTGCCTAGCCATGGATTCCACCGATGGCCTGCGGCGAGGTATGAATGCTGTCGCCACAGGTGCACCAATAACGGTGCCTGTGGGAGATGCCACTCTGGGACGGTTGCTCAACGTTTTGGGGGAGCCCATTGATCGTCGTGGCCCCGTCGAAGCGGAGCAGCGGCGGCCGATCCACCAGGCACCACCCAGTTTCGAGGAGCAAAGCACCAGCACAGAGGTTTTCGAGACTGGCCTGAAGGTGATTGACTTGGTCGCGCCCTTCACCAAGGGGGGCAAAACGGGTGTGTTTGGCGGCGCGGGCGTGGGCAAGACCGTGATCATCATGGAGCTCATCCACACCATCGCCACGGAACATGGTGGTGTATCCGTTTTCTGCGGCATTGGAGAGCGTTCCCGCGAGGGGAACGACCTGTGGTATGAGTTGCAGGAGTCTGGGGTTCTGGACAAGGTGGCGTTGATCTTCGGTCAAATGAACGAACCTCCTGGCGTGCGACTCCGGGTGGGGTTGACCGGGCTGACTATTTGCGAGCACTTCCGCGATCAAGGGAAGGACGTGTTGTTGTTCATCGACAACATCTTCCGCTTCGTGATGTCGGGCTCAGAGGTGTCGGCGCTCATGGGGCGGATGCCCAGCGCGGTGGGGTACCAGCCTACGTTAGGAACTGAGATGGGGGAGCTGCAGGAAAGGATCACGTCGACGAAGCGAGGATCCATCACGTCGTTGCAGGCTATATTCGTGCCGGCCGACGACTACTCTGACCCAGCGCCTGTGGCGACGTTTGCTCACCTGGATGCCACCATAGCGCTGGACCGGTCTATCTCGGAGCAGGGCCTGTACCCTGCAGTCGACCCATTGGCTTCGACCTCTCGGATACTGGATCCCAATATCGTGGGAGAGGAGCATTACCGGGTGGCTAGGGAGGTCCAGCGGACGCTGCAGAGATATAGGGACTTGAGCGATGTGATCGCCATCCTGGGAGTAGAGGAATTGAGCGAGGAGGACAAGCTGACGGTAGTGAGGGCGCGCAAGATTCAGCGATTTCTCTCGCAGCCGATGTTTGTGGCGGAAGCGTTTACGGGCCGGTCGGGGGTGTACGTGCCCATCAAGGATACGGTGCGTGGGTTCAGGGAGATCCTGGAGGGGAAGCACGACGACGTGCCCGAGGGTGCCTTCTTCATGGTGGGCACCATAGACGAGGCCGTGGAGAAGGCCCGCGAGTTGGCGGGTGGGCCGGAGCTACCGGTGTATGCGGAGCCTGAAGAAGAGGCCGCGTCAGAGTAAGGGGAAGCTGGATGGCCAAACTGAAGTTTGAACTGGTCAGCCCTGAACGGATCGTATACAGCGATGATGAGGTGGACATGGTGATCGCCCCAGGGGCCGACGGGGAGCTGGGAATACTTCCGAACCATGCGCCGCTTCTGACGGCACTGGGCATTGGGGAGTTGAGGATCAGGAAGGGCACGGAAGAGGAGTCCTTTGCCGTGCATGGTGGGTTCTTGGAGGTGTTGGCGAACAAGGTCATCGTGATGGCTGACGTAGCGGAATATGCCGAGGAGATAGACTTGGCGCGAGCCGAGGCGGCGAGGGAGCGAGCTGAGAGGCGATATCGCGAGAGGCCGGATGGTCTGGATATGGCACGGTTGCAGGCTGCACTGCGTCGGTCCAGGGTACGGTTAAAGGTGGCGCGTCGAAGGAAACGTCGACCCGAAATGGAGATGCCCAGAGAAGAGGCGTAGCCGGGACGATTTAATATGCGCCCGGCATACTGAGGAGCATAGATGTTCTCCAGGCAAATAGGAGTGGATCTGGGCACGGTCAACGTGCTCGTTTGGACCAAGGGCAAGGGAATTGTGCTTTTCGAGCCGTCCATTGTGGCTCTGTCGACCCATGACAACAGGATTGTGGCCTTGGGCCGGGAGGCTCAGGCCATGGTGGGCCGAACTCCCGAGAGCATAGAGGTGTTGTCTCCTCTCCGTGACGGCGTCATCGCCGATTATGTGGTGACGGAGCTGATGCTACGTTACTTCATCTCTGGCATAGTTGGGCGTGTACGCCTTTTCAAGCCCGAGATAATGATCGGTGTTCCTATTGGCGTGACCACGGTAGAGAAGCGTGCCGTCCACGATGCGGCGATTCAGGCGGGCGCCAAGGTGGCTCATCTCATCCCCGAACCTTTGGCCGCAGCCCTTGGCGCAGGCATGCCTATCGATACCCCCTCGGGTAACTTCATAGTGAATATCGGCGGCGGCACCAGTGAAGCAGCCGTGATCGCCATGAACGACATCGTGGTCAGTGGCGCCGTCCGGGTGGCGGGCATCAAGGTCAGTGAAGCTATCGCTGCCTACATGAGACGGAAATACAACTTGATGGTTGGGGATCAGACCGCGGAGGAGATAAAGATTGAGATTGGCAGCGCAGTGCCTGTGGAAGACGAACTGACTATGGAGGTCCGTGGGCGGGACATAGTTGCCGGGTTGCCGAGGATCGTCACCGTTTCGTCCACCGAAGTCACGGAAGCGATTGCTGAACCGCTGGCCAGCATCGTCTCAGCGATAAAAGGAGTGCTGGAGAAGACTCCCCCCGAATTGGCTGCCGACATCATAGATCGGGGAGTAGTGATGACTGGCGGGGGATCACTTCTGCGGAACATGGACCGTTTTCTTACGGAGGAGCTCGGCGTTCCCTGCTACGTTGCGGATGAGGCCATCGCCAGTGTAGCGCTGGGGTGTGGCAGGGCTTTTGAGGAGTATGAAGTACTGAAGCGGACCTTACCTGAGTTGTAGAGTGCCGAGGCGGCACACTCTGGTGGCGGACAAGCGCGTGGTGCTCCATGAGGCCACGCGCTTCTTGTTGGCAGGCAGGAGTTGGAACACTTGGGCTCACGACAATGAGTAGAGGACCGAATGAACCTTCATCGTGTCCAGTCAGTCCATAATAGTGAGCGAAGCTGATCTAGAAAGTGGTCAGGTAGGTCACCAGCACGGCGGATGGAAGCGGAGACTCACACCGTATCTTTGCATGGATAAGCCAGTCCAAGAAGGTTCGACGCTACGACACTGAAGAACGAGGATGGGTGCTTCGGCTGGCTCCAATTGACATCGCTGGTTCTGATCAACACCACTGTGGTCTCGGTGCCCCACGAATTGGCCACGTGGCCTAGACAGAAATCGGCCGGCTGGCCAATCGCGAAATCCCCCATGTGGTCAATATGTGGCCGGCACTTTTGTGGTATACTAGGTCAAGGTGAGAGATTGAAGAGCGGCTGCTTAGCTCACAGGGCAAGAGATGAGGGATCAGCGAGTTGTCGTCCGTCAGCCTTACTGGGTACTGCTTCGGCGCTACAAGATAAAAACGGGCGAACGTTCATTAGGCGATTCCATGAACCGACAGTAAGGAGGTCGCAGTGAATCAGAACAACGTGGGAGTGTGGCGCGCTCTCGTCGGTTGGATAGATCAACCGAAGAAGACCTTGCGGTACGTCATGAAGGAGCCCAGGTGGTCACTGTGGGTCGCGCCGGCCTTGGTAATCGTTCTGAGCTCCATCATCGTGGTAGCGGTTTCCGCTCCTTTCTTATCGGAGGTAAGCCGCCAGCAAGCCGAGCAGCAGATCGAGTCGCAAATGCCATCGTTGTCGGGCGATCAGGAGCAGCAGGTAGCAGGGAGCATCGCCACCTTCACCTCACCTCTATTCCTGGCCGCCACCGGCATCACCCTTGGCACACTGGGGTTGGTCTTGACCTGGCTCTTCCGAGGGGCAGTGTTGTTCTTCATCAGCTACCTCTCGGGAACCGACAACCCATACATACGGCTGGTCACGTTGGTCCTCTGGACCTGGCTACCGTTCGCGCTGCGGAACGTGGTTGAGGCCATCTATGTCGTCATCAACGGGCAGCTTCCGCTTCACCGAGGACTTTCCTTCCTGGTATCCAGCGCGGATCAGGTGCAGAATGCTGGTAATCTCTTCTATGGGCTTCTGACCCAGATAGACCCGTTCCTGGTCTGGCATCTCGTGCTGGTCGGCATCGGGCTGGCGGTTAGCACCCGTGCCACAACGGCCAAGACCGCTCTGGGGATCATCAGCTACTGGGTAGTGACGGGCTTAGTAGGTCTCTTTCCTACGCTGCTGGGCATGCTCGCCAGTGGCCGGCTGGTGGGATGATGCCAGTCCGCCGAAGAGTCGGGCACCCCCGCCGCCAGACTGTGCATCGCTTCGCAACCCCGTGTCGCTGTGATCGGATGCCCATTTGACAAAGTACGAACTCGGTCTTATGGTATGAGTAGTGCGATATGTCTTACTATTCGTACCCGGGGCGGTTCGTATCGCTGTGGCACTTTGGAGAAAGCGGCAAGCAGAAGGCGCGGAGGGAAACATGGAGCATGAGGGGTCCGGATTCCCTGGCAAGTTGTATGGTTCTAGCACCGTCAGTGATCGAGGCCAAATAGTGATCCCGGCCGAGGCTCGCCGTGAGATGGGGCTGGAGCCAGGAACTAGGCTGCTCATCTTTGGGGCCGCGGCCGGGAGGGTCTTGACCTTGGTGACGGGGGCTACAATCTCTGGGTTCATCAGCCAGGCGCTGGAACGGTTGGCGGAGTTCGAAAGGCTGATCCAGGAAGCTCCTGCCGACCGGGTTGACCTGGAGTAGACGGCCGTAGCTTGACCATCATCTGGTGCAGAATCCAGCACAACCGTGTGGCGCACTGATGGTGGTGGAGGATGTTGGTTGTCGGCGTCGTCGGATGTGACGCGACGGTGGCAGGCATGGTGGTGCGGCTGATCGGCACGCGGGTCTGAGTGACTCATGCTCCGAAGGCAAGACACCTGTAAGTAGTCGTACTCTGCAATACTGTATGGGAGACAAGGACGGAAGATATGCGTAGAGCGATTATCATCACGGTAATTCTTGTGGCGGTGGCAGCGGGGGGCTACTGGTTGTTACAACAGGGTTCCGCGAATGCTGGGGGCGTGCCTGAAGATCTGGAGAAGGCGACCGTGGAGCGAGGCGACATTGAGGCCACGGTCGACGCCACCGGAACGGTCGAGCCAGCCGCTCAGACCACGTTATCCTTCCGAGCCGGAGGCGTGCTCGGGCATCTGATGGTGCACGAAGGGGGCCGGGTCGAACAGGGGGAGGTCCTGGCTCAACTGGAAAGTGCCGAGCTGGAGTTAGCGGTGACCCAGGCTGAATTGGCCTTGATCAACACAGAGGCCAACCTCTCGCGCATCTCAGGCGGCACTGATCCACAAGATGTAGAGGCCGCTCGTTCCAACCTAGCGAGCGCGGAGGCTGCCCTCGCTCGGTTGAGGAACGGGCCTACAAGGGATGAGATCACAGTGGCGAGCGCGGATTTGAAGCGGGCTGAGATTGCCCTTCAAGAAGCCCAAGAGCGATATGATCAGTATGCATGGGTAAGCGGCGTAGGTGCCTTGCCTTACTCGGTGGCCTTGCAGCAGGCGACCATCAACTATGAACAGGCTCTCGCGGCCTACAATATCACCATGGCGGGCCCTACCGAAAGCGAACTCCGGGCTGCGGAGTCCGCGGTGGCTCAGGCCCGGAGCCAGTTGGACAGCGTGCTGGAGGGCGCCAGCGCAGAGGATTTGACCATAGCTCAGGTGGGCGTGGATCAGGCTCGGGCTTCGCTGGAACTGGCTCAACTGCAGCTAGAAGGTGCGACTATCGTGGCTCCCTTCGCCGGGACTGTGGCCTTGATCGGTGCCCAGGCCAGCGAACAGGTGGCGCCTGGGGCACCGATGATCACACTAATGGACTCTTCGACCTTCCATGTCGATGTCCGAGTCGACGAGGTGGACGTTGGTCAAGTGGAGGTGGGGCAGGGGGTGAGGCTTACTTTTGATGCCTTCCCGGAGCAGGAACTCCCGGGCTACGTGGATTTCATATCCCCAGTCGCCAGTATGGAACTGGGGACAGCGAGCTATCTTGTTAGAGTGGCCTTCGACCCTGGTGCGGTACCTGTTCGCTCTGGCATGACGGCGAATATCACTATCGTGACACAACAGAAGGAGAACGTGCTCCTTGTCGCCAGCAGGGCGATCTCCGTGGATAGAGATACGGGGCTCTTCTATGCGGAGAGGCTAGTAGACGATGAAATCCAGCGCACGGAGGTGGAAATCGGCTTGCAGGACGAGTCCAACAGCGAGGTGCTGAGGGGCTTGGACGAAGGAGATGAGGTGGTGATCTCCGGGTCGGACATGAGAGAACGGCTGCGTGCAGGCATGAGGTAGGCACGGGCGTGAGTGCACAAGGGTATTGAGGTGCATGACCTATGATCAAGATCGAGAATGTCACCAAGGTGTACCAAATGGGTGAGGTGGAGGTACGCGCGCTCCGCGGGGTCAACCTTGAGATTCAAGAGGGGGAATGGATATCCATCATGGGACCCTCGGGTTCTGGGAAATCCACCTTAATGAACATCATAGGCTGCCTGGATCAGCCGACTTCTGGGACATACTACCTGGATGGCTTAGACGTGAGTGAATTGGACGACGACGAACTGGCGGGGATCAGAAACGGGAAGATCGGCTTCGTCTTCCAGACTTTCAATCTCCTCTCTCGTACTACAGCACTTCGCAACGTCGAACTACCCCTTCTGTATGACGGGGGAGGAGACCGGCGAGAGAGGGCCATGGCTGCGCTGGAGGCTGTGGGGTTGGAGGATCGGGCCAATCACAACCCCAACGAGCTTTCCGGAGGGGAACAGCAACGAGTGGCTATCGCTCGGGCCTTGGTCAACAACCCTTCCATCATCCTGGCCGATGAGCCCACCGGCAACCTAGATTCCAAGGTAGGGGCGGAAATCGTGGATATATTCAGACATCTTCACAAAGAGCAGGGGATTACCATAGTGTTCGTGACCCACGATGCGGAGATCGCAAATCAGACACAGCGCATTCTGCGGCTGCACGATGGCAAGATTGTCGCGGAGGAGATAGCATCCTCAGGAGTCGCGTCCAAGGAGGGTGAGGATGGATCTCGTTGATAGCGCGCGCGTGGCCGCAGCGGCCTTGAACGCGAACAAGATGCGCTCGTCCCTGACCATGTTAGGGGTCATTATCGGCGTGGCGGCCGTTATTTCCCTCCTCTCCATTGGCCAGGGTGTGCAAAAGACAGTAGTGGACCAGATTCAGAGCGCTGGGTCCAACCTGCTTTTCGTCGTCCCAGGCGAGATGACACAGAGCGGGGGCTTTGAGTACAGGGCATCGTTGACCTACGAGGATGCCCAGGCCATCGCCAACCCGGCGAACGTCCCTGATGCGGCCATAGTCGCGCCGATGATGAGTGCTGGCGCGCAGGTTACGTATAGCGGCGAGGAGATGGGAGCCACGATCGCTGGTGTCACGGATGAGTACGACATTTTGCGGAACCTTGAGATTGCCGGTGGACGCTTTGTCAGTTCTCAGGATCTCGACAGGAGGTCTCGGGTGGCGGTCCTGGGTTCCGAAGTGGTGGAGGACCTTTTCAACGAAGGCGTCTACCCTGTGGAGCAGACCATCAAGATCAACAGTATTCCCTTCCGTGTGATAGGTGTGTTGGAGGAGAAGGGCATGGGGATGATGGGCAGTGAGGACGGATACATCTACGTGCCCATCACCACCGCTCAAACCAGGCTCTTTCCCCAGCAGCGTAACTTGGCTGGTGACTTCGAGGTCACTGTCATCTATGTTCAGGCGGCGTCCGACGATCTGATGGATGAGGCCACTGAACAGATCAACGATCTCTCGAGACGCAGGCATGACATCGCCTTTCAAGACGACGATGATTTCTCCGTGATCAATATGGCCGACCTGGTGGCCATCCTGGAGGAGGTGACCGGGGCCCTGACGCTGTTCCTGGGCGCCATCGCAGCCATCTCCCTTCTGGTGGGTGGTATCGGGATCATGAACATCATGCTGGTTTCGGTCACGGAGCGCACTCGGGAGATAGGAATCCGCAAGGCTGTGGGAGCCAAGCGTCGCGACATCTTGCTGCAATTCCTAGTGGAGGCGATGGTGCTGAGTTTGCTAGGAGGCGCGGTGGGTATTCTTCTGGGCTATGGACTCTCCCAAGGGATATCTCGCCTCTCTGAGGATCTTGTAACCGTCGTATCGATGAATTCTATCATCCTGGCTACAACATTCTCCTTGGTAGTAGGTGTCATCTTCGGTTTGTATCCCGCCCTGAGGGCGTCACGTCTGAACCCCATCGACGCTCTTCGCTACGAGTAGGCATCGGCGAGCGAGCAAGATAGCGGTCGTCTGTTCGATACTACTTCTCTTGGCACACCGCGTCTTTTGTGTGGCGTGCAGCAAAGGCGTCCACCCCGCACCCTGTTGTGATCCCCGGGCACTCCGCCAGTAGCCTGCAACTCGACCTAGGCGAGGCCACCGGTCGTTGGCTTGTCACAGCAGATCGAGCGGTACGCCGCTGACCGCGGATTGCCTGGCTTCCCCAATCCTATCAAATGACGGAGCTCCTGGGGCAGGTTTCCCGCCAGTGCGCCGTCAGCTAGCTGACGTCCCGGCCATATGGTAGAATGGTGTTCGTGGGATGCCTACAAAGGCTCCCCGTGACCCAACGAAGCGGGCACAATAATCGAAGGGGAAGAGTGAATCGCCTGCTCTGCGTAGCGCTACTTGTTCTTGTTCTGGCGGGCTGTCTGTCCTACCACCTGCTGCCACCGTCTGCTCAAGCCTCCTCCTCTCCAAGCATTGTGGGGCGGCTCTTGGATGCCCTAGGGGTGCCGGTACGCGATGCGGAAGTCAGGGCCTATCTCAATAGGGAAAAGGATCCGGTGGTGGTGGAGGAAAGCCAAGCGGACGGGTCTTTCATCATCGATCTACCGGAGGACCCCGTAGTAGCGGTGAAGCTGGAGATAGAGCGCCCCCACTTTGAGCCCGCGACCTGGACCGCTGGACGCGACGAACTGGCGCGGCTGCGTCAAGGGGAAACGGTGCGGGTGCGCGACATCACCATGGAGCGCAGGATCACCCCCGGTTTCTGGATGGCCAGCCTTGCCTTCGTGGTCATGCTCGTCCTGATCGCCCTGGAAAACGTGCACAACACGATGGCTGCTCTGCTGGGCGTGGCGATAGTGCTCGGGGTCAGCTTCGTGGGACCACTTGTCAACCCCAACATCTTCATTCTCGACTTCGAGACGGCCCTGCAATACGTCGACTTCAATGTCATCTTCCTCGTGACGGGGATGATGATTGTCGTCGGCATTCTAGAGACCACGGGCATTTTTCAGTGGATGGCATATCAGGCCTACCGGTTCTCTCTGGGTCGCACCTGGCTGCTGGTCACCATCCTGATGGTCATCACGTCAGTGTCATCGGCGATGCTGGACAATGTGACGACCATGTTGTTGATGACGCCGATGACGCTGGAGATCGCACTGGTATTGGGAATCAATCCGTTTTCCGTGATTCTACCCGAGGTTTTGGCCTCCAACATCGGCGGCATCACGACTCTTGTTGGGACCCCTACGAACATCCTCATCGGCTCCTATGCCGACATAGGTTTCGGCGATTTCCTCGTCAACCTTGCGCCCGGTGTAGTCCTGGCTCAGGCCGCCCTGACAATCTATGTGCTGTTTATTCATCGCCGCCAGTACCGACAACTCAACGGTGGGCTGTCGCCGATCATGTTGGAGCGCCTGAGGGAGAATGGGCGTATCACCGAGCCCGAGACGCTTCGGAAAGCGGGTGCGGTGTTCATCCTCATGCTGTTCCTCTTCATAGGCGGAGAACAGATTCATGTGGTGCCTGCCGTGACGGCCATGCTGGGCGCAGTGTTGATGCTTCTGTTGGTGAGACCCGAAGTCGAAGAGATGACGAAGATAGTGGATTGGACCACCTTGGTGTTCTTCATTGCGCTGTTCATGGTCATCGGCGCGATACAGGAAGTAGGTCTCATCAGCATGATCGCCGCCGGTATCAAGCGTGTCGTGGGAGATAACCTCGCTTTCGCCTTGCTAGTGATCGTGTGGGCAGGAGCGTTTCTATCGGGAATCATTGCCAACATACCATTCACGGCGGCCATGCTACCCGTGGTGGGCTACCTGACCCGGACTATCCCAGGCGCATCCAGCAAGGTACTCTTCTACGGGTTGTCAGTGGGATCAGCCATGGGAGGCAACAGTTCTCTCATAGGTGCTTCAGCCAACATGGTCACGGCGGGGATCACAGAGGCCGCCGGATATCCCATCACCTACAAGGGCTTCATGAAAGTTGGGCTACCAGCGACTATCATCACCGTGGCCGTAGCCATGGTATGGCTACTAGTGCGCTTCTAGTTTTGAGGGAGGGCATCATGGGCAAGATACTGTGCCCCACCCGGGGCGGAGAGGGTAGCTATCGCACACAGGATGCAGCCATCGCCATGGCCAGGGAACGGCGGGACGAGTTGGTGTTTCTCTATGTGGTTGATCTGGATTTCCTGAGCAAGACAGAACGTGCAGTGCGACCCGATGTGGTGGCGGAGCAGATGACTCACCTGGGCGAGTTCCTGCTAAGCATCGCGCAAGAGCGAGCGCGCCGCCGGGGTGTGGAAGCTGGAGGCATCGTTCGTCAGGGAGATGTGCGGGAGGAGATCAAGGCGGCCGCTGCTGAGGAAGGGGCCACTCTGGTAGTACTGGGGCAAGCAACGGAAGACGATGCCGAGTGTGCCTTTGCCCCAGAGAGTCTGCTCAAGTTTGCTGCCCAGATAGAGGCCGAAACTGGCGTTGAGACCCGAGTCGTGTGCTAGAGCGACCCGCCGTTCCTCAGCGTCCACATACCAGACGCCGGCTCGATGCGCTTGTCGCCCAACAGATGGAGCACCTAAGGCGATGGAGGATGTGACTCATGCATATGATCATGCTTGTCCTCGACGACCCCGCTCAGCTTGACGCCGTGCTGGACGGCTGGCGCTCTGTGGGGGTCAGTGGAGTTACGATCATAGAGACGATCGGCGCCTACAGGCGCGAGACACGGCGGGTGCGTGGGCGCTATCTCTTCGGTTTGCCCGCATTGAAGGAGAGCGCCGAGCGGTCTCAGTACACCCTGTTTGCGATAGTCCCCGACGCCAGCACGGCGAACAGGTGTCTCGAAGTTGCAGAAGATATCATCGGCGATCTGATGCGTCCCGCCACCGGTGTCTTTGCGGCGTGGGAACTCACCGTGGCAAAAGGGGTTCCTGATCAACTCAGTCAGCCGAGGACGGAGGAATGATCTGGCGGGAGTTTCTGATCAGCGCAGGTCTGATCGTGATTGCCGCGATGAAACTGGCCGAGTGCGCTGATACCGTCGCGGTGCGTACGAAGCTAGGCGGCATGTTCGTCGGTACGCTTCTCCTCGCAGGGGCTACGTCGCTGCCGGAACCATTCACTACCCTGAGCTCCATCAGTCAACAAGTACCCGAACTGGCCGCAGGCAACATCTTCGGCAGCAGCATGTTCAACATGCTGATGTTGGCCGTGTTGGATCTGATGAACCCGCGCAGTCGAATCCTACGTCGAGTGGCGATGAATCATGCTCTGAGCGCAGGCCTGGCGGTTCTGCTTACCGGGACAGCGGTGTTCTTCGTCGTGGCGGACCTCGGGGGCCAGATTGCGTGGGTTGGGGTCGACAGTTTGATCCTGGTGGGTATGTATTGGTTCGCCATGTGACTCATATATGCGAGGAATCGCATCAGCGTTCAGGCCACGGAAAGCACAGATGCGGAAGCGGAGGGTCTGCCTGGACTGGGTTCAGCTTTGTTCTGCTTCGTGGGCGCAGCTGCAGTCCTGGTGATGGTCTCACGATGGCTGGTCCGCAGTTCTGTTGGTATCGCCGAGATCACCGGCTTGAGCACTGGCTTCATTGGGATGGCGCTCGTAGCCTTGATCACTTCGTTGCCTGAGGTAGTGACCGCCGTGGCGGCAGTCCGGATAGGCGCCCTCGACCTGGCAGTGGGCAACCTCTTCGGAAGCAACATCTTCAACATCTTCGCGCTGGGTTCCACGGACATCTACTACATCCAGGGGCGCTTCCTGGGGGTCGTTGATCCGTCACTCACGCTGGCCGGGCTGGCTGGCGTAATGCTCACCAGCTTGGGACTAGTGAGCACCGTGGCCCAGGTCGAACGACGGATCCTTTTCGTGGAGGTCGATGCGGTCCTGATGGTCTTGGGGTATGTTGGTGTCATGATGGTGCTGTATAGCCGGGGGGTTGCTGGCTAGCACTTGACAAAGCTGGAAGAGCTGACTAAGATTTGTTTGTTGACTAGGGGTGGTGGGGCGGGTTTCGGCGTGAGCAAAGGTGTGCACCTAACCTAGCTTCCTTTGTCGCCTGACGAGGGAAGCTGGTTTTTTTGTGCAGTCTCTGGGACCACTGGGTGGAGGTTGGATCATGCAGATCTTGCTGGGCGCTGTACTGATCTTCTGCCTGCGCCTCATAGACGTGTCTATGGGCACCGTAAGGATACTGATGTCCGTGCGTGGGCGAAGAGTACTGGCTGGCCTGATAGGGTTCTTCGAGGTCACCATCTTTCTGGTAGCCATCAGTCAGGTGATCACCAATATCGGGAACTGGTGGAACGTCCTGGCCTATGCCGGTGGTTTTGCCACTGGCACCATCGTCGGGATGACAATCGAGAACAAGCTCGCCATTGGCCTGGCCGAGGTGAACATCATATCTATGGGCATGGGTGCACAAATAGCGGAAGGGCTGCGGGAGGATGGCTACGGAGCCACGGAGTTCTTGGGAGTAGGTCAGAAGAACGTGGTTGACATGGTGCGGACCGTCGTGAGGAGGCGAGAAGTGCCCGCGGTGATGGCGACCACGGGCGCTGTAGACGATCAGGCCTTCGTCACGGTGCAAGAGATGCAGAGCGCGTACCATGGGCGGTGGCGGCTGCGCAAATAGGGCTTGGTAGGTGGTATGAAGTTCGTCGCCGATGCTATGCTCGGTCGCCTGGCTAAGTGGCTGCGCATTCTGGGGTATGATACCGCATACTTCCCGCAAATTGAAGACCACGATTTGGTGCGCATAGCTCGTGCAGAAGGACGCATCCTTTTGACGCGCGATCGGGAGTTGACCAGGTGGAAAGGTGTGACGTCTCTCTTCGTCGTGAGCGATAGGTTCGAGGACCAGCTTCGGCAACTGCTACGCGATCTCGACCTGGATTGGGATGCCCTCTCATCTCGCTGTGCGCGCTGCAATATGATCCTCCAGCCAACCAGCAAAGCGGAAGTGAAAGACCGAGTCCCGTCATTCGTTTTCCGCAAGCATGAGCATTTCAGCGTATGCCCCCAGTGTGACAAGGTCTATTGGAGGGGCACTCACTGGCAGAGGATACAACGAAGGATGGAGGAGATTCGAGGGGATTGCCTCACTTCGTCTTGATCAAGACTTGCTCGATCTTAGGGCCTTTCATCTCTTGCACGGTGATGCTAAGCTCACCGTACCGCAGCCCTTCTCCTTGCTTTGGTATGCGTCGCAATTGATAGAGGATGAAGCCGGCAACGGTATCGTAGTCATCATCTTGGGGCAATTCGATGCCCAGTTCCCGGTTCACCTCATCAATGCGCATCAGGCCATCCACCTGTACCGTGTGCTCATCGATCTCCACCATTAGCGCTTCCGTCACCCACTCGTCGGTGAGGCGGCCTACAATCTCCTCCACTAGCTCTTCTAGGGTCACCATACCCGCCGTCCCGCCATACTCGTCGATCACGATGGCGATCTGCATGTGTTGCGTGCGCATGTGGTGGAACAGTTCGCTGACTTGCTTCGTCTCGGGCACGAAAATTGTGGGTCGAAGAAGTGCGGCCAAGTCTGACTGACGAACGCATGGACCTTCGCCCAGGGCGAGGAGCACATCCTTGATGGATACAAAACCGATCACATTGTCGAGCTCATCCCTGTATACGGGGAAACGAGAGTGGCTTGAATCGGTGAATGTTTCCAGTAAGCTGTTCAGAGTTGTTCCTACCTCGACGCCCACGATGTCGGGACGAGGTATCATGACCTCACGCACCTGCCGCTGGCCGAACTCGAAGACCTTGTGCACCATCTCCCGTTCGATCTCCAACACGGTGCCTTGTTCCTCACCGATGCTGGCCAACAGGAGTATCTCGTCGGCTGTGATGAAAGGGGACTGGCCCTGTTGTCCACGGCTGACCAGGCTTATCAGGGCGTTAGCTATGAGGGTGAAGACATAGATGACTGGGGTCAGCACCTTCACGATCACGCTGATAGGTCTCGCCACCAGGAGGGACATACGCTCTGCATTCCGAGCGGCGAAGGTCTTGGGAGTTATCTCGCCAAAGAGCACGATGAGCACGGTCATGACTATGCTCGCCACGAGGAAACCTTGCTGCCCGAAGATCCGTAGGGCCAACGTCGTGCCCACGGAAGAGGCGAAGATGATGAATCCGTTCTCAGTCAGCAGGATGGTGGCGAACAGCTTGTCATGGTTCTCCCATAGGTTCCTGGCCGCCTGAGCGGCTCGGTTGCCCTGTTCCGCCAAGCTACGAATACGAATCTTGCTGACTGAGATCAAGGATGCCTCGGAACTGGAGAAGAAGGACACCATTAGCAAGCTGATCAGCAGGATGATGACACTGACCAGCACATTCAAGCCCCCGAAGGGGAGCGTCAGCTCTCCCACGAAGCAGACCTCCTTGGCCTGATTATACCATCTGGTATCCAGTTCTGCTACGGTCGTCTCTTGTACGCGGTTCGTTTCCTATGATATACTAGTTTGGATGGCCCGAGGGCACGAGATTCCATGACGGTAGCCTACGCACCGGGGAAGATCATTCTGGTTGGCGAGCACGCCGTAGTCTACGGCCGCCCGGCCATAGCAGTGCCTGTGACCCAGGTACAGGCCCAGGTGAGGGTCGAAGAAGGGAAGCAAGGGCAGGGAATCGTCATCGTAGCCGAGGACCTGGGACGCGTTTTCTCGCTATCGTATTGGGAAGACGATGCCATAGCAGGCCCTCTACAAGCTACGGCGGCGAACGTCCTCGCCCATCTCAGCTTGAGCGCAGAGCCCGATCTGACGATTTCCGTGGAATCCAGCATTCCTATGGCTCGAGGCCTGGGTAGCGGGGCTGCGGTGTCCACCGCGATGACCAGGGCGATAGCCGAGCATTTCTCCACGGAGCTCGCTGCTGGGGAGATCTCCCAGCTGGTGTATGAAGCGGAAAAGCTACATCATGGCACACCCAGCGGCATAGACAACACTGTGATCGCCTACGAGCGACCGGTATACTTCGTGCGTGGCGAGAAGCCAGAGACCCTCCAGGTAGGAAGGCCCCTGTCACTGATCATTGCGGATACAGGAGTGGAGAGCCCTACAAAGGCCGTGGTCGGAGCAGTGCGTGGAGCATGGGAGGGAGCCAGGGAGAGATATGAGGCTCTCTTCGACACTGTGGGCGACATAGTTGCAGAAGTTCGTCGTGCCATTGAGAGGGGAGAGTTGGTGCAACTCGGACATCTCCTGGACGAGAACCATCGGCTGCTTCAGGATATGGGTGTTTCCTCGCCTCGACTCGATGCTCTCGTGGATGCGGCCAAGCGTTACGGCGCTCTGGGAGCAAAGCTGTCCGGTGCTGGCCGAGGAGGCACCATGATTGCCCTGGTAGCCGCACAGACCCGCGAGCCCGTGAAGCAAGCCCTGCAAGCTGAGGGTGCCCAAGGTGTGATCGAAACCACGGTTAAGGCAAGCGAGGACTTCACACCGTCTCTCGAATCGTTCACCGGGTCATGAAGGTCGAGACAATGTGACTGTCTGAGCGGGTAGGGATGTCAGGAGGGGACATGCCTATCGCAAAGATCAACGTTTTCAAGGAGGCAAAGGCCCTGCGCCAGCCTTTCTTGGTGGTAGATCTAGTGGACATCGATGATTTTGTGGCGCGCCTATTCACCAGTGAAGGCATGGTGGCGTGGCACAAGCACATAGATCAGGAACAGCTCTTTCTTGTACTGGATGGAGAGCTAGCTCTCGAAAGTGAGTGGGGCAACAGTATGCTGCGGAGTGGGGAGATGGCCGTGATACCCAAGGCTGTCACTCACCGTTGCGGTTCCATTTCTCGCACAGTTGCCCTGGTACTCGAACGGAAGTTTTTCGCCAACAGGCAGAACGGCCGGCGAAGGATATTTGCGCTCGAGGGCGGGGGCGAAGTTCACCCCGTCAACATCGGGGCAGAGGCGCTGGAGTTGGCTGAGCCGTCGACGCCCCGGGAACTCATCACCGTGGACGATCTGGCCCTGTATGTGGTCCGCTACGAGGGCGAGGGCAAGGAGCACGTTTGCAGGGAAGGGAGCGAGCTCCTATTGGTGCAGGACGACAGCCTCACGCTGGGGACTGAGTTAGGCACCGTGACCCTGGAAAGAGGGGAAATGACAGTGGTGCCCAAGGGGGCCAAGTATCGGACTCAGGCCTCTGGCAGGGTGGTGGCCTTGCTGGGCACGAAAGCGCTCCGCGTCGGCGCTAGCCATTGACCGTATAAGGCGGCAAGGAATTGAGCGAGCTGGTATTCCTCAAGTTAGGGGGCTCCCTGATCACTGACAAGGAGTCCCCTCAGACGGCCAGAGAAGGAGTCATTCGCCGCGCCGCTCTCGAGATAGGGGAGGCTCTGAACCTCGTGCCGGAGCTGAGGCTGCTCTTGGGGCATGGTAGCGGATCCTACGGCCATGAGCCCGCAAGCAAGTACGGCGTCCAGGAGGGCTTGCTCGAGAAGGATGATTGGTGGGGGTATGCCGAAACAGCGGTGGTGGCTGCTCGCCTGAACCAACTGGTTTCCGACCTATTGCTCGACCAGGGGATACCTGTGGTGCCCCTGCAGCCTTCAGCCTCAGCCCTTTGCCACGATGGCCAGTTGGTTCATCTGGAGGTCGCGCCGATCAAAGAGGCCCTGAAGAGGCGGCTGGTGCCAGTCGTCTATGGCGACGTAGCCCTCGACAGAGTCCGCGGCACTGCGATCATTTCCACGGAGCAAATCTTCGCCTATTTGAGCCCATATCTCGTGCCGCGAAGGATAATCCTGACTGGTCAGGTGGAGGGGGTGTTCACGCGTGACCCTGTGAAGGACTCTGGGGCCCGCCTTCTCACGGATATCGCTGCGTCGAACTTTGCCGAAGTGGAGAGAATGCTGACAGGATCCCACGGCATTGATGTTACAGGTGGCATGCTGGCCAAGGTGCGGACGATGTGCCGGCTGATCGAGGCTCAACCGGATGTGACTGTGCGGTTCATCTCAGGTGAACAGGAAGGACTGATTAAGAGAGCTCTGATGGACGGCGCGGTTGATGAGGGGACGCTGCTGCATAGCTGAGCGTTGCCTGCGGATGGTGGCACGCGGGGTTGGAAGTGGACCCCTTTGCGAAGGGTAGCACGACGGCTGGCCGGCCATAGGCCAAGGAGGGCGAGCCCTATCGATGGTGGTCATAGATGGTTCCCATGGTGAGGGAGGGGGGGCGGTAGTGCGCGGTGCCCTGTCCCTTTCCGCTGTCTTGGGTGAACCCATACGCATCGAGAACATCCGAGTCAAACGCCCTAACCCCGGTTTGCAGGCCCAGCACCTCACCGGGGTTCGGGCTATGGCCAGTGTCAGTCGGGCCCGAGTGCAGGGTGCGGAGCTTGGGTCCCAAACCCTGTCTTTTGCACCCGCTTCGTCTCCACGAGCTGGGGATTATTCCTGGGACGTGGCTGAGGCCCGCACGGGCGGCAGTGCTGGCGCTACTAGTCTCATCTTCCAGGCCCTCCTTCTACCGCTAGCGATGGCAGATGGGGACTCCCGACTCTTCCTCAGAGGTGGCACCCACGTTGCTTGGAGCCCTCCGTTCCACTACGTCAAGATGGTCTACCTGCCGATGCTGGCCCGCATGGGCGTACGGGCTGATGTGGACCTCGAAGAATGGGGGTGGTATCCCATCGGCGGAGGGACCGTGACGGCTCAGATTACCGGCATGGCTCAAGGAGGTTTGCGCATTGCAGGCCTGGAGTCGACGGAGCGTGGAGAGCTGAGAAAGCTCTGTGGCATATCAGCCCTTTCTAATCTTCCGGGACACATAGCCGAGCGGCAGAAGCGTCAGGCGGAGAAGGTTCTGAAAGGTGAAGGTTTCGATCCTCGAATAGAAATCGTTGATGCGCCGTCGAGGGGTCGGGGAACGGCTCTCTTTCTGTTGGCCGAGTTCGAGAAGGGCAGGGCGGGATTTACCTCATTGGGCAGGAAGGGCAAACCAGCGGAGAACGTGGCTGAGGAAGCCTGTGCTGAGTTCTTGGAGTACTACAGGAGCGGAGCGGCCGTCGACCAGCATCTGGGGGATCAGTTTATCCTCCCGATGGCCTTGGCACAAGGAGATTCGTCCTTCACTACCTGCCGTATCACCCAGCACCTTTTGACCAATGTGTGGGTTGCAGAGCAGTTTTTGGATAGGAGGTTCGTCGTTGAAGGGAAGGAAGGAGCACCGGGAAAAGTGACCACCAGGGGTGGAAACGGTGTTTGAGATCGTCTTTCTGGGCACGTCGGCCTCAGCGCCTTCTGTCGGGCGAAATCTCACCGCCACCATGGTCCTGTACAAGCATTACCGTTTTCTGATTGACTGTGGCGAGGGGACCCAGCGACAGTTGCTGAAGAGTGGTCTAGGCTTCAGGCGGTTGAAGCGCATCCTTCTCACCCATGGGCATCTTGATCACATTCTGGGACTGGGAGGACTGATCTCCACTTTCAGCCGCTGGGAGACTGTGGAGGCCTTGGAGATTTACGGCGGTCGGTGGGCCTTGGACAGAGTGGAAGATCTGATCCATGGAGTTGTCTTGCGAGGGGCCGAACCTCCTTTGCAACTGGAGTTCATCGAGCTATCCCCAGGGGTGGTGCTGGAGGATCGGGATTTCGTGCTCTCTGCCTTCCCGGTGACTCATCGTGGAGCGGGCTGCTTCGGCTTCAGCTTCGGGGAGAGGAGCAAACGGCCTTTCTTGGTCTACGAGGCAGAGAAGCTGGGGGTGCCCGCGGGAGAGGAGCGAAGACGACTGGTCGAAGGGGAGACCATAACGGTGGCCGATGGAACTACTGTTCGCCCCGATCAGGTGCTGGGAGAACCACGGCCTGGAGTCAAGTTGGTCTACGTCGGCGACGCTGCCCAGGTCGATGATATGGTGCCCATCGCGTCAGGGGCTGATGCTTTGGTGATCGAAGCTACATACCTCTCGTCGGAGTCCGAACTGGCGGAGCAGTTCGGCCATTTAACGGTCGCGCAGGCTGCCACCCTTGCATTAGACGCGGAGATAGGGACGCTCTATCTCAACCATATATCGCGTCGCTATTCGGCCAAGGAAGTACTGGAAGAGGCTGAGACGATATTCCCCAACACCGTTGTGGTGAGAGATTTCGACCGATTCGAGATCAGAAGAAAGGAGTAGCTTGGCAGTAACTTGCCAGGTGAGGTCTACGACCAGATTATGACCTGATTTGGACCTGGCTTTGACCCCACGGCGGTATAATAGTTCCCAGGTGGGTCAAAGTCGTTGATGAATTGGTCGGTATGTGCTAGTATTGGTGCGCAGATTCAAAGAGGGGGTGTGAAGACATGGAGATTGGCGGATACAAGTTCCCGGACGGGCTGTACTACGACGAGAGCCACGGGTGGGCCTCCGTGGAAGGGGATGTAGTCACGCAGGGGGTCACTGAGTTCGCCCAGAAGATATCGAAGGACATTGTGTACGTGGAGGTCCCACGAACGGGCCGCGCGGTGGAGCAAGGGAAGACCTTCATGTCCATGGAATCGGGAAAGTGGGTCGGCCGCATCGCTGCCATGGTCAGTGGCACCATCGCCGAGGTCAACGAGGAACTAGAGTGGGACGTGGCACCCATCAACGAGGATCCGTTCGGTGGCGGTTGGCTAGCCAAGATCGAAGCGTCCGATGTGGGCGAGCTGGACAACCTCTCTAAGTCGTCCGACCCCGAGTTTCAGTCCTTCATAGAGTCGGAGATAGAGAAGTACAAGGACATTCTTGAGTAGGCGCAGGACGAAGTTCGATCCTTCTTCCCCTGTACTTCACAGAGGCGCACCACCATAGGAGGCAGGGGAGAGCCTCCCACGTTTGCTCCTGAGGGCGCCTATGTCCACCCCGCGTAGTGCGTGCAAACACGTTCATACGAGTGCTGATGTCGTGCATTGTAAGCTGAGCAAATCCAGCATAGTTTGCTGTCTGGAGAGAAGCGAGACGCGTGAGATTGTCCACTAGGCCGGGATTCTGTTGTATACCAAAGGCGGCGACCGTTCTCATTGTGGCTGGCATGTTCTTGGCTGAAGGGTGTGGACAGCGTGTCGCGGGGCGACCCACCGCTGAACCAGAGCCAGGCTCCTGGTACATCGACGTACAGCGTTTCAACGCGAGCGTACATGGTGGTGTGGACTGCTCGGAGTGCCATCTTGACATACTACCTGAGGATGTCCCCGACGAGCATCCTAACCCCGATAACCTCAACGCAAACGCCACAGAACTCTTCGACTATGAGGCGTGCGTTAGTTGCCATCCTCAGGAGTATGAGTACTACGAACAGGGCGTGCACGCCGAGCTTCTGAGAGGGGGGAAGGAATCCGAGAGCGAATACCCCGCTCCCACCTGCGGACATTGCCACGACCCTCACTATCGCCAAGGCGGTCTGTCTCGTCTCGAAATCATTGATGCCCAGGTCCAAATCTGCGGCCAGTGTCACCCTAGCGAGTTGGAAAGCTATCTGGCGAACTACCACGGAAAGACGGCGGTAGAGCTGGACTACGAGGATTCAGCCTCCTGCGCCGATTGTCACGGTTCTCATAGAGTGTTGGCATTGGACCAGCCTCAGGAAGCCCTCGGCGCCTGCCGAAGGTGCCACCCCAACGCTACGGAGAACATGGCTGGCTTCCTCATCCATGCAGAGGAGACCGTAGCCCCGGAACCCGGTGCTGCCCACTCCCGTGAATCGGTGCTGCTGTTCTTCATCCAGCTTTTCTTCCTCGTTCTGACGATCAGCGTTCTGGCCTTCTTCTACGGCCACACCTTCCTCTGGTTACTGCGCCGACTTCACGAGAAACTGCGGAGGCAATGACGATGTCGGTGCCTAAGACGGAGTACTGGCGGTTCAACCTCTTCCACCGTTTCGTCCACTTACTGGTCATGATCAGCTTCGCTGGTTCGACCGTCTCAGGCATGGCTCTGAAGTTCGGAACTGCACAGTGGGCGAGGTTGGCCATGCAACTGATGGGGGGAGTCCCAGGCGCTGCCTGGCTTCACCGCGTGTGCGCCATCGTCATTGCTTTCTACTGTCTATTGCACTTTATCTTTATTGTTTACTATGTGGTGCGCCGGAAGGGTCCTATCCTTGGCAGTTCGTCGATGATTCCTGGGCCTCAGGATCTCATCGACCTGTGGCGGCATTTCTTGTACTTCGTCGGCAGGAGACCGCGACCGAAGTTCGATAGGTTCAGCTATTGGGAGAAGTTCGACTATTGGGCGGTGTTCTGGGGCGTACTGATCATTGGATCGTCCGGCCTGGTGCTGTGGTTCCCCGACGTGACTACGAGGTTCCTGCCCGGCATAGTCATCAACATCGCCCATATCATGCACAGCGACGAGGCAGTGCTAGCGGTTGGGTTCATTTTTGTAGTCCACATGTACAACACTCACCTCAGGGTCGAGAAGTTTCCCATTGACAAGTCTATCTTCACCGGGATGGTCAGTGAAGAGGAAATGCAGAGGGATCATGCCCTGGAGTGGGACCGGATAAAGGAGGATCCTCGCTTGATGGAGGAGGCCAGGGTCAAGTGAGAAACCGGTCACGTGTGCTACGTGTCATCGGTGCGATAATGGCACTTCTCTTGTGGACAAGACCCGCGCAGGCGCAGGAGCCCGACGAGGGCCAGTGTTGGGCTTGCCATCGCCAGCCGAATGTGAACGCGGTGGCGGGCGTGCAGGCTGCTAATGTACTCTGCTTCGAATGCCACAGCGAGCCGGACACCATCAAGGAGGTGGAGGGGCAAGAGATTCCTCTCCAGGTAGTAGAAGAGGACTATGCGCGGACTCGCCATGGTCACGTGGCCTGTACACAGTGCCACAGCACGGTGGCTCGTTCACCTCACGAGGAACGAGCCGGGTTGGCATGCTCCGATTGCCATCGTAACCTATCTCAGCACATCGCCGAAGGTGACGCTCACCTGACCGTGGAATGTGCTGCTTGCCACTTCCAGATAGAAGAGGTAGTGAGAAATCCTGAGACTGGAAGGTTGGAGTCTGACGTCTTCGATGAGATGGGGCAGGCCCTGGATAGGACAGGGCATGGGTTGATCAAGCCTGTTCCCTGTGAGCGGTGTCACTTCGCAGGCAACGAGGTGGGAGCTGCCAATACGGCTTTACCTGCCAAAGGGCTGCTGTGCTTCGCATGCCACGATGCCTCCCCAGTGCTTTTTGGAGGGCTTTCGTTTGGCGCCGGAGGGACGGCTAGGCTTGACTGGGTCAACGCCCCAGCACTCCTGGTGCTCAGTCTAGGACTGGTCTTCGCGTCCTCGGTCTGGCTCAGGGGCACCGTGCGTGGCAAACCAGGCCTCTCGTGGGGAGAGAAGATGTCTTACCTTGTTGCCGATTCGTGTCGACTAATCTTCTCGCGGAGGGTATTTACACTCTTGAAGCACATTGTCTTGGATGGCATTCTCTTGCGCCGCAGCCTTCGAGAAAGCGTGAGTCGTTGGCTCATACATGGGCTGATGTTCTGGTCCTTTTTGGCGCGGTGCCTGTTGGGAATCTTGACCTGGGGGATGGCTCAGTTCTGGCCCACGGCATCTCTTACCCGGACGCTTGTGGACAAGAACGCGCCACCGGTGGCTTTCCTATACGACTTCTTGGCGTGCCTGATCATTCTTGGTGCCCTCCTTGCCCTGTCACGGCGAGCGCTGGACCCGGAGATGCGACGGATCACGAGCGGGGCTGATGTAGCCTTCACAGCCATTTTGGCGGGTGTGTTTGTCGTTGGATTCGTCGTAGAGGGTGCACGCGTGCTAGTGACCGGCCTACCGTTCGAGCAGGCGATCTATTCCTTCGCGGGATATCTTACTTCTCGATTCCTCGCCTTGCTTCCCTTTGACTGGGCGTCCGCCTATCCCAGTCTATGGTGGTTACACGCCGCCTTGGCAGGTGCGCTCATCGCTTATCTTCCCTTCAGTAAGTTCTTACATGTGGTCGTAAGTCCGCTGGCAGTCACTGTCAGCGAGATCCAGAAAGAGAAACCCTGACGCCTTATGGACTTTGATGACTTCACAGTAAGACAACTCGTCGAACTCGATGCATGCACACGCTGTGGGTTATGTATAGAGTGGTGCTCTACGTGCCTCGACGCTGAAGACAGGGTTCGCTGGCCCAGAGAGAAGATTCAGGCGTTGAGATTCATGGCGAGCAAGCGGTTTGGTGTTGTGGCCCGGCTATTCGGGGCCAGGACCCCTGGTGAAGGCACCCTGACTGACTTGTCCAGGGGGCTGTACGACTGCACCCTTTGCGCACGTTGTGGTGAGGTGTGCCCGGTGGGCATCGACACTCGCTCGCTTTGGCTTGCGGGCCGTCGCGGAATGGTGCGGGACGGCCTCTATCCTGAGCCCTTCAACTACCTACGTGAGACAGTCACGACTACGTATAACATCTCGGGGGACGACAATGAGGACCGCCTAATCTGGAGCGAGAATATGGAGTATGTGCCGGAAGGCGTTGTGGGGAAGAAAAAGGCTGAAACGGTGTACTTCATGGGCTGTACGCCTTCCTTCTATCCGCAGACGTACGGCATTCCCCAGGCTGCTGTAGAGGTGATGGAGGCGGCTGGGCTCGATTACACCACCTTAGGGAGCAACGAGTGGTGCTGCGGTTACCCTCTCATCATCGCTGGCATGGGGGATGCAGTCAAGGAGTTGGTGGCGCACAATGTAGCTGCGGTAAGGGAGAAAGGGGCCGCCAGAATCGTGGCTGGCTGTCCTTCCTGTTATCACACTTGGCTGCTCGAGTACCCGAGGATCATGGGAGAGCCACTGGGCCTCGAAGTCCTGCATCTGACCCAGTTGCTTGAACAACTTATCACTGACGGCCGTATCAGAATGAGCGAGTTTCCGCGCGCAGTAACATATCACGACCCGTGCGACCTCGGGAGAAACAGCGGCATATACGACGCTCCTCGCCAGGTCATAAGGAGCATTCCAGGCATTGTCCTCTCGGAAATGCAGGAAAACAGGCAGTACGCTCTGTGCTGCGGCGGCGGCGGGGATGTGGCGATGTGCAACGAGGCGTTGGTGCAGGCCGTGGCGAGACGGCGTCTTCGTCAGGCAGAGGACACGGGTGCTCAGGTTCTTCTCTCTGCTTGTCAGCAGTGCAAGCGGACGTTCATGGCCGCAGTGCGGCAGGAGAAGGTCAGAATGCGAGTGTTGGACATCGTGGAACTGGTGGCCAGCGTGATGGATACGTGATCTGTGGGCGAGGTTCTTCTGGGGAAGGATGTTCGATGAAGAACTTGAATGTGGAGCATGAAGGGGACCAACAATTGCAGCATCAGAAGGATTTGCGGTCTCCTTCTTTCCTGAGAGACCTTTGGGCCTACCTCGAGGTCACCAAGCCCGCCTCAGTCCTTCTACTGGTCTTCACGGGGCTGGCCACCATGGTCATCGCTGGCAGAGGATGGACCTTCCCAGTCACGTTGTTCATCAAAGCCTTTCTCGCGATTATGTTGGGCTGCGCTGGAGCCAATACCGTCACTTGCTACATAGACCGTGATATGGACCGGGTGATGAAGAGGACGAAGCGCCGTCCTCTACCCAGCAAAAGGATCTTCCCCGCCCGAAGGGCTCTCTATTGGGGTGTGGTGCTGACTGCCATTTCTCTGGTCTTGGCTTGGACGATCAATCCGCTGACCTTCTTGTGGGGCCTTCTCGGCCTTGTGGACAACGTCGTGGTGTACAGCCTGCTGCTCAAGCGGAGAAGCGCTCTGAATATCGTCCTTGGGGGATTCAGCGGTGGCATCCCTGTGCTTATTGGCTGGGCAGCGGTCACCAACACCGTGAGCCTGACCGCGCTGCTCATCGGGGCCGTGGTTGTCCTTTGGATTCCGAATCACATCTGGAACCTGGCCATAGTCTACACCGATGATTACAAGAAGGTCAGGGTCCCAATGCTACCGGCCGTCCTCTCCTTGGAGAAGACCACTCGTTGTATCATGGCTACCGTCGTGCTGATGTACCTCTGCTCCCTGATCATCTACTTTGCTGGCGGATTTGGACTTCTTTACCTGGCTGTAGCTGCTATCTTTGGCTTCTTTGTGACCGTGAGCAACGTGGTCCTAGCCTTGAAGCCGTCGCGGGAGAAAGCCTGGATCATGTTCAAGCTATCTAGTCCCTATCTCTTCGTCCTCTTTCTGGCCATGGCTCTGGACGTGCTAATCACCTGATCCATCCTCTTGAGATTGCCCCCAGATTGCCGTATAATTTAGATAGAATCAGTCAGAATTCACCGTGGTGCCTATGCATCTCTACGACTTGGGCAGCGTCACTTGGACCGACTCACAGCTGATCTACCACGCCCTGCCTCGCCTGTACCGGGAGGCGTTGGTGCTACTGTCTCCTGCGTCTCCCTATGTCTGCATCGGGTATCACCAGGACCTCAAGAGAGAGGTGGATGTCGAGTTCTGCCGTGACCATCAGATACCCATCTTCCGCCGCGAGGTAGGGGGAGGGGGAGTGTACCTGGATAACGACCAGTTGTTCTATCAGCTGATCATACACAAGGATAACGCCTTGGTCCCGACCGGCAAGACCGCTTTCTATCGCAAATTTCTGGCGCCGCCCATCGAAACGTATCGGGAGATGGGGATTCAGGCCGAGTACAAGCCGGTGAACGACATCGTCACCGAGAAGCGCAAGATTTCCGGCAACGGCGCAGCAGAGATAGGTGACTACCTGATCCTGGTGGGTAACCTGATACTCGACTTCAACTACGAGATGATGAGCAAAGTGTTGAGGGTTCCGGATGAGAAGTTCCGGGACAAGGTCTACAAGAGTATGCGTGAGAACCTGACCACCATCAAGCGAGAGCTGGCCGAGGTACCTCCTAGGCAGTCGCTGACCGCGAGCCTGGCCCGCCACTTCGAGAAGCTCCTGGGACCCTTGTCCCCAGCAGAGGTGGACGAGGACCTGCGGAATGAGGTTTCGAGGTTGGAGCCGGAGTTCCTGAGCGAAGAGTGGCTGTACAAAATAGGGAGACGCATGGAGGGACGGACGGTGAGGATCGCGGCCGGCGTGGATGTCAAACATGTCGTTCACAAGGCGCCGGGCGGCCTCATCCACGGCGATGTGGAGATCACCGACGGAGTCATCACCTCCCTGTCACTCTCGGGTGACTTCTTCTTCTACCCGGCCCACAAGGTAGCCGAGCTCTCACAGGCGCTCATCGGCAAGAAAGGACCTGAGGTCGAGCAGACGATCGTCCAGTTCTACGAGGAGCACGGCATAGAATCTCCAGGGGTCGAGGCAGCCGATTTCGCGAGAGTTGTGGTTGGTTGAGTTGTGGAGAGGATGGCGCTCTTCCCAGGCTGCCTGGTGCTCCAGCGCATGCCTCAGTACGAGAAAGCCACCAAGAGGGTGCTAAGAGAACTGGAGATCTCGCTGGAGAATATGCCTCGTGCTGCCTGCTGTGGCGCTCCTTTGGAATCCTTCACAGATCAATGGCTCCACCTTGCAGCTTACAACCTGAGCCTCGCTCAGCGGATGCAACTGGATCTATTGACCCTCTGTGGGAACTGCACCAATACTCTCCTGCGCGCTAATGCAGCCTTACGTGATGCTCTGATAGAGCTTCGGGTGAACGAAAGGCTACACGAGATTGGGTTGCACATCGAGGGTCAGACGACAGTGCAACACGTGGTCCAGGTACTATGCGAGCGCGTGGAGGTCTTGAGAGACAAAGTCACGACAAGGCTTCCCTTGAAGGTCGCGGTGACTCACCCTTGCCAGGCCTTCCGACCTCACGAGGTTTCTGGCTTCGACGACCCTCTACAGCCACAGGCCATGCGCCGCCTCGTGGAGTTGACCGGCGCCGAGGTCATATCCTACGACGTGGAGTATGAGTGCTGTGGCTCGACGCTCTACTTGGCTGATGAGGAGTTGGGTGTGAAGGCCGGCCGGCGCAAGCTGGAATCGGCGGCCGTGGCAGACGTATTGGTGAGCGCTTGCGGGAACTGTCAACTACTGCTGGAGCGGTTTCGTGGTCTGATGAAGGTGGATGGTCCGGAATCGAGGATTCCACTGTTGACACTGCCCCAAGTCGTGGGTCTGGCAATGGACATCGATCCAAATGAATTGGGGATCGGACCGGCGACGGCAGACAGGCTTCTGGGGAGTTCCGCGTGAGAGTTGGAGGCGTGGATAGTCTGTTGGAGAATTGTACGCAGTGCGGCCTGTGCCGCGAGGCGTGCATCGTGGAGAAGCTAGGTGCGCGTTCGATTACGTCCTTTCTATGTGGAGAAAATGACTACTCCAGTTGGCTGTGTTCTTCCTGCTGGCGCTGTCAGGAGGTGTGTCCCCAGGGAGTGGATATCCACACCGTCATGATGAAGAAACGAAGGGATGAAGAGGCTCCAGCAGGACACCGGACCAATATGGCCAATGTCAGGCGATCTGGATATGCTCTGATGATCGATAAGAAGGTGAACGAGATGAGGCGCATCCACGGCCTGGAGCCTGTGGAGCTAGTTCCTGCCGAATGGATCGAGGCATTGCTCACCGAATCTGGGGAGCAGGAGAAAGGAGCGTAGGCGGTCATGTCTACCGACGTTTCGGTTGTTGCTGTGCGACAGGCAGATTTGACGGTTGATGAAGAGATGATTATGAAGCGCGAGGAGTTGCTGAAGTGCATCCAGTGTGGCACCTGCTCGGCTTCTTGCCCCACCGCCTACGCCATGGACTATACTCCGCGCCAGATTGTTTCTGCTCTACGAGCTGGTCAACTTGAGAAGGTATTGCGCAGCAATACCCCGTGGCTGTGCGCGTCATGCTACTACTGCACGGTGCGCTGCCCCGCAGGAATCCAGTTCACCGACTTCATGTATCATTTGAAGCGCATGTCCGTGGAGCGAGACCTCTGTCCCTCCGGGAAACCGGCCCTCTACCAGGCGTTCGTGAGCACAGTGGATCGATATGGCCGCAGCGCCGAAACGGAACTGATGATTCGCTATTTGTTGAGCACTCTCAATCCGTTGGGGCTCATCAGGCTGGCCCCGTTTGGTCTGAAGATGTTGTTGCGAGGGCGCTTTCCCTTGCTGCCACACAGGATCGATGGACGCAGGGATGTGGCCAAGATGCTGGATCACATCGAGGGGAGAGAGGGAGCATGACTAGCTACACCTACTATCCGGGTTGTTCCCAAGAAGTAAGTACCCGAGCCTATGATCTCTCAGCTCGGGCCGTGGCGGAGGCTCTAGGCTTGGAATTCGTGGAGTTGCGTGACTGGAATTGCTGTGGGACCAGCCCGTCGTATTCGCTCCGGGATGTGTCCACTTTTGCCCTCAACGCTCGCAACCTGGCCTTGGCCGAGAAGCAGAACCCAGGTGCCGATTTGGTGACCATCTGCAACGGGTGCTTCGGCATCATGGACAAGACGAATCATCGCCTGTCCGAGGATGCCGACCTGTGGGAGAAGGTGGAGGAGGCTTTGGCCGTGATTGGTCTCGAGTATAGTGGCGCGGTTGCGGTGCGTCACTTCCTCGAGGTGCTGGTCAATGACGTGGGTGAAGACGTCATCCGCGACAATGTGGCTCGCCCTCTGGAAGGACTGAGAGTAGCGCCTTACCTCGGTTGTGCATTTAGCCGGCCTGGTGGGATCGACGATATGGAGTTCCCCACGGCCTTGGATGACGTCCTGTCTTGGGCAGGAGCAGAGGTCGTAGAGTACCCTTTAAAAGCGGCCTGTTGCGGCGGCATCCTGATGATGACTGACCAGAAGGACGTAGCGTTGAAGCTGGTGCGCGATCTCCTGGCTGATGCAGTGCGAAGGGGAGCCAGTTGCCTGGCCACGGCGTGTCCCCTCTGTCACCTCAACGTGGAGGCGTATCAGGGACAGGTGAATGCTCGATATGGAACCGAGCTCTCTATCCCTGTTCTATTCTTTACGCAATTGCTGGGCGTAAGTATGGGATTGAGCAGGGAGGAACTAGGTCTGGGCATGGAACTGGTCTCTGCTAGGGACCTTCTAGCCCCCTACCTAACATGACCGGTTGCAAGGAGCTTCTTGGAGCGAGCACATAGGGAGGTACTTGAGGTGGACAAGATAGGAGTTTACGTCTGCCACTGCGGGACCAATATCGCCGGCAAGGTCGACGTCGAGGCGACGGCCAAGTACGCCGCCGGACTGCCCGGCGTGGTGGTGGCGAGGGACTATGCATACATGTGTTCAGATCCCGGGCAGGAGTTGGTCAAAGAGGACATCAGGAAGTTGGGACTGAACAGGGTGGTGGTGGCCTCGTGTTCCCCCCTTATGCATGAGCACACCTTTCGCCGAGCCTGTCAAGACGCGGGACTGAACGCTTTCTTCTTCCAGATGGCCAACATACGGGAGCAGGTCTCCTGGGTCACCGAGGATCCGGACGACGCAACCGAAAAGGCCAAACGGGCGGTGGCCGCTGCCGTGTACCGGTCTGCCCATCACCAGGCTCTCCAGGTCAAGGAGGTTCCTGTACAGCCTGCGGTACTGATAGTGGGCGGAGGCATCGCCGGCATTGAAGCGGCTCTGCGGATCGCCGATGCGGGCAAGAGGGTCTACCTTGTGGAAAAGGAACCCAGCATCGGGGGCCACATGGCTCAGCTGCACAAGACCTTCCCCACCCTGGACTGTTCGGCTTGAATACTCACACCGAAGATGGTGTCCGTGGGACAGCACGAAAACATCGAAATCCTCAGCCACAGCGAGGTGGAAGACGTTGCAGGTTACGTTGGCAATTTCAGAGTGAAGGTCCGCAAGAAGGCCCGCTACGTGAACGAAGAGCTGTGCACTGGCTGTGGTCTATGCCAGGAGAAGTGCCCGGCTAAGAATATCGCCAGCGAGTTCGATGCCGGAATCGGCAACCGCAAGGCTATCTACATGCCCTTTGCCCAGGCCGTGCCGAGGGTCCCCGTTATCGACACCGAGAACTGCATCTGGTTCCAGAGGGGGAAGTGCGGCGCCTGCGAGAAGCTGTGCCCGAGAGGTGCGGTCGACTTCGAGCAGGAGGATCGGATCGTCGAACTCGATGTGGGGACCATTATCGTGACCACGGGGTTCGACCTCTTCGATCCCATCCGCGCTCCCGAGTATGGCTACGGAAGGTTGGACAACGTTCTGACCAGCCTGGAGTTCGAGCGCATGATCAACTCCAGTGGGCCGACCGGTGGAAAGGTGCTACTGGGGGATGGTCGGGAGCCGGAGAGCGTAGCCATTCTGCACTGCATCGGCAGCCGAGATGAGAAGTACAACGTCTACTGCTCCCGAGTCTGTTGCATGTGGTCTCTGAAGTTCGCTCACCTGATCAAGGAGGCCACCGATGCAAAGGTCTACGAATTGTACATCGACATGAGAACCTTCGGCAAGGGGTATGAGGAGTTCTACAAACGGCTGCTGAAGGAGGGGGTGATCTTCATCCGTGGGAAGGGCGCAGAGATCAGCGATGTGGTCGAGACGCCCGAAGAGGAAGGGAAGCTGATCGTCAAGTGCGAGGATACCTTGCTGGGCGAACTGCGTCGCATTCCGGTGGACATGGTCATCCTCAGCACAGGTATCGAACCGCGCCATGATGCGGTGGGAGTGGCTCATCTGTTTGGCCTCAGTCGTAGCGCTGATGGTTTCTTCCTGGAGAAGCACCCGAAGCTAGCGCCTGTGGAGACCGCGTCCGATGGTATCTTCATCGCTGGCGCCTGCCAGGGCCCAAAGGACATACCGGACACCGTGGCGCAGGCGGGAGCAGCGGCGGTGGCAGCACTGGCCATGATGGACAGGGGCAAGGTGGCCTTGGAACCTTCCATCGCCGAGGTGAACATTGAGCGCTGCTCGGGTTGTGGCGAGTGCGTACTGGCCTGCCCGTATAACGCGATAACATTGGTCGACGCAGTTGCACAGGTGGAGGAGACCGCATGCAAGGGTTGTGGGACCTGTGTCGGCCACTGCCTGCCCAGAGCGATCAAGCTGTTGCACTTCACGGATGAGCAGTTGGTGGCCGAGGTGCGGGGCGCGCTGCGCATGCTGGAGGTGGCCTGACGGATGAGAGCTAATCGACTCCTGAACGGAGATCCGTCGCGACGGAGTGTCGCGTGCCTAGCTGACGCGTTACATGCTGACGTGGCGAAGCCGTGCACGAGAGAGAGGACATTAAGAGGATAATCTGCAATGGGACGAGAAGTCGTGGATTTCGGCACCCGAGAGCTTGACTTCGAATTCGGCGCGGAGATTACGCCGGATCTCGGTGTGCTGCGCACGTGTATCCAGTGCGGCACGTGCTCTGCCTCCTGTCCCACGGCCTACGCCATGGACTACATGCCACGACAGCTGTGGAAGCTAGTTCAGCTGGGACTGAAGGATGAGGTGGTGAACAGTCGCACCTTCTGGCTGTGCACCACCTGCAAGGCTTGCAGTGTGCGGTGTCCTCGAGGCATAGACCTGACCGAAACGATGCTGATGCTCAAGCGCTATGCCGTCAAAGAGGAGTTGGAGATACCAGAAGGAATCTCCGTCCTGCGGGATACGGTGCTCACCGACTACAACATCTCCGGGGACGACAATGAGGCGCGCCTGATCTGGGCACAGAACCTGCAGCACATGCCGGAGGGCATTGAGGCCCAGAAGGGGTCCGAAGTCCTGTACTTTGTGGGGTGCGTCTCCGCTTTCTACCCCCAGGCTTACAGCATACCTCAGGCCATGGTCCAGATCATGGAGGCCGGCGACGTTGATTTCACTACCATGGGTGGGCAGGAGTGGTGCTGCGGCTATCCCCTCTATGGGGCGGGTATGAAGGATCAGGTTTCCCAGTTAGCGGTCCACAATGTGGAGCGGGTGAAGGAGCTGGGGTCCACCAAGCTAGTGGCTACCTGTCCTTCCTGCTATTATGCCTGGACTCACGTCTATCCAAAGTTGGTGGAACTACCACCTGAGTTGGACGTGTTGCACGCCAGCGAGTACCTTCTGCAGCTGATAGAGGAGGGGAGGATCGAACTGGGACCTGTGGAGAAAGTGGTGACGTACCATGATCCATGCGATCTGGGTCGCAAGAGCGGCATATACGATGCTCCCCGCGCGATCCTGAAGGGCATTCCGGGGCTTGAGGTCAAAGAGATGGCGAGCCACGCAGAGGATGCCATGTGTTGTGGTGGCGGCGGCGACGTCGAGATCTCAGATCGTGAGGTGACCGGCCAGGTCGGGGTGTTGCGGATGGAGCAGGCCCAGGAGACGGGCGCCGAGGCCGTTGTCTCAGCCTGTCAGCAGTGCAAACGCACCCTGCTTACCGGCGCCCGTCAAGGGGAGATAAGGATGAGGGTCTTCGACATCAGCGAACTGGTTCTGGAATCTACTCGCAACGTCGAAAAGTCATATGTTGGAGATTAGACGCATGATTGATAGACCAAGAAGGATAGGGGTCTTCGTTTGTCACTGTGGGACCAATATCGCCGATAAGGTCGATGTCGAAGCGGTGGCGGGGTACGCTGCTTCGTTGCCTGGGGTTGCAGTCAGTCGGACCTACCAGTACATGTGTTCTGACCCTGGTCAGGACTTGCTGAAGAAGGAGATCGACGAATCCAATCTGAACCGGGTTGTGGTGGCGTCCTGCACTCCCCTCATGCACGAGCTCACGTTCCGACGCGCGGTGGAGAAGGCAGGGCTGAACCCCTTCCACTTCCAGATGGCCAACATCCGAGAGCACGTTTCCTGGGTGACGGAGGATCCCGAAGAAGCTACAGAGAGGGCCAAGCGTGCCGTTGCGGCCGCTGTGTACCGTGTGGCTCAGCATGAGGCTTTGGAGGTGAAGGAGGTTCCGGTAAAGCCGGCCTGCTTGATAGTAGGAGGGGGCATCGCCGGCATCGAAGCCGCGCTTCGCGTCGCCGACTCGGGGAAGAAAGTGTACCTGGTGGAGAGGGAGCCCAGTATCGGCGGCTACATGGCGCAGCTTTACAAGACCTTCCCCACCCTTGACTGTTCCGCTTGAATACTGACGCCGAAGATGGTGTCCGTGGGACAGCACGAAAACATCGAGATTCTCAGCTACAGCGAGGTGCAGGACGTTGGCGGGCACGTTGGCAACTTCACCGTCAAGGTGCGCAGGAAAGCCCGCTATGTAAACGAGGACCTATGCACGGGCTGCGGCCTCTGCCAGGAGAAATGCCCAGCGAAGAAGATACCCAGTGAATTCGACGCCGAACTGGGGATGAGAACAGCGATCTACATTCCCTTCGCCCAGGCCATACCGCGGGTGCCGGTAATCGACGAAGAGAACTGTCGCTACTTGCGGGCTGAGAAGTGCCGCGTCTGTGAGAAGCTTTGTCCCACTGGCGCGGTCGACTTCGAGCAGGAAGATCGCTTGGTAGAGCTAGAGGTAGGTACCATCATCGTGGCCACCGGCTATGATCTGTTCGATTGCTCTCGGGTCAGCTCATATGGGTACGGGCAGTATGACAATGTGCTGAGCAGCCTACAGTTCGAGCGGCTCGTGGATGCGAGCGGGCCTACGCGGGGGAAGATTGTGTTGAAGGACGGTCGCGAGCCGGAGAGCGTAGCTATCGTGCATTGCGTGGGCAGCCGGGACAAGAACTACAACAGGTACTGTTCTCGGATCTGCTGCATGTATTCTCTCAAGCTGGCTCATCTCGTCAAGGATGCGACGGATGCGCAGGTCTATGAGTTTTACATCGACATGCGCACCGGCGGGAAGGGGTACGAAGAGTTTTACGAGCGACTGCAGGAAGAGGGCGTGATTTTCATCCGGGGCAGGCCCGCCGAGATAGTTCCCCAGGATGGCCGGTTGGCCGTAAAAGCAGAGGATGCTAATCTGGGTCGGCTGGTTCGGATCCCTGTGGACATGGTCATCCTGAGCGCCGGCTTGGAGCCGCGGCGTGATGCAGCGGAAGTAGCTCACACTTTTGGGCTTAGTCGCAGCGCCGATGGCTTCTTCCTGGAGAAACACCCTAAGCTTGGTCCAGTGGAGACCGCTTCCAACGGCGTCTTTATCGCAGGCGCCTGCCAGGGACCCAAAGACATCCCCGATAGCGTGTCCCAAGCTGGAGCGGCGGCAGCGGCAGCTATCGCCATGATGGACAGGGGAAAGGTCACCCTGGAGCCCTCCGTTGCGCAGGTGGACGTTGCATTCTGCACCGGCTGCGGCGAATGTGTGGTGGCCTGTCCCTATAGTGCTCTAGACCTGGTCGAAGGACACGTGGAGGTGGACGACACGGCCTGCAAGGGCTGCGGGATCTGTGTCGGCCATTGTCGCTCCAAAGCCATCACTGTCTTGCATTTCAGAGATGAGCAGTTGCTGGCGGAGATGGAGGGAGCTCTGCGGATGTTGGAGGTGGCTTAATGTACGAACCCAAGATCATTGCCTATGCATGCACGTATTGCAGCTATCCCGGCGCTGATCTCGCCGGCATATCGCGCATCAAGTATTCACCCAATGTGAACATCATACGGGTGTTATGCTCGGGACGTGTCTCGCCAGAGTTGATCCTCCGCACCTTCCGCGAGGGTGCGGACGGCGTATTGGTGCTGGGTTGCCATTTCGGCGACTGCCATTTCATCAACGGCAATCACCGCACGGCTAAGCGTATTCCCGTCTTGCAACGCATTCTGGAGTTCAGTGGGATCGAGCCAGAGCGGCTGCGGTTAGAGTGGATCTCCGCGTCGGAGGGAGAGCGCTTTGCCAAGGTTGTGGACGAGTTTACGGAGACTGTTCGGGAGCTACCACCGATGAGGCAGGTGCTCGCATGAATAGACTGGAACCGCTGAAGGAACTCTTACACGAGCTCTTGGAACAAGTGGAGGGCGTGGTGGCGCTGCGCACTACTTCAGGACATGTTGCCCCTCACCTCTTCTGTGAGCTTGAAGAATTGGATGAACTAGCCATTTCTCCCAAGTATCCGCTGCCTTCCACGCTACGTCTGATTCAGACCGCGCACCCGGAGGCCAAGCTGGCCATAGTCTGCCGGGGGTGCGAGGAACGCGGTCTGATCGAGATGGCCAAGCGCAACCAAGTGAACCTTGAGAACATCACTGTGATCGGATTGGCATGTACTGCGGAAGAGGCGGAGGAATGTCGCTGCGCGAAGCCCTATCCGAGTGTGCTGGTTGAGGCGCACGTGGGCGAGAGAACCGAGCCGGTTGGTGACAAGCTGTTAGAGGAGTTCCGGGAGAAGGAGGTAGCAGAAAGGCTGGCCTTCTGGCGCAGCCAATTCGACAAGTGCATCAAGTGCTATGCTTGCCGCAATGTGTGCCCCCAGTGTTTCTGCCCGGAATGCATGCTAGAAGAGGAGTTGTGGGTGGAGACGGGGAAAGTTCCGCCCCCCTTCCCGAGTTTCCATCTCATCAGAGCCATGCATACGGCTGGGAAATGCGTGGGATGTCTGGAATGCGAACTCAGTTGCCCTGCCCACATCCCCTTGACTAGGTTGTACGCCCTCATCCGGCAGGAGGTGAGAGAAATGTTTGGCTACGAGCCAGGGGCGGATCTGGAAGCTCAGCCTCCTCTGGTGTTGCCGATGGAGGTGGAGACCTAGCATGGAATACAGAAATGTCTTGACCACGTGCCCTTACTGCGGGACTGGCTGCGGCCTATACCTGCAGGTGTTGGACGGCAAAGTGGTGGGGACCCTTCCCGTCAAAGGCCACCCTGTGAGCGAGGGTGCACTCTGTATCAAGGGTTGGAACGCCCATGGATTCATCCATCATCCCGACAGGCTCACCGAGCCCCTAATCAAGGAAAAGGGCGAGTTCCGTAAGGCCACCTGGGAGGATGCCTACGACCTCATCGTCGACAAGTTCTCTTCCTTCAGAGAGAAGTTCGGTCCCGATAGCCTGGCGGTGCTGTCGTCGGCAAAGTGCACCAACGAGGAGAACTATCTGCTACAGAAGTTCGCCCGCGCCGTGCTGCGCACCAACAACATAGACCATTGTGCCCGTCTTTGACACTCCTCCACCGTGGCCGGTCTGGCCGCGTCATTTGGTAGCGGGGCGATGACCAATTCTGTCCCCGATCTGGAGGAGGCGGACTGCATTCTCATCACCGGGTCCAACACCACGGAGCAGCATCCCATCATCGGCACTCGCATCTTGAGGGCTCAAGAGGAGCGAGGAACCAAGCTTATTGTGGCCGACCCACGGCGCATTCAGATGGCGATGCATGCGGACCTATGGCTGCGCCAGCGGCCCGGCAGCGACATAGCTTGGCTCAACGGCATGATGAACGTCATCATCAGTGAGGGCCTGGCCGATGAGGAGTTCATCGCTAACCGCGTCGAGGGGTTTGAGGAAGTAAAGGAAGTGGTGGCCAAGTACACACCTGACATGGCAGAGCGGATTAGCGGCATTCCTCAGGAGGAGCTGAGGCAGGCGGCTTTGATGTATGGCCAGGCCGAGCGGGCGGCCATTGTTTATGCCATGGGAATCACCCAGCACACCACAGGTGTGGATCACGTGAAGGCCTGCGCCAACTTGGCCATGATCACCGGCAATCTAGGCCGGGCGGGGACAGGGGTCAATCCCCTGCGCGGCCAGAACAACGTGCAGGGCGCTTGCGACATGGGCGCCCTGGTCAACGTCTATCCCGGCTACCAGGCGGTGACGAACCTGGAGTTCAAGGAGAAGTTCGAGCAGGCTTGGGGCGTGACGGAGTGCTCCGATCAGGTGGGCCTCACCGTCACCGAGATGATAGACGCTGCCGAGAAGGGCGAAGTGAAGGCCATGTATATCATGGGAGAGAACCCCGTTCTCTCCGATCCGGACAGCAACCATGTGATCACGGCGTTGAGGGATCTCGATCTTCTGGTTGTGCAGGACATCTTTCTCACTGAGACTGCGGAGTTGGCAGATGTGGTGTTGCCGGGTTGTTCCTATGCCGAAAGAGACGGCACTTTCACCGGTACTGATCGTCGCATTCAATTGGTGCGCCAGGCGATCCCGTCGATTGGGGACTCCAGGGCCGACTGGATGATCATTTGCGAAGTGGCGCAGCGCATGGGGGCGTCGGGCTTCGAGTACGACTCACCGAAGGAGATTATGGAAGAGATAGCGACCCTGACTCCCATCTATGCCGGCGTAAGCTACGAGCGCCTGGAGGAACTGGGGTTTTTGCAGTGGCCATGTCGTACAGCGGAGGATCCAGGCACCGTTCTTCTACATGAGGGGCAGTTCACGCGGGGGTTGGGGAAGATGCACGTGGTCGAGCATCAGGATCCAGCGGAGATGCCCGATGACAAGTATCCCTTCATCCTCACGACGGGGCGTAACATCTTCCATTACCATACCGGCTCCATGACGCGGCGGACTGCCAAGCTGGAGCAGGAGTCGCCGGAGGGATATGTGGAGGTGAACCCAGAGGACGCCGCGGAGTTGGGCGTTAGCGATGGGGAGCAAGTCCGGGTTAGCAGTCGACGGGGCCAGATTGAGGCCAGGGCCTGGGTCACCGATCGGGTACCGCGTGGTTTGGTTTTCGCCCCTTTCCACTACGCTGAAGCCTCTGCCAACGTGCTAACGAACCCTGCCCTGGACCCCACGGCCAAGATTCCAGAGTACAAAGTCTGCGCCGTGCGGGTGGAGGCCCTGCCTTCTCGTCAGGCGGGCGAACTGGATGAGGCCAAGAGTGTGCCATCCGAAAGTGGGCATGTATTCTAGGCAAAGCTTGCTCCCACCCTCAGTGTTGCAGCTGCGTCGTGGGTGATCATCTAGACTCTGTGAGGCTGAGGAGGTAATCGTCTTGAGCACGAATAAGTGCGAAGAACTGGAATCAATGTTTGAGAAGCACGGATACACGGACTTCAAATGGATTGATCCCAAGGATATCGTGGTTTCCCAATGGGTGCGCATGAAGTGCACGTTCGGCTGCAATGAGTACGGCCAAAACGCGGCCTGTCCTCCAAGTGTGCCTTCCGTCCCCGAGTGCCAGCAATTCTTCGACGAGTACACCAGGGCAGTGGTATTCCACTTCGAAAGGGAGGTGGAAGAGCCTGAAGAGCGGCACGCGTGGTCGAGAGATGTGAACCTGGGTCTTCTAGAACTGGAACGGGAGGTCTTCCTGTCAGGCTATCAGCGGGCCTTCCTGCTGTTCATGGATTCTTGCTCCATATGCAAGAAGTGCGCGGGCGTGAGAGGGGAGTGCAAGAGGCCCAAGCTCGCCCGGCCTGCCCCTGAAGCCATGGCTGTGGATGTCTTCACCACAGTCAGGCAATACGGCTATCCCATAGAGGTTCTCCAGGACTACTCCGACGCCATGAACCGCTACGCTTTCCTAATGATCGAATAGTGACACCGGTGGCTCGGCGGAGGCCGAGCACCATGACATGGATAGAAACGGAAGGCCCTCTCACGAAGTGCGTGCAAGGGGCCTAGTGTCGGGCAGGGTACGGAGCCGCGGCTAGGTCTGGACTGCGAGCCCCGCAGTCTCGGACACTGAGTAGAGATAGCCCATGCCGAAGTTGGACTCCAGCAGCCTATCCTTGATAGGCCGGATATCGCTGCGACGGATCATCAGTGAGCGAAGGATACCAGCAGCGCTGATATCTCCAACGAGCCGGAAGCCCACGATCTGATCATCCGTCAGATAGACCTTGCGGAGGACGTCTCCTCGGCGCACGCGCAACACCTCATCGCCTTCCATGGCCCCCACAGCCAGAATCGGCAGACCCAGGTGTTTGAGACTGTTCATGTTATCCGCCCCTTCATAAGCGATGTTGAAGCCCAGCACGTTGTGAGCCGCCACCTGACCTTGGGCCACAGCATTGGGGAAGATGGCATGCACGTACCGCTCGCCGGACATACGATCCTTGGCCTCTGCAACATCCCCCGCCGCATACACATCCAGGATGTTGGTTGAGAGGTAGTCGTCAACTGTGACTCCCCATGCGGTCTCAACGCCAGATCCCTCGAGGAACTCGATGTTCGGCTTCACTCCCGTAGCAACGATAATCAGGTCCGCGGTTAGGGTGTCACCCGACGCAAGTTCCACCGCTTCCGCTCGCTCCTCACCGAGGAAGGCGATAGCCTCGGTGTTCAGGCGCACGTCCACACCGCGCTCCTGGAGGATTCCCAAAGCTATCTGAGCCGTCTCCGGATCGAGCATGCGGGGCATCACCCGGTCCAAGGCCTCGATCTGCGTCACGTCAAGTCCCATCTCGGCCAGAAGGAGCGCTATCTCCACACCGATGAAGCCAGCCCCCACGATAAGGGCGCTCTTGGCCTCCTTGGCTTTGACCTTGCCCAGGAGTTCCTGGGCTGCGGTGAGCGACTTGAAGTTGTAGATGCCCGGCTTGTCGCCCCCCTCTACAGGGGCGTAGAGGCGGCTACCGCTGGCGATGACCAGTTTGTCATAGCCGATGGTGTCGCCAGCCTCCGTGACGATCTGCTTGATCTCCGGTCGAACCTCGTTGACTCTTGTGGCCGGACGCCACTCTAATCCCAGCCGTTCCGGAAAATCTGGGCCCTTCCAGAGGTGGGTGTCTTGGCCGGTCAGGAAGTAGTCAACGATGGCCGGGGGTGCGTAAGGTGCAAAAGGCTCCGAGCTGAGCAGGACGATCTCCACCTGCTCGTCGTACTGGCGCACCGTCTCGGCGACGGTGACCCCAGCCGGTCCCGCTCCAACGACTACTATTCTCATCAGAGTCTCCTTCTACTTGGCCTAACAGGGCAACCGCTTCTGCCTTTGCCGTGGGTGTATAGGGCGCCAAATGGCAGCTTCGGCTCTCCAACCCCCTCGATGGAAGGGAGTCGGAGACAGAATCGGCCAATATTCAGCCTCTGTTTCTAGGACCGGGTCCTCAGATACCGAGTGCCTTCCGCTTCCCTTCGATGTGGTCGGTGATTAGGTCCGCCGCCTTGAGGGGGTCTACCTCTACAGCGAACTTGGCGCCCACTACCCCCTCGGCTCCTTCGGTTAGGAGCTTCGTCACGTTGGAGCTACCTAGCACTGGCGGAACGGTGCCCAGAACAGTGTAAATGCCGGAGGCCACAACATAGGCACCGATGCTGACGGCCTTCTCGCTCATCCATTCCGGGGCGGCGCCTGCCACAGGCAGATCGCTGATGTCCACTCCCAAGGCGTCGGCTATGGCCGCGCAGGCCACCAGGATACGGCTTATGTCTACGCAACTGCCCATGTGCAGGACTGGCGGGATGCCGAGTGCCTTGCACACTCCTTTGAGGCCCTCGCCAGCCTGCTCCGCTGCCTCGGGCAGGAGCAGACCAGCCTTGGCGCAGGCGATAGCGTTGCAGCCAGTGTTCACCACTAGGATGTCTCGTTTAATAAGCTCCTTGACCAAGGTGAGGTGGCTGTAGTCATGCTTGACCTTGGGGTTGTTGCAGCCTACCACGCCAGCGATGCCCTTGATCGCCCCGCTCTTGACGGCGTCGAGCAAGGGATCGAGGCTACCACCCAGCGCCGATAGAATCGCCTCCACGCTGAAGCCAACCATACACTCCGTGCTCTCATCGGGAATCTTGACCAGTTCGGCCTTGCGGTTCTGGTAGTTCTCAACCGCCGTCTTGACGATCTCCTTAGCGATCTCGTAGGCCTTCTCCTCGTGGAACTCGACATGGGTGGCACCGGGGAACTTGGCCTTGGGCGAAGTGGATATGATCTTGGTGTGGTAGCAGTCCGCGAGTTCCGGCAACGCGGGCATGATGCATTGGACATCCACTACCATCGCTTCCACGGCTCCGGTGATGATAGCCAATTCCTGCTGGAGAAAGTTGCCAGCGATGGGGACGCCGTGGCGCATCAACACCTCGTTGCCTGTGCAACAGATGCCTGCCACATTGATGCCGTTAGCCCCCTGTTTCTTAGCGAGCTTGAGCAGTTCTGTATCAGCAGCAGCAGCCACTATCATCTCCGACAGGGTGGGTTCGTGACCATGGACTATGACGTTGACCTCATCCTCTCTGAGCACTCCCAGGTTGGCCACGGCTTTCACAGGGGAAGGTGTGCCGAAGAGGACATCGGACAACTCGGTGGCGATCATCGAACCTCCCCATCCATCGCCTATCGAGGTTCTAAGGCCATGAAGAACAATATTGACGTAGTCGTTATCTACACCAATGTGGGTGCGGTGCATGCATTCCACTATCTCGCGGTCAACGCCCCTGGGGTCGATGCCCAAGTTTTGCCAGAGTTCCACGCGTTTCTCAGGAGCTCTTAGAGTGAATTGGATGGGGCCTTCTTGTTTGCCGAACTCGGCGTAGATGGCCTTGGCCAGATCCAGGGCGATCTTCTCCTTACCCCGTTTCTTGGTCTCGATGCCATATTCGGCTGCCAGGGTCTTCAACTTCTCCTCATCTTTGATCTGATATCCCCCACCCTTGCCCTCAGCGGTGAGCAACAGCGTGTGGGCGATGTCTCGGCCGTGATCGGAGTGAGCTGCAGCACCGGCGGCTATCATGCGCAGCAGATTGCGGGCCACTATGATGTCCGCAGTGGCCCCGCAGACACCTTTGGTTGGCCCGCCTTCCCCGAAGATGTCTATCTCGCATGGGCCCATATTGCAGTTGCGACAGCAAACGCCCAATTGGCCGAAGCCACACTGCGGTTGCTGTGCCTCGAAGCGATCCCATGCTGTCTCCAGCCCCTGTTTTTCCGCCTCACGCAGCATGAATTGGCTGGCGGAGTCGTATGACCGCGCCGCAGCTTTGTCTCTTGCCTCCATGACGAAATCTCCCTTCATTGTTATCCCAGAGGATTCTATGACCCTGTTTCACTTGTCAAGTTCACTAATCTTCTCCCCTAACGTGCGCCAAGCAGTCACATTCTCAGGGATGCGTGTGACCTCCGGTTGAATCTCGCCCACGGCCACGGAAACAGCTTCGGAAAGGCGAGTGCGGGCTGCCTTCATCAGTTCGTTGATCTCTCCGAACTGCAGAGCGCCCACTTTGCATGCCTCAGCGCAAGCCGGGGTCCTCCCTTCGAGCTGGCGATCAATGCAATGATCACACTTGACCGCCACATCCTTCCTCAGCCTCGCCGTCCAGATGCGGCCATAGGTGATCACATCGAAGGGACAGACCATCGCGCACATACCGCAGAGGATACACTTGTTGCCGTCTACGAGGACTATCTCTGAGAGATCATCGCTGTGGCTGATGGCTCCAGTAGGACAAACCTGCATGCACGGAGCCGGATCGCAGTGGCGGCACTTATTGGGGAACGATGTATTCAGGTGCAGCCCTGGTTCGACATGAATGCGAGATCGAGGCAAAGGCTCCTCGAACACGGCCTGGTAGAGGTCCTTACTCTGGGAATGCTCGACCGCGCAAGCTACCTCGCAGTGCTTGCAGCCTATGCAGCGTTCGGGGTTGATGAACACTGTCTTCATCAGAAATCACCTCCTTGAGACATGGGCGGGAGAAGCAAAAAAGCCCCCAGTGCGAATTCCCGCCTTCGCAGAAGGGCCGGTTCTCGGTGCCTTTCACATTCTTCACCTCTCTCTCACTCCCACCTTGTGAGAATAGGCTGATCATCCAGTCCAATGCCAAAACATGAAATGAAAGGTCCCGGAGTCTAAGCAATTGTACCGCACCTGTCGGCGCCTGTCAAATGGATCAGTGCAACGAAGAAACAGCCCGACGATAAGTATTGGATGATGTTGACCATTGGGAGAGTCATCTGTCACTGGCACGGGAACGGGATGACGTGACACCCTCGTAACGCGGCCGCGACTTGTACAGAGGCGCTGATCGAAATTCATTCTCATGATGCTCAAGAATCAGGAATCGACGATGGCGAGGGGAGGAAGGTCACTTCGGGGAGGGGCGCGATTGGTTGCCAAAGCCGGACTGACCGATTCGGTGGAGTAAGGGCTGAATCTCGGCACCCCCCAGTTCCCCTAATCGGCGGGCGACTTTCTCAGGAACCCGGCCTTAGATCCGCAGGCCAAGCTTCTCGGGGATGTGACGCTGTCTGGCGAAGTAGCATTCAGGAGTCCCGGACTGCTGTTCCGTCGAGCGGATTCCGGATCGCAAGTCCGTAGGACTACTCCGTCTTGAGTGATCTACTCAGTGCGTCGATCTCTTGTTCCAGTCTCTTCTGCCTCGAAGCGATGGTGAACACGTAGACGAAGGTCAAGGCCCAGAACACGGCGTAAGCCGCAAAAAGGTACCACATACTATCCTCCTTCTGCAGAACGGAGTCTCTCCTGCAGTCCCTCTACTCGGTCAGCGATTCTCCCCAGCCGGATGCGATGAATCATCAATGTGAAGTAGAGGATCGTGAAGGCCAGTAGGCAGAAGAGAAAGGTGGTCAACATAGCTGGCGTCAAGTTCATGCCCTCACTCTCGAAGATCACGGGGTGAAGTCCCTGCCACCAGCGGATTGACATGAAGGTGAAAGGCACGCTGGCAAAGGCGACAATACCGTACACGGCGGCAAAGCGGGCCTTGCGCTCTTCCCCCTCAATGAAAGCCCTCAGCATCAGGTACGCCCAGTACAGGAGCAGAAGGACTGAGATTAGGACCAGGCGGAGTTCTTGCTGCCAGGGCCACCAAGCATTCCACGTGGCTTTGGCCCAGATAGACCCAGTGATGACCGCCATGGTCGTGAAAGTGAGCCCAATCTCCACTGAGGACAGGGCCACAATGTCCCAGTTTCGGCTGCCTGTGCGGAGATACATGATGCCTGCGATCAAAGTGATGAAAAAGGCGAAAAAGCCCACCCAGGCCGAGGACACGTGGAAGTAGAAGATCCTTTGCACATTTCCCATGACGGCCTCTGTAGGTGCGTAGACGAACACCAGATAGAGGGCCCCCATGATGGTCAAGCCGCTCAGCCAGTTGAGCACGTCTTCGATTCGCAAGTTCTTAGTCATGATCCAGGACTCCTTTCGTGGGCGCGATGCTAACCTTGGACGACGAAGTCGAAGGTCATATAGGAAACTACCAGGAAAATGATGTCAAAGGCCGCGAGGAACCTCAACCAATGGCCCAGATCGGTCAAGGGCACGCCGTCGAGGATGCCCCCGGTAACCTTCGCTGCCGAAATCACCACCGGCAGGATGATAGGGAACAGCAGAACTGGTAACATGACCTCCCGCGCCCTGGTGTTGACAGCCATGGCGGAAAGAAGCGTACCGACGGCAGCGAAGCCAATGGTACCCAGGAGAATGGTGAGCAGCAGGGAGGGCTGGATCAGACTGAGATTGAACAGAACGGAGAAGACGGGCAGCATGATAGCTTCGACGGCGGAGATGAAGATGAGGTTGCCCAGCATCTTGCCAAAGTAGATCACACCGCGGTCCATGGGGGCCAGGAATAAGCCCTCGAGGCAGTCGTTCTCGATCTCCATAGCCAGGGACCGGTTCAACTCCAAAGTGCTGGCGAAGGCAAATGTCACCCACAGCACTCCGGGTGCTACGGTCGCTATGTTCTCCACCCGTAACTCAAAACTGAAGTTGAAGATGACGATGACCAGCAGGGCGAAGACCAGCATTGAGCTGAACATCTCTCTGGTGCGGAGTTCGGCCACCACATCCTTCCACACGATTGCCAGCACCTTGCTCAGGTAACTCATGCCTGGGCCTGGTCCCATGTCGATTCAGCACCAGCGTGTTGCCAGTAATCCTGCCGGAGGGCGTCCAGGGTCAGAGATGAGTTCGCGGCTTCGTAGACGATTCGCCCCTTTGCCAGGATAGCTATCGTATCAGCCAGCTCCAAGGCTCGCTGCAAGTTGTGGGTCGTCATGATCACGGTGCGAGATTCAGCAGTGATGGTTTGGAGTAACTTTCGCAGCATCTCCCCGGCCTGTTGATCGAGGCCGGTGTACGGCTCATCCAAGAGGATGATTGATGGCTGATGTATGATGGCCCGGGCAATGGAGAGGCGCTGCTGTATGCCCCTCGACAGAGTGCGCGCCGGGTCGTGGCGCCGTCCTGTCAGGCCCACCAAGTTCAGAAGACTGTCCACACGCTCTTTGGGAGCGGGAACATCGTAGAGCCGGGCGTAGAAAATAAGGTTCTCTTCTACCGTGAGTTTGGAGTAGGTGAGAGACTGGTGGGACACAAAGCCCAGGCGCCGCCGAATCTCGGCGCTGCGCGAGCTCAAGTCAAGCCCATCGATCTGCACCAGTCCACTGGTGGGCTTGAGGAGTGTCGCCAGGATACGCAAGAGCGTTGTCTTTCCGGCACCGTTGGGTCCTACTATGCTGAGGAACCTGCCCTGCCCCACCTCCAGATCGACGCTTCGCAGAGCGTGGGTATGACCAAAGGACTTGGTCAGGCCCTGGGTCTGGATCATCTACTCCCTCTCCTCTCGCCCTGTTCTGGAGAAGGGGTAGGCCAGGGCGATGAAGGCTCCCAGCCCGAGGAGGCCAAGCACTCCCCAGGTGAGCAGTGGGGAAGCGGTCTGGGCTGATACTGGTGGCGCAGCCGCAGTATCCAGAGGGAGATTGGATAAGTGCAGTACGATATTGTCGGCCGGAGTCAAATCCTGTGCAGTCAGGTGCAGATAGTCGCCCCCTTGCAGCGAGAGCGGCTCGTCCGTGGCCAATCCGGGAGCAGTGACTTCTACCCCCACGTCGGCGACTAGCACGTCTAGGGAACTGGTGGGAGAGGCTATCTCTCGCGAAAGGTCATAAGTTGTCGACTCGTACGGCAACTGATAGGTGAAGACGAACTGCTTCGAGCCTGGAAAGATCGGCCGCGTGGTGGCGAAGCCTGTGTCCGTCTCGACCACGCAGCATTCCATGAACCCTTCCAGCAGTTGAGGCGCGGAAGCACCCTGGGGCAAGGAGAATTGTACTGTGGCTTTTCCTTCCTGTCCCGTCGGCCCGACATACGTCCTATTCCCGGCGTTGCGCAAGATCTGCACCTCTTGCACCCGGATCGTCCCAGGCTCGAAATCGACGATGATGTGAGCTCGTTCCAGCGATAGATCTTCGTCACTGGTGGTCGATTCATAGACGGTGAACGGTATGGAGATGAGATCCTCACCTTCTGGAAAGGCCACTACCTCGCTACCGTACTGTACTCCCGCGTACTCGACTTCGAACTGATAGGCGTACCCTTCCGTGTCCAGACCTTCGAAGCGGAACCTCCCTTCCTCGTCAGTTGTCGTCTGGAAGGAACTCTCCGGCTCCTGATCGGCGAAGGCCCAGAGCGTCACAGGCAGCCCTTCAAGCGGTCCGCCATCCGACGAACCGTCGAACACTTGACCCTCGATTACGCCGGACCCTTGAGCCTCGATGGTCGACGGCAGGGTCACTAATAGGAGGAGGATCGCTGTGAGGGCAGTCAGCCGCATGCTCATCTCATCTCACCTTTCCGCCCCCGTCGATCATCTCTTCGGCCAGGCGGCTATTACTGTGCCCGCGAGGAGAACTGCGCCGCCGATCCATATCCAGCTGACCAGAGGGTTGATGAAGACCTGAAAGGCGGCCAGACCATCCTCATCCAGGCTGGCCAGGATGACGTAGAGATCCTCCTTGAGGGTAGTGTGTATAGCAACCTCAGTGACCCACGGATTCTCCAGAGCATAGTGGTAGTTCTTCTCTGGGACCAGTGTTGCGACGTTCGAACCAGCAGTACGCACATCCAGGATGGTGGCGAATCGAACTCGGCTTTGATAGGTTTCGGGCTCAGGGTTTAGAGTCTCCACTGTGTAGTCCAGATAGTGAAGCTCGTAGCCATCGATGGTTGTGGATTCTCCAGGATTTAGAGCCACGAGGCGTTCGCTCTTGTAGGTCATCGACCCCGTGACTCCAATCGTGATCAGCACGATGCCGAGGTGGACGACGTAGGCCCCATAGCGACGGCGAGACTTGGA
>CAZBJW010000008.1:0-48527 GCA_964492135.1 uncultured Anaerolineales bacterium
AGACCGCGTCAAGCGATCAGCGACCGCAGGCGCTCCAAGCTCCGTGTACCCGCACCCCTCCAGGCGCGTTCGGCTTCTCTATGCGGAGACGGCTGGCCGCTGTGTTGCCGCCCCTTGAGCCGCAGAAAACCCAATATCTGATCTGGCCTTACCATGTGTCATCCGCCGAGCAACGCTGATGATCGGAGACGTGGATTCGCAGCGCGTTTCAGCCTCAGCGGTACAAACCAGGGCTTGCGGACTGCATACGAGGGTTCACCAGTGTGTGAGCGACTTGATGCAGGGTAGGATGTCGGTTTGGCTGTCAACACATCTGGACAGCGCCGTCTGACTCTTGCTCGCGACCAGGAAGAGATGCTTCGTATCATCGCCACAAGTGTCATGCTGGAATCCGCCTTCGTTGAACCCGTGGTCGGTGGTGACAATGACGAGTGTGTCATCCCGTAAGGCTTGAGCTTCTAGTCCACCGATCAGCCGGCCCAGTTCGATATCGTTAGTCACCAGACTCCTCGAGTACTCCACGCTATTCTCGCCAAGTCGATGACCCAGAGTGTCTGGTTCTCTGTAGTGAACCCAGAGAAACAGAGGGTGCCTCGCGTATACCTCGACGTACCAAAGAGCGCCATCAGTGACCCACGACTGAGGATGATGCCCAACCCTCCAATAGTCTATCTCCGGTCTGGCATTTTGCAGCGGCGGGAGAGGCCAGAACGGCTCATCCTTGGAAGAGATGATTCCCGTGACGTAGCCTCGCTCCTTGAACCATTCCCAGAGAGTCAAGTTTTGGGGGATAGGGTGAGGGTCTGTGTTTCTCCAGTTGGCCATTCCCGGGTATCCGACCCCTGTGGCAAGTGCCGAGTTGGCAGGACCTGTTTCGGTCCTGTAGCCGTCGCCGCCACCAGGTTCGCAGGTCATGGATTCGATCGTCGGCAGAATCAGGCCGTGGCCCTGACCGATCAACCGTTGTAAATTCGGGAGGTCCCCATGCTCAAGCATCTCAACAAGGTGGGCCCGTTGTGTCCCGTCCCAAATGACAATAACGAGATTGGCGCGTCCTTGCTGCGCTTCAGAGACTTCGTTCGCTGGGGGCGAGGTGGGGAGCAGCGTATCGGCCAGGTGCGGCGTTTCCACTGGCATGGGCGTGACCGAAGTCGGACTGGCTGGCCGAATGGCCCTTGTATTGGTCGGCACGGGCGGCCTGGGCGTAGCGGTGGGTAGGACTTGTGTCGGGGCGTGCGTCGGAGACTGTATAGGGGGGCCGGCCGACGTGGGAGTGCCCAGCGCGACATGCGCCATGACGGCGACGGCCTGAGCTTGTATGGGACCTAGAGTGAGAAACGTGTCTGCAGTGCACAGGAAGAACAGAATGCCACTGAGGCAACCCATCTCCAAAGCCACAGCCAGCCCCAGTGCGGCGAGGACGGTCCTCTGGGTTGTCGACATTGCGCGCGGCTCCTATACTAGAGCAGTCACCTGTCGAGTATATCAGCTGAGCTTCTCTCCCACCAGCGGCAGAACACCATGCGGTGCATCCACCGGTCGAGCGCACTGTGGGCACAAGGCCTCGCAAACGTCCCGACGCTTTGCGGAGCCTTGGGGATTCGCTATTTGATCCTGTGCTCTCTCCAGGCTCGGTTGGTTCGGCCATTGCCTACCCTCTTGTTTCGCCTGCCGGCTCAACAAAGAAGAGGGTCAGGGTCGTCTCAGTCTAGCACCAACTGCAAGGCTCTGCAAGAGAGTTAGGGATGACAGGACGAGCACCCCAGGCCCAAAACCCACTATGGCTGAGGAGCTAGGCAATTCACCAGGTGTGGAAGCTTCGGAGCCTCAGTGGATTGTGGGCTGAGTAGGGCGCTGACCGTGGGTCGAAGCCTGGAGACTGGTCTGGGAATGTCGCGGGGCGCGGGATGCGAGGAAGTCACAAAGGCACAGGACCCTACTTTCATAGTAGGGCCCTGCTTCTGACAAGCTACGAATGGTGCCGATCTTACCAGGGGTTCAGGGCGCTGGTGATCCGGCTGAAGATGTTGCCGATCTGCGGGCCGAGGAGCAGCAGGATGGCAATAACAACGATGGCCACCAGAACTAATATCAACGCATACTCGACCATACCTTGCCCTTCCTCTTGCGGCAAGTACAGCATCTTTCCTCACCTCCTTTCCACTGTAATCGAAGCTGACGTCCCGTAAGCAAACGTTGCTCGTATCCTGTCCACATTCTACAACCGTTCCGAACCCCTGTCAAGGTAGTGAAACCACCATGGCGGTGATCTTAACCATTTCTGAACTACACTACGCAGGCACTGTGCTCGATGGCCCTGTTCTGTGCTCGAGACGAGTTGTCAAGTCATGATAGGGCACGACACCTGCTTTCTCTCTCACTCTGCGGCGCGCCGAACCTGGTCTGAATCCATGGCGCATGTGTGCCTTCCTACCAATACTTCCAGAGCTTCAGGAGATTTTCCAGCAGTGCCATAGCCCTGTCCGGCAGCCACTGATCAGGCGTTTCCCCAAATAGGGCCGACTGTTCGTGCTGGAACGAGAAGCTTTCGTAGCGGCCGTCTCGAAACGCCGCCATGAGCCATGCCATCACATCGAGAAACGTCATCTGATATGCGGTTGCATAGCACCTGTCGGGGACGTTGTACAAGAGGCTCTCTAGCAGATGTGAAGGCGCCAGGCCCTCTCCGATCACCCCGTGGTCCACAAGACACGTCCTGGCGTTCTTGAAGACCCGAACTGTTGGCCAATACCTGCCGCGTGTCCGATGCTGTGAGTTCTTGTTTGCTCCGTTCTCGTAATGAATCTTGGGGAAGTTTGTAAGCCAGCGATTCTCTTTGAAAGCGTAGAATATGATCCCTTCAGCATAGCGTTGGTCACGCATGCTTCGAAACCACTGATACTTGCGGTATTGGAGGCAAGAGACAATGTCGGCGGGCAGTCTACCAGGGCCTCCAGCGACTCTCAGAGATCTGGTCGTCTCCCGTACGTTGGAAGTGCCGTAGCAGGCCTCCAAAGCTTGTAGAATGTCGGCCCTGAACTCGTCCCACAAGTAGGCTGCACGGCGACAAGATGATCTCAGGAGTTCCCTTTCTGAATTCGAGAGCGCAGAAGCATCCGCTTCAAATGTCGAATTGAGCTGCACGATGATATCCACGTCGCTGTCTCCACGGATATTGGTGCTGTTTCTATAGGAGCCGTGCAGATAGACCTCGAAATCCTTGTCCCGAGCGGGGCACGTATCGGTTGTCAGGGCATGTCGAACGGACAGGTGAGTGGCTTCGGCCGCCGCCACGTCTCCCTGGCGTGACCAGACTTGGAGTTGTGATTCTGGAATTCCCATCTACAGCACCGCCCGAGGGGCGCTCCAGTTGGCAAGTAGGACACATGCTTAACTTCGCTGATCGAAAGGCTCGCTCTTCGAACGACTCAGCCGAACCTGACGGATCATGTGTGCGCAACCGTGCCGTGTGGGTCTGTTGAAGGTGGGTAGGAATACAAGAGCAGAGCTGCAGCTGCCCAGGCAGGAACCACAACCAGTAACAGGATGATCAAGCACCTCATGCTGTCCGGATAGGCAACCTTGGCGTATGCCCCCAGGAGGTTCAGCATTCCGCCCGCGATCGACATGAGTGCCCCAATGAACTGCCATCGCCGCGCCACGATCACGGTCATCCATGAGAGCAAGACAGGTATGCCGGCGTATGTGACGAAGAAAGGTAGCGCCGGCACCCAGGGGTTCATGGCCAAGATCACGCTCACCTCACAGGAATAGAGCAGCAAAGAGCAACCCCCCAGGTCCATGCCAGAAGCAAACCTGCCTCCCGCAGGTGCCCTCGTGTCGCCCCTTCGTGCTCCACAAGTGACCCGACGCGCTTGACCTCCTCCTTCAACCGCGGGGGTGCGTCGCCAAGGGGTGCACCTCTGAGGCTCATACCGCACCCAGAACAGAAAACTGCATCAGGCGAGTTTTCACTGTCGCAGTTGATACAGAGTTTGATCGAGTCTTTGTTCCCCGCCGATCGTGCAGTCAGCCAAGGCCTCCCGTGGATGATGCGGTAACGTATCCAGCAGGTTGATAGAATGGAGGGTCCAATCTGTTAGATTGTACCACAAATCAGAAGGACTCGCCAGGGCTATTAGCAAACATGGGACCAGACCGTGCATGTAGGACAAGAGTGTGGGTTGTGGTGGCAGGCAGAACCAAGAGGCGACCAATGGTGGGAGGACTGATAGGGGGCTTGAGTGTCACCGCCGCCAGGACGATGCGCGGCTTGTCAATCGTTGGCCCGCCCAGAAAGCGCACGCAAGAAAAGAGGCCGCGCCTTGGGAGGCTATCATGGACAAGCAACAGCATCAAGACGAGAACGCGGCCTCAAACCAGATGATCGCGAAAAGGGAAGTTTGGCAATCGCAAACTAGATTCTCAGACCGAGAGAAACGTGGGCGGGTGCACTCTCCTTTCAACAAATCAAACTACACGACAGCTGTCGATGGACCAAACGCGCATGGCGTCGCGGAAACGCAAGGCCTGGCGTTATCACAGGACCGATGGCTGCTTTGAGCGCCAGTTACCCGCAGATCTGGTCGATCACGCTGCTCGCTGCCTCGATCAGCCCTGCAGCGATCTCTTCGGGCAGCCGTCCTGTGTCCGTTAACGCCTCCACCTGGTTGACAAAGGCCTGCAGTTGACCGCAGGTTGCGGGGTCCTTGTCTTGTTCCAGCATCCTGGCGGCATTTTCCAGCTTCTGGATCAGCGCGTTTCCGTTGCCCTTGTTGAGCACCCCATTGTCAACGAGCTCCGCCACCTCGCCAATCAGGGCAGCAATCTGCTCCTCGGGCGTCCGTGGTTCAGGATCCGGCGGGCCGGGAGGCGGCGTTGTCCATGTCCAGAGCACGGCGTGTTCCTCACCGATGGCTGAGGCGCTCCAGCCAGCAATCTGCCCTTGCTCGTTGATGTCAACGGCCCTGCTGCTCTGGTGGCCGGGCAGTGTGCCGAGATCGATCATCCCTTGTGTCGGCGTCCACAGGAACGCGTGCTGTTCGAGCGCGGCAGTATAGCTGCCGCCGACTACGTGGCCCCAGTTGTTGATGTGCTTGGCGGAGCTTAGTTGGCCGAGGGTCCCAAGGTCCTGCATGCCGCCGTCCAATGTCCACAGGAACGCGTGAGCTTGGCCGTCGCTGCGGACACTGTCGCCCACGACTTGCCCCATGTCATTGACGTCATGGGCTACGCTGTACGTTCCGCCGAGGGTGCCGAGGTCTATCATCGCGACCTCAGGCGTCCACAAGAAGGCATGAGTTTCGTCGTACATGGGGTCCGTGCTGGTGTGGCTCCAGCCCACGACTTGCCCCAGGTTATTGACGTCCAAGGCGTGGCTCTCGCTCCCACCGAGGGTGCCCAAGTCCATCATGCCTTCCGTCGGAGTCCAGAGGAAGGCATGAAAGTGGTCTGGGTCGGGGCCGGCCTCGCCCACGACCCAATCGAGGTCGTTGATGGCGAAAGCTTTGCCTGTCCCTCCGCCGAGGGTGCCGAGATCCTGCATCAAGCCTTCTGGCGTCCAGAGAAAAGCATGGTCGCCCAGAGGCTTGCCATCTTCGCCTTTGGCGCCACTGTACCCCACAACGTGTCCCAGTTCGTTGATGTCGAAAGGCATTGCATACCCTAGGCCGAGATCACCCAGCGCGGTTTCTTCCCGGTCCTCCCAGAGAATGGCTTGCAGGCGGTAATCCTTCCAGTGGTTCGTGGCCACCTGCCCGACGTCGTTGATGTAGATGTTGCTCAAGCCGCTTCCGTCCAGGTCTGTACGGCCATCCGGCGTCCAGAAGAAGTGTACGTCGCTGTATATCCCCAACGATGGCCGGTAATAGCCTACCACGTCGCCCTGGGCGTTGATGTCGAAGCAGTTTCCGCCGCCGACCAGCTCCTCCAGGTCCGTGATGGTTATGTCATTCTGTGAAGAAGCTGGCTGCGCCACGAGCAGGAGCGCTGCCACCACGCTCAACAAAGTGAGTCTGCTCACTATTGTTCTCATTATTCCGCTCACCTCCTTCCCTTCGTCCGTCCAAATCAAGTATTCCCCTTCACCTGGCCGATGATCTGGAGTGCCAGATGCTCCGACCACCCCTCCTCTTCGCCCATCACCTCCTCTCCATACAAATCAACGATGAGCCGGTTGCGCCCCCGCGCCCACCTATGCTAGAATATAGGCGCACAGGGGACCTCAACCCCCCCGAGTGCACGGTCTCGGCTGGCCATCACCCGGCCGAGACCATTTTCTACTTCTACAAGAAGATCAAGCCGGCGGACAGCTCCGCTCGGTTTCACAACTGCTGTGTGGCGACCAGGCAGCCAACGCACAGCCCCCGGTTCATCGCCGCTGATGTCCTTCTCGTCTTTGTCAAGCAAAGACGCCCATCATCCGCCGTTCAACTGAGAATGATGGGCGCTCTCCATACTGTCTATCCCTCAATAGCCTGGACTCTTTGCCTCTCAAGAGAACTAATGACTGAAACCCGAGAGGATGTCAGCTAGGCCTTTCGTGGCCGCGACGCTCCTCCCGATATTATTCTATAATAGAATGTCGCAAAAGGATATAGTACTTTCCTACTATTCTATCTGGTCGAGGGGGTGTTGACCGGCTCAGCACACTCCTCAGGCCAAGCGCAAGCCCTGTTCCAGTTTGACCGGCAGTCTTCCGTCGCACAGCTATTCAGGTCACAGCTCCCACGGAAGTGAAGTCGGGCGGAAGGATGAGCTCCGGATAGCATGTTAACTGCCGGGCAAACTGCATCACTTGTGACACTCCCTGGAAATCAGCAGGCGCTCACGCAGGGTGGCAGCTCAAAGTCGAGTACAGTCGAAGCAGACTGACCCGTGTTTCTGTTCGCCGAGGATATCACCGAGCATAAAGTGTTGAAATTCCTCCTCGAACCTGAGAGTGTGATGCTAGTGTCCGCGGTAACCCGCCGTGCGCTGGAGGGCCACGGGGTCAACCGCGAAGATAGACGGGCTGCCGGAGGGCTGTCCCGTTGTGGGCTAGCGGCCCTGCTTGGGGGCGAAAGCTTGCAGGTCTACAAGGGGTTCTTGGTGGGTGAGTGCAGGCTGCGAGTTCACTCTACGTCTCGCCCAGCCTGCGCGGGACCCATCTCTCCGTGATGCAGGGTTGCACTAGTCCTACGCTATGATGAACGTAGGCCAGTCTGTACACTGTCGACTTTGACAGAAGACCCGACTCCAACGATGAATGCCCATACAATCCAAGGGATTGCACTTGTGGCGGAGAACTCCGCAGCGCCCGTTAGCAGGAACATGGAGGCGACCAAGATGTAGTAGGAGCTCAGGCCTATGCCGGCACTCAGGTGTACGTTGACGGGCGTCCTCGATAGAAGGGTGATCACCACGAGGGCAACCAAGGGAGGCGCCAGGAGGAAGCCGTACCGAAGCTCAACGAGCCTGAACGTTAGCAGGGCCAGAGTGAAGAAGGTGAAAGAGGCGTAATAGCCAGTGATCAGTCTGATAGCTGCCGAGAGAATGAGGGCAGATCCCACTAACAAGACGTATCCGACAAGAGATGTGATTAACGCATCCTTGATCGAGTTCTTGATGACGCCCTCTGTTCCCAGACTGTCCCTCCCTGAGTCGGCGCGTCGCAGTTGCCTTTGTGCAACATATGTCATCGAGCCCGAGCCTCCCGACCGTTGCCGTACGGGCCAGGTCCGGGGACTGGCTGACGCTCTTATGATGCGATCTCTCCAACTCGCGTCTCGCCGTGTCGCTGGCCAGTTCTGCTCCAGTCCCGGCCCTGCCGGGAGCACAGACGGATACGGCGCCGAGCACAGTGGGAAGGCGACGCCTTGCGCGGGATTCGCCAGGAACCGAATCCGGCTGGACCTATTGTAGCACAGCACCCCGATCGTGCCCATCGCCCTCGGGAAGCAGAGGGGCGGCCTCCGAGCCCCCTGGCCATGTGAACCTTCGGAAATCGGCCGAAATCCGCAACTGACGAAGTGGCCTCTTGCTCCAGCCAAGGCGTTCACCGACACTGACCCAGGCGATAGAAGACTCTTGACAGTTCTGTCCACTTGAGGTAAAGTAGAAAGAGATTGGTACCTCTTGCGCTGGCGCTTTCCCGGCGTCTGATGGCGCCAGCGTCCACACAGCTTCGGAGGCGACACCATGTCTGGCCGATTCTTTACCTCCGACGACGTCGCCGGAAAGCTGAACATATCCCGACCGACGCTTGCGCTGTGGTGTGCCACGTTCGCCAACTGCCTCAGCGCGTCGGCCAATCCACCAAGGGGCTCCTCAGGAACCATCGGGCAGCGACTGTTCACTGAAGAAGACGTCGCGGTGCTGGCCAGGGCGAGGCAGCTGCTCGATAGGGAGGTTGCCTCTTCCCCACATGAGGGCGGTGGGCCCCGCCTGACCAGTTCCTGAGTCCGGCTGGTCTCGCAGGCCGGCGTATCGGCTGGTTTGTGCGGCCACGCACCATGCCCGACTGGACGGGGCTGCGCCCTGTTTGTTGCTGCCTGCCTATTCCGTGGAGCGAGGCCGTGGGGCACTGTACGGCCGCGCGCAGTGGCAAAGGGTTGCGTTCAGTGCGCCACCAGCGCGAGGAACCCGTTGCGGCGTTCAGAAATAGCCAGAGGCGGGCGTTGGCCCGCCTCCTGAGCGCACAGGGGTATCACTCCTCTTACTGATGTAGTATCTGGGACAGGAAGAGCTTCGTCCGCTCCTCTTTGGCTTCACTGAAGAACTTGTGGGGCCGGTTTTCCTCGACGATGTTCCCGTCGTCGAAGAAGATGATGCGATCGGAGACCTCCCGGGCAAATCCCATCTCGTGGGTGACGACGATCATGGTCATGCCACCCTTGGCCAGTTCGATCATCACGTCGAGGACCTCTTTGATCATCTCTGGGTCCAGCGCCGAGGTTGGCTCATCGAAGAACATGATCTTTGGCTGCATGGCCAGCGCGCGGGCGATGGCTACCCGCTGCTGCTGGCCGCCGGACAGCTGTCCTGGATACTTGTCGGCCTGCTCCGGGATACCCACTCGTTTCAGGAGCTGCCGGGCGACCTCTTCAGCCTTGTCCTTCGGCCACCGGCGCACGTATAGGGGCGCCAGGGTGATATTCTGAAGAGCAGTCAGATGAGGGAACAGGTTGAAGTGCTGAAAGACCATTCCGATCTCTTGCCGAATGGCATGGACGTTGCGAATGTCATGGGTCAGCTCAATGCCGTCCACGAAGATGTCGCCCTGCTGATGCTCCTCCAGGCGGTTGATGGTGCGGATGAGGGTCGACTTGCCCGAACCGGACGGCCCGCAGATCACCACCACCTCACCTCGCTTGACGGTGAGGTTCACGCCTCGGAGCACGTGAAAATCACCGAACCATTTGTGTACGTCTCGGCAGACGATCATCTCACTTGCGTCTGATGCCCCGTGCCCTTGCTCTTCCACTCTCTCGCCTCCAACAGTCGGATGTTACCGTTCTCCTACGCCCAGCTGTTTCTCGAGCCGACGGCTGGCATACGACATCGCGGAGCAGGTAATGAAGAAAACGACGCCAACAACGGCATACACTTCCTTTTGCGTGCCGATCCACAGCTGCTGCCCGGTGACCGCCTTTGCTATGCCGAGGATTTCCAGCAACCCCATGATTACGACCAACGTCGTGTCCTTGTACAAGCTAATGAACTGGCCAACGATGGCCGGGATCATGGCCCGCAGGGCCTGTGGCAGGATGATCAAAACCATCACCAGCGGCTCATTCAGCCCCACCGCCCTGCCCGCCTCGTACTGCCCCTTGGGGATAGCCTGCAGCCCGCCCCGGACATTCTCAGCGACGTAAGCTGCGCTGAAGAGAGTCATCCCGATCATGGCCCTGAGGACATTGTCCAGCCTTATCGAGGGGGGCAGGAAGAGAGGGATCATCAACAGGGCCATAAAGAGCACGCTGATCAAGGGCACCCCACGGATCACCTCGATGTATACAGTGCTGAAAGCTTTGATCACCGGCAGGCTGCTTCGCCGACCCAGGGCCAGAAGAAGGCCTATGGGGAAGGAGGCCACAATGCCCACAATGCCCAGCGCTAGGGTGAGCATCAGACCACTCCAGATGGCGAGAGGCACCCGCGGAATGGGGGTGTTCTCACCGAAACCTGCCAGCAGCGCCACTGTCAACAAGAAGACCACAATCCAACTGATCGACACCGCGCGTCTGGGTCTGGCGCTGGCGCATCGCCAGATGGCGGCAGTGACGGCGGCCATGATGGTCGCCAGGCCCACAGCGGCCCAGACGCGCCACATCTGGGAGGATGGGTACCTCCCGACCATGAAAACTTTGATATTGCTCGTCACCACTCCCCATCGGGCGCTGTTCACGGCCCAGTTGGCGACCGCGTAGAGCACTGTGGAGACGAACGCCACCGAGAATATGGTCAGCAGGCCATCATACCAGGTGTTGAACAAGTTCTTCTTCACCCAACCCAAGGCACCGACTTCGGTGCGGGGTGGCGCGACAACCTTCGCGGCAGTCGTCATCTCACCTCTCCACTATGGCGAGTTTGCGGTTGAGATAATTCATTATCATCGAGATGGTCAGACTCATTGATAGATATACGGCCATGATCATGAGGAAGACTTCCACCACCCGACCCGACTGGTTCAACATCGTACTGGCGACCGCATAAAGGTCCAGGAACGCGATGGCGATGGCCAGGCTGGAGTTCTTAGTGAGATTCAGATACTGACTGATGAGCGGCGGGATGATGATGCGCAAGGCCTGTGGCAGGATGACTAGCTGGAGGATCTGCATCTCTGTGAACCCCTGAGCACGGGCTGCTTCAGTTTGCCCCTTGGGCACAGCCATGATTCCAGCTCTGACGACCTCGGCTATGAAAGCGGCCGTGTATATGACCAGACCTAAGAGGATGGCGGCGAACTCCAGTGAAAGGGTTGTTCCTCCCACCACCCTCAGGCCCTCCACAGTCGGGTGGTCAGCGTAGAGAGGATTGCCCGGCACCAAGAGCCAGCCGATCAAGGGCACTGCCGAGGCCACGAACGTCCACGGCAGACGAGAAGTGGGCCGCCGTGATCGCCGTTCCAGTAGCACACGCCAAGCATAAATGGCCACTCCTACCACGATCATCCCCACCAGAAACGGCACCCAGTTTCCAAACGAGTCCGTAGGCCGGGGCCACGCGAGATTGATACCACGGACGCTCACGAAAATGGGACCGGGCAAGACGATGCGGTCCTTGAGGTCCGGGAATTTCAGCATCACCGCGAAATAGAGGAAAAAGAGCTGTACCAGCAAGGGAGTATTGCGAATGATCTCGATGTACACGCCAGCGATAGTGCTGATGAGCCAGTTGGTGGACAGTCGGGCCACACCGGTCACCGTCCCCAGGATGGTGGCCAAGATGATGCCCATCATTGCCACCTTGAGAGTATTCAGGACTCCGACTATGAACGCCTTCCAGTAGGGATCCACGGGGCTGAAGGCCATCCCTTCAGCCAGGTCGAAACTCGCCTCGTCACGAAGGAAGGTGAAGGTAAAAGTCATCCCCCGCGCTCTGTAATTCCCCAGACACCAGAGGGCGACCAGCACCAAAGCGATGGCGAACGCTGCCTGGCCCAGCGCTCTGAGGAAGCGTTCGTCACTCAGAATACGCATGGTACGTTGGCGAGTGACTGTAAGTTGAGCCATTGCCGCCTACCTTGGAGAGGAGTGCAGCCCGACGGGACGCCGGGCTGCACTTGCTGACATAGTCGCCAAGTCCTAGCGGAACGCCATGGCGTACAGGAGGCCGCCGTTGGTCCACAGCTCGTTCGGGCCCCTGGGGATGTTGAGGCCAGCGGGTCCCAGCCAGCGGTTGTAGACCTCCTCGTAGTTGCCCACCTGCTTCAGGATCTGGACCATGAAGTCGTTGGGGATACCCAGCGAGCTGCCCATCTCTCCCTCGACGCCCAGTAGCCGCCTGACGGTCGGATCGTCGCTGTCCAGCGCCTGGTCAACGTTCGAAGAGCCAACTCCGGACTCTTCGGCCTGGATCATCCCCCACACGACCCACCTCACGACGTCGTTCCACTTGTTGTCGCCGTGGGCGGTCAACGGTCCCAGAGGCTCCTTCGACATCGTCACGTCGAGGATAACGTGATCCTCGGGGTGCTCCATCGCTGAACGCAGGGCCGCCAGCTGTGACTTGTCGGAGGTCTGGCCGTCACAACGTCCCTCCTCGTAGGCTGTCGCCGTATCCTGGGTCTTTTCAAACAGAAGCGGCGTGTAGTCCAGGTTGCGGGAGCGGAAGGCGTCGGCCAGGTTCATCTCCGTGGTCGTGCCCGTGGTGGAGCACACGGTGGCTCCGTCCATGTCCTCGAGACCGGTCCACCCTGTGGCGACGGGCACCATCATGCCCTGACCATCGTAGAACGTTACCGCAGCCCAATCCAGCTCGTTGGCAGTATCGCGGGTGAGCGTCCATGTGGTGTTGCGGATGAGGACGTCAATCTCGCCCGTCTGCAGGGCGGGGAGACGCTCAGCGGCGGTCAACGGTCGGAACTCCACTGCAGTGGCGTCGCCGAAGACGGCTGCGGCGATGGCCTTGCAGAAGTCCACATCGAAGCCCTCGAACTCGCCCGCTGGGTTCAGGTACCCGAACCCGGGAAGTTCGGCGTTGCAACCGCAGATGACCTTGCCGCGTTCCAGAATCGTGTCGAAGCGCGCTCCCGTGGGTGCGGGAGGGGCTTCCTCCTCAGGCGGCGCGGCAGGCGCGCACGCGGCTAGCAGGGTCCCTAGGACTAGAAGACTGACAACTACCCAAGTTATCGCTCTCACAGTTTTCCTCCCTCCTCAACTAATGCATCGACTCCTTCACTGGTGGTAGATGGCCTGTTTCTCCGTCTTGGGGGCTCACCTCCTTTCCGACAACTCCACAGAGAACCGTGCCGCTGATGATTTGCCGCATCGCGATCGTCCTAGGGTACTACCCGTCAGCATTATACCACCATCCCACGGCGCTCGCAAGCGCTGCCAGGAAGGCTTCTGTCACTGCTACAATTTCGCAGTTGAGTTGCGTCCGCCCTCCATGATCCTGGGTTCTGCGTCCGGAATTGTGCTAACCGTCCTGATCGAGGATTTTGAGCTTCCGCCTGCGCACCGACACCTTGAGGCCCATGGAATTCAACTGCCTTCGAAACGCCTCGAGAGAGGGCAGAGCTTGAAATAGGCAAAGGTGGGCAGGACATCCACAGTCAGAAGAGCCGAATCTGGCAACTGGCACTGCTGCAGCCGGCAGGTCTTGCAGGACCTCAGCCCACTTGCACTCGAGTCTCTCGGTGGAGGATGCCTGCCAGATCTCTACCACGGTCGCCACCTGGAGCAGATGGTCAATATGCCAGCGGGCTCGCTTTGCTGCTCGCAGATGGCGGGCCAAGCGAGCCTTCAAGCCTCCTGGGCCCCTGGCGCTGCCAACATAGGAATAGTAGCCCACCGGGAACGTGAAGTGGCCCAACCGACCGATACTCAGTGTAGCTTCGTGGTCAAGGTAAGCGAATATGATGTAGGTCCCACTTGGCGTCGTGTTTGTGCCGGGTTTGACCATGATGGATACCACCTGTGCCAAGGAACAACACATTATAACACAAGAACACGTTGACAAGTCCACCGAAGTACTTTAGAATTGACGCAAATGGGTCCCTGTACGGACATGGAGGATTGTGCGGGTGAAGAACTACAAGGCGGAGCAGCTGAGAAACCTTGTTCTCTTGTCTCACGGCGGTGCGGGCAAGACCTCATTGACTGAGGCAATGCTCTACGACAGCGGTGGTGTGAGCCGCCTCGGCAAGGTAGAGGATGGCAGCACAGCTGCCGACTATGACCCCGAGGAGATACGACGCAAGATATCGGTCAACACCTCGATCATCCCATGCGAGTGGCGGGGGCACAAGATCAACGTGCTCGATACTCCTGGGTACGCCGACTTCGTGGGGGAGGTCAAAGGGGCCCTGAGGGCGGCCGACGGAGCGATGATCCTACTTGATGCGGTGTCCGGCGTGGAGGTAGGCACGGAGCTGGTGTGGGAGTACGCCGATGAGGTAGGTCTGCCCCGCATGTTGTTCATCAACAAGATGGACAGGGAGAACGCGGATTTCCGCCGGGCTGTGAATCAAGCCAAAGAGACCTTGGAGCGAAGCATCATCCCCTTCCAGCTGCCCATTGGTGCTCAGGAGGCCTTCGAAGGCGTGGTTGACCTGGTGAGCATGAAGGCCTACCGTGGCCAGAAAGCCGAGGAGGGAGATATTCCCGATGATCTGCGTCCCGAGGCGGAGTCGTATCATCTACAGTTGATCGAGGCCGCAGCGGAAACGGACGACGCGTTGCTGGAGAAGTACTTCGAAGAAGAAACGCTGACGGATGAGGAAATTCGACAAGGTCTGGCTGCGGGTGTCAGGAATCGAGGCATTGTGCCTGTCTTCTGCGGTGCAGCCTTGGAGAACATCGGAGCGCAGCCGCTGTTGGATGGTGTCGTCGAATACTTGCCGTCGCCTGTGGAGGTGGGGGGAATTCGAGCGACCAAGGTGGCTACCGATGAAGAGGAGGTGCTCGAGCCTGTTCCGCAAGCGGCTTTGGCTGCTCTGGTGTTCAAGACTCTGGCCGATCCCTATGTGGGAAAGCTAACCTATTTCCGCGTCTTCTCCGGAAGCATGGAGTCTGATTCGCGGGTCCTCAACCCCAACAAGGGAGAAGAAGAACGAGTGGGGCAGTTGTTTTTCCTGAAGAGCAAGGAGCAGGAGCCAGTAGATAGGATACCTGCCGGAGACATCGGCGCAGTCGCCAAGCTTCAGCAGACGACGACGGGAGACACACTATGCGACAAGGACCATCCCCTCACCTTGGCGCCCATCAGTTTTCCTCATCCCATTTTCTCCGCAGCTATCAGACCCAAGACCAAGGCCGACATGGACAAACTGGGCAGTGCTCTGTCTCGCCTGACTGAGGAGGACCCCACTCTGGGCGTGGAGCGCGAGGCCAGCACCAAGGAGACAGTACTCTCCGGAATGGGAGAATCACACATAGACATCGCTGCCCGCCGATTGAACTCCAAGTTCGGCGTGGAAATAGTCACTTCAGTGCCGAAGGTGCCCTACAGGGAGACTATTACCAAGGTTGCCACGTCTCAGTATAGACACAAGAAGCAGACGGGCGGAGCTGGCCAGTTCGCTGAGGTCTGGCTGCGGGTCGAACCCCTGCCGCGAGGCAGTGGTTTTGAGTACGATAGCGAGGTGCGAGAAGGCCACATCTCAAAGAGCTTCATACCCTCTATCGAGAAGGGGGTTAAGCAGGTGTTGGAGCAGGGGGTGATAGCGGGTTATCCGGTGGTGGACGTGAAGGGCATTGTCTACGATGGGAAAGAGCATCCCGTTGATTCGAAGGACATCGCCTTCCAGATAGCCGGCCGAGAGGCTTTCAAGGAGGCGGTACGGGATGCAGGGCCGGTGATGCTAGAGCCGATAATGCTCTTCAGGATTACCGTTCCTGAGACAAACATGGGTGACGTGCTTGGCGACCTCAACACCAAGCGAGGTCGAGTACTAGCTACAGAACAGAAAGGCGACAAGAGCATCATCACTGCCGAGGCGCCCCTGGCAGAGATGCAAGGATACGCCACGGATCTGCGATCCATGACTCAGGGACGAGGGGTCTTCAGCATGGAATTCTTGCGCTACGAGGAAGTCCCCAAACACCTGACCGACGAGATTATCGCCCGAGGTCAGGTCGAAGACAGGAAAGAATAGTCTCGTGCAGCATCGCTCTCGAGCATTGCAGTGGGTACCACTCAGGAGCGGTTACGGTAACTCATTGCGGGCGTGTGAGCATATTCAGGGGTATCTGTACCAGGCGACGCAGCGTTCTCTCCTTGACTCCAGGCCGTTCGACGGCGGCCAGGCTCAGATCATAGAAATGTAAGGCTTCGAACCACCGTGCTTGGCCCAAGCGGACACGGCTGATGACTCGAAGTGTGGCGGCTTCCATTTCCTGTTCTCCCGCCTCGTGAAACAGGTCAGCTGCCGCCTTGAGGTCTTCGACAGCTTTCTCCTTGTTGCCCTGGTGCCGATACATGGTGCCGAGATTTCCCACCGTCTGGGCCTCGCCCTTCTTGTCCTCCAGCGACTCGAATATCGACCTGGCTTTTGCGAAGGCCTCAGATGCCTCATCCCAGCGCCCCTCTTGGGTGTGGATGGCTCCCAGGTTGTTCAGCATCTCGCCCTGCCCCGTCTGGTCGTCCAACTCTACGTAGAGGACGTGAGCCTCCTCGAAGACTTCTGCGGCCTCCTCGTACTCGCCAAAACGGAACAGCTTGATGCCTTGCTCTTTCAGCGAGTCTGCCTTCTTTGACTTATCTTCCCTATTCATGGAATCTCCTCCTCAAGGCATAGAGCCATGTTGATACCTACAAACAATCCAGGACGCGACTCGACACAGTAGCCGCGACACGGGACTCACGCTTGGTCTGTTTGCCTTCTTGTGGGCACTTTGAGGACGATCTTGGTCCCTCCATCCACCGTGGACTGGATGCTGAGATCGGCCTCTATGAGCTCGGCTCTCTCTTGCATGCTGACCAGCCCCAGGTGACCACTCTGATCGACGTCGTCCCGGGTGGCCGCAAGGTCGAAGCCACGGCCATCGTCTTCGATGGCAATCCGCAAGTACTCTCCGTCTTGGGCGAGGTTCAGCCAAATATTCTTGGCATTGGCATGCTTTCTGGCGTTGTTGACGGCTTCCTGAAGGATTATGAACGCCGTCGCTTCTACTTCATCGCCCAGTCTTCCGTTGAAGCCGCCATCACTGAAATGGAAGATGGGTGATCCTGCTCCCTGGAGTTGCTCGATGTAGGCCTCGATGGCTGCCACGAGGCCCTGGGTTTCCAGAATAATGGGACGCAATTCGAAAAGTAGGATACGCGCCTCCCGCGACGCCTCCAGAACTGCTTCTTGCACGCGATCGAGCTCCTCGGCAGCTTCTTCCGGCTGGTGCTCCAGCAGTCGCTTGACATAATCAAGATTCATGGCGATAGAAGAGAGCCTTTGCAGTGTCGTGTCGTGGAGATCCCTGGCAAACTCACGCCGGGCTTCCTCCTGGACGCGAATGATCTTGTCTCTCTCCTCGCGCAGACTCCGATACAGGCGGGCGTTCTCGATGGCACTGGCTGCCTGCGCAGCCAAGGTGCCAAGGAGTCGCACGTCGGCGTCATTGAATCCCTCATCGGAGATCTTGTTGAGGGCCTCGAGGACGCCGATGGTCCGGTCTTTGATCTGCAGTGGCACACAAATGACGGATCTAGTTAGGAAGCCAGTGCGAGCGTCTGCTCCCCTGTCAAAGCGCTCATCCTGGGTGGCGTCGTTCACGATAGCGGGTTCGCCGTGAGTGGCTACCCAACCGGCTATCCCTTGATCCATGGACATTCGGTAGCTCCTCAGCAACTCCCGCTTCTCGCCGTGGAGACTGTCGAAGACCAGTTCATTGGTGTCTTCGTCGATCAGCATCAAGGTAGAAGCTTGAGCATTCAGTATCTTCGTCGCTAGCTCCATCGTGTTGTCTAGCACCTCTCTGAGGTCGAGGGTCGAGGTGAGAGCTTGGCTCGTCTTGTGCAGGAAGCCCAGTTGCTGCAAGCTCTGCTGGGTGAACGCGAGCTGCTCAGACAGTCTCGCCAGGTTTCCGATGGTCCTGGCGGCCCAGGTCAGGACGCGCCGCTCGGACATGGTGAGTGTATGGCCAGGAGGAAACACCAGGGTCAGGCAACCCGTCACCATGTCGTCATGGAGGAGAGGTGCATTCACTAGCAGATGCTGAGTAGCGTCCAAGACGTGGGAGGACAGCGGCAGGCTGTCTCCTTCTTCGATCTGCCAGGAGAGTGTGCGCAACCTATCGCGAAGACCATCTTCCCAGATCGAAATCCGACTTTCGATCTCGGGCGATAGGTCTCCTTCCCTTACCAGTCTCGGCTGCTCCGCGACCAGCAGTAGGGAGCCGGCCTCTGCGTTCGTCGCTTGGAGCGCCTCGTGTAGGGCGTAAGGGAGGAACTCTTCGATATCGCAGTGACTGGTAAGCCTGGCCATAGTACCAAGGAGAGGTGGCCCTTGGTCAGGGGCACCGGTAGAAGCGGAAACACTCATTGCTCTCCCGTTTCAGAGTTCTCTTCTGCGGACAGCATCGCCTCGGCAAGTTTTCTCAAAGAGTCCTGGGGCAGTTCGTACAATCTCAGCGCCATCTCCAGGTACGGAAGGCTTTCGGGACTGCGAACGAACTCCTCGATCTCTGGAGGGAGAGCCGCCACGGTATCCCTGACAGGCAGCACGTGTGTACCATTTCTTGAGATGGATATGCAGCTTGTAAGCAGCTCCCGATCGAGGAAATCGACGAGCGACACCTCCAAGAAGGAGGCCAACAATTCCAACCGGGAAAAGGGTACGGCTTTGGTCCCGTACTCATACTTGGAGATGGTGTCAGTCGAGACACCCAATAAATCCGCGCACTGCTTTTGCGTCTTGCCTGACTTTGTGCGGGCCTGGCGCAAGAGTACTCCGATCTCCTTTTGTCGGAGTGGTATCAACTTCTTCAGGGGAGGTTTCTCCACTGGTTGCTCCAGGACCGCCGGATCATCATCCCAGAGCTGGTTCACAGGTGAGTCAAAGAAGCTGGCAAGCAGTTCAATCTCGGGCAGGGAAATGGCGCGACGACCGTACTCATACTGAGCCATCGTGTGCGGGGAGCAGCCCAACCACTCGGCGCACTCCTTCACGCTCCTGCGGGCTCGCAGCCGAGCAGCCCGGATCAGGACTCCGATCTGCTTTGAGCGGACATCGAGGGCCTTCGTGCCGTGAACCATCGGGCCTCCCTGAGTCTATTATGTGACACGAATTATAGCACAAGATAGACAGGGGGACAATGACGAGAGTTGACACGCCAGAGGGACTGTGCGATAATGCGCTGCGTGTTCGGCACATGGGATTCTTGGTGTGGAACTTCCTGAGAGAAAGGTCTCTCTCAACAAGTCTTGTAGGCCGAGGGGGTCGGTAGTGTGCTAATCCTGCGCGACCGTGGTGGCCCGGGAGGGTTGCGCAACTCGATCCGGGTGAGCTGAGACCTCAGCTCGTTTTCTTGTGGGGAAGCGGCATGCCTCGCATGCTTAGGGCGGATCTGCATGTTCATACGTGGTACTCCAAAGACAGTCTGATGTCACCTGAGGAGATTGTCAGGGGGTGCCAGGAAAAGGGCTTGAGCGCGGTGGCGATTACGGATCACAACACCATTATCGGGGCGTTGGCCTTGCGGGACATCGCGCCGTTTCCCGTCATTGTTGGCCAGGAGATTTCGACTACGCACGGGGAGGTGATAGGGCTATTCCTGGAACGAGAGGTGCCGAGGGATCTATCTCCGGGCAAGGCGGTTGCGTTCATCAAAGAGCAGGGAGGCTTGGCAGGGGTGCCCCATCCCTATGACAGGCTGCGCGGCGAGACTCTGGAAAGACAATCCTTGGACGAGATTGCTGGACGTCTGGATTTCGTCGAAGGTTTCAACTCTCGGGTCACACTCTCTCGAGACAACCGCCGTGCCCAGGCGTTCGCACGATCCAAAGGACTGCCTTGCACGTCAGGCAGCGATGCGCACAGCCTCTACGAACTGGGACGGGGATACATGGAGTTGCAGCCGTTTCACGGCAAGAGCGAGTTCTTGGAGAGCCTCTCCTCTGGGCGAATCGCGGGGAGCTTGAGCCCTTTCTTGGTTCACGTCTTGAGCATCGTTGCCAGGATGCGCCGGAGGTCAGTCAGAGGGTAATGCATGCAAGTCCTGCTGGTCCTGCTGTTCGCAACCCTTACGGTCTTGGCAGCCGTTGTTCCTGCGGTGCTTTACAGCCTGCTCATGTGGTGGTTGGACAGGTACGAGAAAGAGCCGTGGGGATTGCTTGCGGCCACATTCATCTGGGGCGCGATTCCTGCTGTAGTCTTGTCCCTCGGGGGGGAGTTCCTCCTGGGCGTCCCCTTCTCGGGATTACTTGGCGAGGCCAGCGGACAGATCATTGGTGGCAGCGTGGTCGCGCCCGTGGTGGAGGAGGCAGTCAAGGGACTCGCTCTCTTGCTCCTGTTCCTCATCTTCAGGTGGGAGTTTGACGGTCTCCTGGACGGCATAGTCTATGGCGCCCTCGTCGGGCTTGGGTTTGGCATGACAGAGAACCTTTTCTATTTCCTTGCGGGGTTGCTCGAAGGTGGGACTGGGGACTGGTTGATGGTCGTCTTCACGCGCACTATGGTCTTCGGCTTGAATCATGCCATGTTCACCAGCATCACCGGCATCGGCTTCGGCTACGCGAGCATGGCCACCAACACCTGCACCCGGTGGCTTGCACCTCCTCTGGCGTTGGGCGGGGCCATCTTGGCTCATGCAGTGCACAACGTGTCCACACGCCTCGCTGCGGACTTGTGTTGGCCTGTGGTGATCAGCCTTGCAAACGCATGGGGCGGGGTCTTCGTTGTCCTGGCCATAGTCTTCTTGTCCTGGGAGAGGGAAAGGCGCTGCATAGTGGAGGAGCTGGGGGACGAGGTGGGGGCTGGGACCATTTCCGACGTGGAATACCTCACTTTGGCTTCCTACCGGCACCGCGCGGCTGCACAAGGCAGAGCTCTAGCCAGGCATGGATTGCGGGAGGCTCGCCTGGTTGGGAGGTTTCATCAGTTGGCTACCGAGTTGGCTTTCAGAAAGTATCGTCTGCGTACCGGGCGAGCTGGCGAGAGAGATCAAAGGGAAGTCACTCGGCTTCGTGACCAAATCAAGTCCCTGCGGGCTGAGATACCTGAGGTGTGAACTGAAAGGGGATACCGGAGATGGACCTAGATGGAGACCGCTGTCCTAGTTGTAGAGCCCGCAACCCCGAAGGAGCCAATTTCTGCTTGAACTGCGGCGCGGGGCTGGGTGACCGCCAGGCCGCCAGACAACGACGCAGGGTTGTCGTAACGGGACTGGGAGCGGTCACTCCTCTGGGCCTGACTGCCGAGGAGACCTGGAAAGGTCTTCTCGAGGGGCGTTCGGGCATTAGTCTGGTTACGGAAGTCAACGTCGAGGACTACCCGACCAAGATAGCGGGGGTGATCAGAGATTTCGATGCCGGGCAATACATGGATCGCAAGGAAGCCCGGCGGATGGGTCGATATAGCCAGTTGGCCGTGGCGGCAGGAGAGATGGCGCTGGAAGACGCCCGTGTCTTGGGTGACAACATCGACCGCGAACGAGTAGGCGTCATTATGGGGACCAGCGGCGGTGGCGCGATTGAGGAGTGTGAGAAGGCGTGTCGGATCATGCTGACCAAGGGAGGGATGCGCATTTCTCCCTTCTTCCCGGTTACCGTGAGCGTCAACGTCGCGGCACATCACATTAGTCGTCTCCACGGCCTTGAGGGATATAACTCCACGGTGGTCACTGCCTGCGCCTCCGGCACGCAGGCGATAGGCGAGGCCACTGAGGTGGTCCGCCGGGGCGCGGCAGAGATCATGGTTGCTGGTGGGACAGAATCTGGTATCTGTGAGCTGAGCGTGGCTGCCTTCTCGGTGGCACGCGGCTACTCACAGCGCAACGATGAGCCGGAAAAGGCGTCGCGCCCCTTTGACGTGGACCGAGACGGTTTCGTGCCGGCAGAGGGGGCGGGGGTCCTGATCCTCGAGGAGTTGTACCACGCTTTGCAGCGTGAAGTCCGCATCTATGCTGAGGTGCTTGGCTACGCGGGCACTGCGGACACCTACCACCTGATTGCACCAGATCCCGAGGGCAAAGCGGCCGCGCGAGCCATGGCAGGGGCTGCCGAGGATGCCCACATCGCCCTGGAAGACATAGACTACATCAATGCCCATGCCACGTCCACCGTCTTGGGGGACGTGGCTGAGACCGTTGCCATCAAGAGGGCTTTCGGCGAGCGTGCCTATCACACACCGATAAGCGCCACCAAATCCATGACGGGACATCTGATCGGGGCTGCGGGGGGTGTGGAGGCACTTGCGTGCGTGCTTACGATTCGAGACAACATCATACACCCCACCATCAACCTGGACAAGCCTGACCCTCAGTGCGATCTGGACTACGTGCCCCACGTGGCACGAAGAGCCCAGGTGGATATCACTCTATCTAATTCGTTCGGCCTTGGAGGACAGAACGCTTGCCTGATCTTGGGCAGATACCAGGACTGAGGCTGCAGTCAACTTGATCTTGGGCTGCTGCACGCTGATGGCGATTTGACATGTATGCCGTTCTGTGGCATACTGTGGAAAAGGCCCAAAGGCAGTGATGGAAACGAGTAGGCAGCCGGCCGTCGTTCAGAGAGTCTGGATCAGGTGTGAGCCAGATACGGGGGCACCGCTGAAAATCCTTCCGGAGCCGCCAACCGAAATGGCAGTGAAGACAGAGCCAGAGTAGACTTGGCCGGGAACGCCGCCCGTTATCAATGGTGAGGGTATGAGCACGTACCCTTAACGAGGGAGCGGGATACCGCTAAATAGGGTGGTACCGCGGGAGCGAAGGGTTACGAAGAGAGCTCTCGTCCCTATCAGGGGCGGGAGCTTTTGATATCTTGGAGGGCACGTGGTATCTGTTCGCGAAGCTCAGTTGGGTGATCTCCCAGGCATAAGGAGACTTCACGGCCGGGGAAGCGAGTCTCAAAGGCGGCTGGATCCCAGACTGCCTCCTGCACCTGGGAATGAGGAGCGGTTCACAAACGCGCTTCGATCGCTGGACGGGTCAGTGTCGGGCGTAGCCTTAGTGGCCGAAGAGAGCAACACGGAGGGGATGGTCGGTTTTGCCACTGGCAAGATTATGGACAATGCGCCTTTCGCCTCTCCAGAGTTCGGGCATGTGGGCTGCCTGTACGTTGATGAGGGCCGTCGTGGCGAGGGGACTGGACATAAGCTTTCGATGGCGGTAAACGATTGGTTCAGAGACGAAGGGGTGAACGTGGCGCAGGTTGATGTATGCCACCGGAATCCCCCACTGAAGCGGTTTTGGGAGGATAGAGGGTTTACCAGGTTCCTGGACCATCTGTACTGCGAAGGAGGGAGGGAGGTGATGACAGATGGGGACCCCGTTGTAGCAGTCCGCCAGGCACGGGCCGGGGACCAGGACGCAGTCGTATCCCTGTGGGCGGAGATGATGGATTATCATGCGCCTATCGACGAGCGGCTGAGAATAGCAGGGAACTGGAGACGATACGTCGGCCGGGCGACAACGCAGTGGTTGACCGGTGCGGAAACGCGCCTGCTGGTGGCCGAGGTCGGAGAGCATGTGGTCGGCTTCGCGGTGGGGGGCCTGGTCGATATCAGACTCGGGCTCAAACCTGGGCTCCATGGTCACATCGCGCATATGTGTGTCAATGAGCAGTGGAGGAGGCGGGGCGTCGGCCGGCGGCTGTTTGCGTCGTTGAGAGATTTGTTCCGCGAGCAAGGTGTTTCGCCGATCCATGTGTACGTCTCTCCCTTCAACTCTGTGTCACAGCTTTTCTGGCGCAGCCTGGGTTTCGGAGATTACATAGAACGGCTCTGGTGCGACTTGACATAACGGAGGCTCTGATGACGGAACTACTTCATCTGATCGACAGCTATGCGCGGGAGTTCGAGGCCACCGTGACTGGCGTCGAGGGGAGCGGGGTGGTCTTGGATAGGACGGGCTTCTATCCTCGAGGAGGTGGGCAGCCGAGCGATACCGGAACCCTCCGGGATGCTGAAGGACGGAATTACCAGGTGCGCAAGGTTGAGAGAGTCAAGGGCCAGGTGGTGCACGAGCTGGAAGGCGAGCCTCCAGTTCAGGGCACCAAAGTGCGGGGCTTCATTGACTGGGATCGTCGCTACAAGTTGATGCGTACCCACACCGCCCTGCACATACTGTGCGGCGTCATATGGCGAGACTACGGTGCTTCGGTGACGGGCGGCAACATGCAGCCTCTGAAGGCACGAATGGATTTCGAGTTGGAGAGTATGAGCGCGGAGTTCTCCGACCAAGTGGAGTCCAAGATCAATGGGGAGGTGGAGGCGGCTCGGTCCGTGCTGACCAGGATACTGCCTCGGGCAGAGGCGTTTCAGATTCCTGACTTGATCCGCACCAAGATAAACCTCTTGCCCGATGGTATCCAGGAGGTAAGGGTGGTGGAGATAGAGGGTCTCGACTTGCAGGCCGATGGCGGCACCCATGTGGCGAATACCAAGGAGGTAGGTCGCATCAGGGTTACGGGTCACGAGAGCAAAGGGCGCATCAACAAGCGGTTGCGCATCGAACTGGACGAATAACGGGAGGTTGTCCAGATGTTCCGAGAAGTTCCCAGCAAGGTGGATTTCCCCGAACTGGAGCGGCGGATATTGCAGTGGTGGGATGAGACCGACGCTTTCCACAAGTTGGTGGAGAAGAACAAGGGCCAGAAGCGCTGGTCCTTCATAGACGGACCCATCACGGCCAACAATCCCATGGGCGTTCATCATGCCTGGGGCCGCACCTACAAGGACCTGTATCATCGCTACAAGGCCATGCAGGGACATGAGATGCGCTATCAGAACGGCTTTGATGGACAAGGGCTGTGGATAGAGGTCGAGGTGGAGAAGGAGTTGGGCTTCTCTTCCAAACGCGATATCGAGCACTATGGCATTGCTGCCTTCGTCGAGAAATGCAAGGAACGGGTGCGCAAGTTCTCAGACATCCAGACGCAGCAGTCGATCCGACTGGGTTACTGGATGGACTGGGACAACTCCTACCACACCATGTCGGATGAGAACAACTACACCATCTGGTTATTCCTCAAGAGTTGCCATGAGAAGGGCTGGATCTACAAGGGTCGGGACGTCATGCCGTGGTGCCCACGCTGCAGCACGGCAATCTCCGAGCATGAGATCGTCACCGAGGGATATCAAGAACTGACGCACCCTGGCGTCACCCTTCTCTTTCCTCTGATTGGTCGTCAGAATGAGTCGCTGTTAATCTGGACCACGACGCCCTGGACCCTCACCTCCAACGTGGCTGCTGCAGTCCATGCAGAGGTGACCTACGTCAAAGTGAAGCAAGACGACAGTCACCTCTACTTGGCTCGCGAAGCTCTGCCCATACTAAGGGGATCCTACGAGGTCGAGCAGGAGTTAGCTGGCGCGGACTTGGAGGGCTGGACCTATCACGGTCCCTTCGATGACTTGACTCCACAAGAAGGGATAGAACACAGGGTCATACTCTGGAAGGACGTGAGCGAGACCGAGGGTACGGGGATTGTCCACATAGCGCCCGGTTGCGGTAAGGAGGACCTGGAACTCGGGAAGCAGTATGACTTGCCAGCGATAGCTCCGCTGGACGAGTTCGGGGACTTCGTTGAGGCCTTCGATTGGCTCTCCGGACTCAACGTCGCCGACTCTGCTGAGCCCATCTTCGAGGATCTGCGCAAGAAGGGGCTCCTTTACCGAGTGGATGACTACACCCACCGCTATCCAGTCTGTTGGCGCTGTCAAAGTGAGCTCGTCTTTCGTTTGGTGGATGAGTGGTTCATCTTCATGGGTGAGCTTCGCTATGACATCATGGACGTAGTGCGGCAGATCAGGTGGATCCCAGAGTTTGGGATGGAGCATGAGCTGGATTGGCTCCGCAACATGGAAGACTGGATGATCTCCAAGAAACGATACTGGGGGCTGGCATTGCCCATCTACGAGTGCACCTGCGGGCACTTTGAGGTCATCGGGAGTGAGGTGGAGCTAAAGGAGAGGGCGGTGGAAGGCTGGGGCGAGTTCGAAGGGCATTCGCCACACCGTCCCTGGATTGATGCTGTCAAGATACGCTGTCCAGACTGTGGAAACACAGTATCCCGCATTGCGGATGTGGGGAACCCCTGGCTCGATGCCGGAATCGTGGCTCTGTCCACCCTCAACTACCGTCATGACCGGGAATACTGGGAGAAATGGTACCCAGCCGATTTCATCACGGAGTGTTTCCCTGGACAGTTCCGCAACTGGTTCTATGCCCTGCTTGCCGAGAGCACTGCCATGACTGGTCGTCCACCTTTCCTGACCGTGTTTGGGTATGCCCTGGTAAAGGACGAGCACGGGGAAGAGATGCACAAGAGCAGCGGGAACGTAATCTGGTTCGACGACGCTGCCGAGACGATGGGTGTGGACGTAATGCGTTGGATGTACTGCTCTCAGAATCCGCGTGTGAACCTGCACTTCGGATACGGGCCTGCAGATGAGGCGAGGCGCCGCTTTCTGATACCTCTGTGGAACGTTTATTCTTTCTTCACGACCTACGCGAACATAGACGGATGGACACCCCAGAGGATGGAGACGGCGCTCGCCATGAGCGAGCTAGACAATCTTCTGGACAAATGGATCCTATCGAGGCTACAGGTTCTGGTCATGGCGGTGGAGGGGGACTTCGACGAGTATGATGCTGCCTCAGCCACGCGCAGCATAGAAGCGTTCGTGGACGATCTCTCCAATTGGTACGTGCGTCGTAGCCGGCGTCGCTTCTGGAAGAGCGAGCAGGACGAAGACAAGAACATGGCCTACTGGACGCTCTACCAATGTCTGGTGACTCTAGTCAAGTTGCTGGCACCGTTCATACCTTTCGTGACTGAGGAGATCTACCAGAATCTGGTGGGCTCCGTCGAGGCGAATGCCCCCGAGAGTGTCCATCATTGCGACTTCCCAGCAGCGGATGAGACGCTGGCTGACCAGAAGCTCATCGACGACATGGAGCTGGCTATCAAGGTGGCGAGCCTGGGGCGATCAGCCCGCGGCTTCGCTGGTATCAAGTTGCGCCAACCTCTATCCCTGGCTGTCGTGGCAGGGCCTTTCGCGGGGCAGGAGGAGCCCTTGGGCCCTCTGGCAGACCTGGTGCTCGATGAACTCAATGTCAAGCAGCTTCGCTTCACTGCCGATCCAACTGAGCTAGTGAGCTACGTCCTTAAGCCTGCCCCCAGCCTTCTGGGTCCGAAATATGGACCCATGCTGCCCAGCGTGCAGCAAGCTGTTACATCTCTGGACGCGACCGACTCGGCGAGGCGATTGAAGGCGGGGGAGGCGATATCGGTCACTGTGAATGGGGAGACCATCCAGTTGTTGCCCGATGAAGTGCTGGTAGAAAAGAGGCCTCACGAGGGATATGAAGTGTCCCAAGAGGGTGACTATACGGTGGCGGTGAGCGTCACTCTGACTGAAGAACTGGTCCAGGAGGGCCTCGCCCGGGAGTTGGTGCGCCGCATTCAGAACCTTCGCAAGGATGCCGGTTTCAGGATCGAGGACAAGATAGTCACCTACTATCAGGGCAACGCAGACCTAACCAAAGTGATGCGGGACCACGCGGAGTACATTGGTCAGGAGACTTTGTCGGTGGAGATAGTGGAGGGTGAGGCCCCACAAGATGCTCACGGTGGAGAGTTCAAGATCAACGGCAGAGATATCGCGTTGCAGCTCCTCCGCATAGCTACCGAGGCCGGATCGGCGTGAGACTGCTGGATTTGCCTTCGCGCCGGCGATTGGCTAAAATGTCAGTGGTGTTCGGGTAGAATGTAGTGAGACATGCGCTCTAGTGGTGGAAGGGCGGCGTGAGAGCGGGCCATTGTGGCCATGTCGGCGGCACTTCCGCACACAGGGAGAAGGAGGGGAGTGGTGCCCAGGGCGTATGGTATGCTGAAGGAGAAACTTGAGGATGAACGTGTGCGCCTGGTTGACGAGATTGAGGAGCTAGGAAGGCGTGAGGAAGAGCGCCCTGGCTATGGCAATCACATGGCCGATGACGCTACTGGGGTCTTCGAGCAGACGAGGAACTTGTGCCTGCGTGAGAGCCTCGAAGATACCCTCAAGCGGGTGGAGGAAGCACTGCAGCGGTTCGACGACGGAACTTACGGTAAGTGCGGGGACTGCGGAAGCGTCATTGAGTGGGGCCGTTTGAAGGTGCTGCCGTATACCAACCTGTGTGTGGAATGCGTGCGACGTCACGAGAGAGAATCATAGGCTCACAATCGCGTCTGAGGAACGAGAAGGCGGGATGGGCGGTGTTCCTGGGGGTCGCCGCTCTGGTTCTGCTGGTGGATCAAGTCAGCAAGTACCTGGTCTTCACCAACCTTTCGGTGGGAGAGATGTGGAATCCACTGGCCTTCCTGAGACCTTTCGTGACTCTTACGCACGTCACGAACACTGGAGCGGCTTTCGGCTTGTTCCAGGGGCACGGAACCCTGTTCGCAATAGTGCCCATCTTGGTGGTGGCTGGAATCTTGGTCTTCTACCGATATCTCCCTCCGAGTGAGATCTTGCTCAAGGTCAGCCTGGGACTGCAACTGGGTGGAGCCATGGGCAACTTGCTAGATCGGCTTCGTCTGGGGAATGTGGTCGATTTCATAGACTTCAAGATATGGCCTGTGTTCAATCTGGCGGACGCCGCCGTCGTCGCGGGCGTGGCGATCCTGGCCTTCCATCTTCTGTTCAGCAAAGAGGCAGATGAGCAGGGGTTGGAAGGACAGAACTGACGTGACATAGCACCTGTTCCAGGTATGCACCGAGCGCTGAACAGGCCTCGGTGTTTTTTGTCTCTCGGTGGATCAATGGAAAACATTGTTCGCTTGACTGCGCATGAGGGCGGTGAGCGTGTTGATAGATATCTGGCTCAGCAGGTGCCCTCCCTTTCCCGCTCGCGCATCCAGCAACTGATAGCTGAAGGATTGGTCACTGTGAATGGCCTCCGGGTGAAGTCCAGTCAACGGCTGAGTACGGGAGACGAGATAGTGGCCAAGATTGCGCCCAAGGAAGAGCTGAAAGTGGTGCCACAGCAGATGCCGTTGAAGGTCGTTTACGAGAACGAAGACCTGTTGGTGATAGACAAACCGGCAGGCCTGGTGGTGCACCCTGCTCATGGGCACGAGAGTGGGACCTTGGCCAATGCGTTGGTAGCTCGCTACCCAGACCTGCCTCGGGATGAGCAGAACCGGCCGGGTATCGTTCACCGGCTAGACAAAGATACATCGGGTCTTCTTGTCGTGGCCAGGACTGAGGAGGCGCGCCGCGAGCTGCAGCGCCAATTCAAGGAGGGCCATGTGCAAAAACGGTACCTGGCTCTCGTCGAAGGGCGGGTGGAGCCGAGAAGCGGCGCGGTGGATGCCCCGATAGGGCGCGATCCCAGGCACCGGAAACGGATGGCGGTAGTGGCGAGGGGTGGACGGGAGGCGATAACCGAGTATGGCGTTCTGGAGCATCTAGCAGACTACACTCTGTTGGAGGTGCGGCCGAAGACGGGCCGCACTCACCAGGTGCGCGTGCACCTGGCCTTTATCGGGCACCCTGTTGTGGGAGACAAGGTGTATGGACATCGGAAGCAGCGTCTACGGCTGAAGAGGCAGTTTCTGCACGCTCAGCGTTTGGGCTTTCTACATCCCTCGTCCGGAGCATATGTGGAAGTGACTTCTGAGCTTCCCCAGGATCTGGCGGAGGTCCTTGAGCGCCTGCGGACACCGTCTTTGATCGATGCTGAAGAATGGGAGAGCTTTGAGCCTTGAGCAAGTCAATCGTTTGGCGGGCAACCCGGACGGTGAGTCGGTAGTAAGGTGGCACCTGGGTAGACATGACTGGAAAGGGGGGTCGAGGATCTGAAAGCGCAGAGGATCATTGTGCTGGGAAGTGGACCGGCACTGGCAAGTGAGAGCAGAGACAATACCTTCTTTCTATTTGACAGTCCCGAGGGGAGTCTCTTTGTGGATTGTGCCGGTAGTCCCTTCCACAAGATGCTGAGAGCAGGCGTGGATCCCGAGGGTCTGAAGGGCGTAATTCTGACCCATGCGCACCCCGATCACATCTACGGCTTGCCCTCCTTGGTGCACGAACTGTGGCTCTATGGCAGGAAGGAGGCGGTGCACATCTACGCCAACGGCCACACACAGCAGGTGGCGAGGTTGCTTCTCAGCGCCTTCGAGCTCTGGGACAAACCCATGCCTCTAGACCTGCACCTGATCCCGCATGAGGCCCGGTATCCCCTCGTGGAGGGTGATTCGTACGCCATCCATACCAGTCCAGTGAGACATCACGTCCCCACCGTTGCCGTAAGAGTCGCTTCGCGGATCAGCGGTAGGGTGGCGGTGTGTTCCTCAGATACCAGCCCCTGTCCTGAGCTGGTCTCATTGGCCCGAGGGGCTGATGTCTTGTTTCAGGAATGCAGCGTTGAGGAGCCTCATCCGTTTCATTCCACGCCGGAACAGGTGGGCCAAATCGCTGCTGAGGCAGAGGTAGGAGAACTAGTCTTGGTTCATTGCCATCACAACCTGGTCAAGGAACCCTATCTCACCATCGCCGAAATCCGTAGACAGTATCCGGGGCCAGTTCAGTTCGCCCGAGATTTCGAGGTTCACGAACTGTAGCCGCAGAGAACGGTAGCAACCGGAGGGCGCAGGGGCTTTGTCAGGAGCTCCTCTCGCCACAAAGAGTGTCCAGGTTGATCCCGACCAGGATCGCGGCGACCAAGTAGGCGGGCACCTGCCCTCCCGTGGGGAAGGGGTTCGTTTCCAGCAGCGGCAGCAGTGCTTCGCCCACGGCGATCACGAGAGTGTCCTTGTCCTGTAGCTCGGGATCCTCTTTCTTCTGTTGGTAACCCCATTCGTCACAGATATGGTCCTTCAATCTCGGCAGGAGGTCGTTGAACCATACGCGCCCCTTTCCTCGAATCCGGTATGATGCCTGCTGGCCACCAGGCATAGAAGCTCCGTAGTACCGATCAAGTTCGCGGAACAGGCGCTTTTCATCCCACTTCAGGTATCTTTGGATCTCTTCTCTCTCGGACTCTGAGATTTCAGCCATAGCCTCATCCTCTGTGCCGGGACTATACCACAGCAGAAACAGCGAGTCAAGCTGCCGCTCAGCTTGCCTTGCTGACTGGCTGTCGCTAGAATTCGATGGGTGTAATACTGTGTGGGCTACTGCGCATCAGACGGAGGCGGACGTGAAAGGAGAACTGGTTCGCGTTTGGACAGAGGATGAGTTGCAGTTGCAGGGGCTGCACTGCAGCGCCCAGGGGAGGACCGGGCTGCCCGCTGTGCTTCACATACACGGGGCTTCGTCCAACTTCTATCGTAGCCAATTCCTGGATCCACTGGCGGATGAATTGACCAGCAAAGGTTGCGGTTTCGTCTCAGGCAATACGCGTGGTCATGACATCATCAACAACACTTATAGCAAGGATCCCACGGCCAGCAGACGCATGGGAGTGGCGTTCGAGATCTTCGAGGATTGTTTGCTTGATCTGAGGGCTTGGCTGCGCTTTCTCCAGGAACAGGGATACGAACAGGCCGTCCTTCTAGGGCACAGCTTCGGGGCTTTGAAGGTGGCGTACTATCAAAGTCAAGCCACCGATGACCGGGTCAAGGCGCTGATCTTCCTGTCACCCGCCGATCAGGGATTCTGGATGGAGGCGCTAGGGTCGGAGGTAGAGAAGACCCTGGCCTGGGCCGAGGATATGCTGGGCAAAGGCATGGGAGACAGCCTCTTCAGCGGGCCGCTAATACCATATCCCATGTCGGCTGCCACGATTCACAGCCTGTTCGCGTCCAAGGAATCTGACATCTTCAAGTTCGGGCGGCCTGATGAGACATGGGAGACCGTGGAGAAACTTCGTTGTCCCATCCTGGCGGTGATGGGAACGGTGGCCGAGTACATCAAACCAAGCCCGGCGGAGGCCTTGGCTATTCTCAAGTCCAAGGCTGTATCTAGCCCGCGCTGCGACACGGCCGTGCTGGAAGGCGCCCCGCACAACTACCGCGGATACGAGACCCGGGTAACTCAGCTGATCTTAAGCTGGATGGACGAGGTCTTCGAAGGCCAGCGCTCGTTGTAGGAGACAAGGTTCGGTTGCGTGTGTGTCTATCACTGGTGCTTGACCTGCACCCTAGGCCCTTGGTAGTACGGTAGCGGGGAGCCAGCTGGGCATCTTTCTCGGAGCCTTGACCGGAAACGCGCCCAGGCCGTTGAAAGTCAAATGAGCGCGATTAGTACCAAAGTACTATTGCGGGCCGTATCCTAATTGGCTATCATTCGTTATGCATAGCGCAGGAGCCTCTTGCGGCCGAGGGGTCTACTTGCACATATTGTGGGCGCGAACGTGGTACGAGGAGGGTGAGATGGAACGGGCACTTCAGTCTAGGGTTGGTATTGCGGTACTCATAGTAGGTAGCATTTTCCTCCTGACAGCTGGCGCAGCGTTCGCTGCCAGCGCAGCCAAGTTGGAGCTGGCGAAACCAGCTGCCTCAAACGCTGGTTTCAGTCCAGCGACTTTGGTGCAGAGTCCTACGGTCACCTCCACGTACCCCATGACAGGCGGTGTGATGATACCCACCTGCATCAGCCTGTTCTTCGGAGTGCCGATGTCGGACGTTGTCGAAGTCCGCTCCGAAGGGTTCGGGTGGGGTGAGGTGGCGAAGGTCTACTTCTTCGCCACGGAGAGTATGACGGACGTTAGTTACGTCCTTGATCTGAGAGCCGGCGGGTTGGGCTATGGCCAGATTGCAAAGGTCCTTGATCTGAGTCCCGGCAGGCATGGACAGAACCTTGGGTGTATCGTGTCAGGGCGCTGCACAATTAGTGACACAGAGTCTCCTACCGACACCGTGCCCATAGCAGCACAGCGCTTGTCCGATCGGCTGGGCGCCGATGCAGAGGACATAGCTGCTATGCTGGAAGAAGGCGCCACAAACGGGACAGTCATTGTGGCTCACAAGTTGGCAGCGCAGTACTCAGACGACACGACTCCTGAGGAACTGGTAAAGAGGCGCTTGGCTGGTGAAAGTTGGGGTGAGATACGGCGCAGCCTCAAGGCCTCTGCTAGCACGACCGCGAGTGGCCTGTCCACCTCTGGTGGTGGGAACTCAAATGGCAATCAGGGCCATGGGAAGCCCGTAGATAAGGGAAACCAGGGCCGTGCACTGGGTCACGACAAAGAACACGGCCAGGGTGGAGGCAAGAAGAAGTAAAGGTACGCGAGAACACCTAACTCAGTTTCATCTCACTCAGCGTGACGTCGGGGGCTGACAAGCGCCCGACGTCTTTTCTTAGAGGGCTGCTTTGCGCAGGCTTGGATGCGATGCCTTCAGAACTGGGGCCGATTGAGATCTCTAGCAGCGCTAGAACTCTGCAATCAAGACTAGGACAACTAGGCCTCACAGGCGCGTATCAATCTCGCCCGCCGACGGCTTGAGGGCCCTCGTATTTGCCCCTGATTCGCGATGTGGCTCGCTGCCTGGCCACAGCCGTGAGCATTGCGCCTCGGTCAGGGACTCCTCTCCTCCTCACGACCCCACAATCCGGTTGCGCAATTCGCGCCATAGGGAACGGTTGACTTGGGGGTTCGAAGCTAGTATTATGTCGTTGTTTGTTACCTGCCATCTGCGTCCACCGTGGCCCAACTCTCAGCATAGTCCCTCAACGTCTGAGCGCGATGGGTTTATCGGAGCGGCTCATAGAGATGACTGTAGCCAGTGATGAGCGAGAGCTAGTGCGGCGGGCCCAGCAGCGCGACCGCAGTGCCTTCGCGGAGATCTACGAGCGGTATCACTCCACAATCTACACTCACATCTACTACCGCGTGGGCGACGCCTCCACGGCCGAAGACCTTGCGGGCGACGTTTTCGTGCGAGTTGTAGAGAATATAGACAGATTCGTCTATCGAGGCCGTCCTCTGTTGACTTGGCTCTACACGATTGCCCGCAATGTTGTCATCGATCATCAGAGACGAACTGGTCTCGCCGTAATGCTCCCGCTGGACGAACAGGTCAAGAATGGCGGCGAAGATGTCGAAAGGGCAGCTGAGCTCGCCTTCAGCCGCCGTCGCCTGGCAGCTGCCCTCGATCACCTCACTGATGAGCAGCGCCACGTCATCATCCTCAGGTTCATCGAAGGTAGGAGCCTCCAGGAGGTAGCTGAGATAGTCGGGAAGTCGGTCGGTGCTGTGAAGGCGTCACAGCACCGGGCTCTGCAGAGTCTGCGGCAAGTGCTGCGCCACCACGAATCCTGACCTCGCCGGTCCTCAACCCAAGCGCCGTCCCCAGCCCGTATCCTTTTTGGTTCTGCTTCGTTATGCACTGTGCAGAGAAGGGCCGCAGATGAGAGACGAGATTGATGTCATTCTTGAGGAGTGTCTGGCGCAGCTGCTGAACGAAGAGGCTTCGCTCGCAGAGTGCCTGGCCGGGTATCCCGACCAGGCGGTCGTTCTTCGGCCGCTGTTGGAGCTAGCCCTCGAGATTCACCATGTGGAGCGGCCAGAGATGAAACCCGCGGCATCCCAGGCCGCCAAACAGCGCATGTTGTCTGCTTTGGCCAAGGACCGACGCTCGGCCGCAGCCCCATCGTCTCGATTCCGTCGCGTGGCAGGGCAGCTGGTTTCCTGGTTCGGTGACGAGGTGCGGACCACACGACCGAGGGTCCCAGTGGCGAATCTGGCCATAGCAGCAGCAGTTGTGCTTATGCTTTTCGTGGTCCCCGACGTTGTCCTTCAGATGGCGCGCGGTGGCGTCATCGCTCAGACCGCCCTCCTGGTGGATGCAACGAGAGTTGTCCAGGTCCAGCGAAGCCCTCGTAGTGGATGGATGGCCATTGAGGCCGGCGATCTGCTCCAAACTGGGGACCGTGTCCGCACTGGTGGACTGTCAAGCGTCACTGTCAGCTTCCTGGATGGGAGCACGACGAGGTTGGCTGCTGACACCGAGATCACCATTGCTCAGCTGAGCTGCGATCGCGAAGGGGGCGCAAGGACCATAGTCCTGCACCAGTGGAGCGGCCAGACTCACAACTGGGTTGAGAAGCTTGTGGACGCGGCTTCTCGGTTCCAGATCAATACACCCACAGCCGTGGCCACCGTGCGCGGCACCGAGTTCACTGTGGATGTTGCAGCGGACATCACCACCCGAGTGACAGTGATAGAGGGCGTGGTGAACGTCGAGATGGAAGATACAGTGCTGCTGCTATCCACCGGGCAGTCCACCACATCGCCACCGCGGTATGTGATGGCGCCGCCAGTCTCTACGCCGACTATGGAACCGACCCACAGTGCAGATGCAGAACCAACCGAGACGCCAGAACCACCGTGGCGAACTCTGATACGAAGCCTAGTTCCGACGCCGACCCCAACCCCAGAAGGAACGGCAACGCCAGGACCGACTGGAACCCCGCAGCCTAAGCCTAGCCCTACAGCGGCGGTCGCTGCCGGGGCGGGGGATGGTGGCGAGCATCCTGAGCATCCTGAGCATCCGGAACATCCAGAACATCCACACGGTGGGCCGCCGGGCCAGGACAAGGATAAGCCTGAGAAATGAATATTCAATTCAATTATCACAGGCACAATGAGAGAACCTATCACGCTGGAGGACAGATGAATTCCAATACCAAGTGCAGCTCTTGTGGATCCAAGCTAAACCAGCTCGAGGGGATTACTGGCCGCATTAGCATCTGCTCCCGCTGTGGGTGGAATAGAGTGGAGCTGGTAACCGGTGCCAAGTCGCCAGGGCTTAGAGCACGGTTGAGCCACGCTTTCGCGGTCGCCCATCCCAGGACGGCCTAGTGTATTCGGCTTTGACAGGGGGCTGATCAACGCTCCCCGCCAGCCGTCGTGTTGTGGGCTGATTGCTTGGTGAAGACGGCAGCTCCTCGATGCGATCTGCGCTCAGCATGTGCAGAGGTCCAAGGACTTGTTCTCGCACCGATGACGCCTTGGGGGGACAGCGTGGCAGTCGAAGGTTTGTCGTCCAAAGACGATGGGTATCTGACAGGAAGGTAAGTGGGCATGGCTGCTTCTAGTAAGGACACGAGTCAGCAGGCGTCTGAGAGAATATTGCTGTATGATGATGAACAGGTGATACTTGATCTGCTCGGGCTGGTGCTCAGCCGACAAGGATATCAAGTTGCCGCGACTCCGTGTGACGAGGAAGCCCTCCGTCTTGTGTCCACCCAGAGCTTCGATCTCGCTATTACAGACTTGGGGTTGCGCAGATCGAATGGCTGCACATTGGTTAAGAAGATCAGGGAGTTGAGCCCTGAGACCGCTGTTGTGGCGATATCCGCATACCCAGCGAGGGAGGTCGTTCGCTTCGCTCGAGAGAATGCGCAGGCTTTCCTGCCAAAGCCCTTCGCCCTTAGTGACCTGCTGAGCGCTGTGCGAGAGGCTCTAGGCGATGGCTCGCTCGCGAATGCACGTGGAGAGAGCACCATCGCCTCTCAGGAATGGGTTGAGGTTACAGCAGGGAGGGCGTAAAGAGTATCCCCAGGGTTCTCCCCTTGCCCACGTTGCTGTCCTCCGACGACTGGGCCCAGCAACATCTGACACATCCTCAGACTTCGCATTTCTGGCTGGCAATCTCGAAGCCGCTCTCCAATGCCTTGATGCTTCTTTCCCGCCTCGCCTCAGGCCCCTTGGACACCGTGTTCTCCAGGGCGCTTCTAGAGATGAGTTCTGAAGAAGCTGCCAGCGCACCGAGCATGACCATGTTAGCTGCTTTCGCATTCCCCAACGAGGTGGCTACGTCTATCGCCGGGACAGCATACTGTCTCGTAGGGGACGAATCGGCGCGTGACGGCGTGACCGAGGCAGAATCGTAGAGGACCACCGTCTCTGGTTGCAGCTCCGGCAAGAAGTGATCGTAGGCCTCTTGGGAGAAGGCCACGAATAGATCAGGCTCCAGAACGCCAGGGTAGATGATCTCTTCTTCGGAGATGACCACTTCGGAGCGGATGAGAGTTCCTCTGGCCTCAGCACCGTAGGAAGGCAGAACCGACACGTTTCTGCCGCCTAAGGTGCAACTCCGAGCAAGGATGTCGCCGGCGAGTTGGACCCCCTGTCCTCCCAGGCCTGCGATGAGAACTTCAGCTTTCCGCATACCACTCTCCGATTGCTATCTTGCCCTTTGTGTCCTCTGGACCTAGCTGCTCGCGATCAACCGTGGTCCTCTTTTGCCATTCCAGCATGCTCCAGGGGAGGCTCGGCCCCTCAAAGTGATGCCTGGCTCTGTTGGCCCTGCCATACTGCGTGGGGCACAACGACAGAACATCCATGAAGGCAAACTGGTCGAACTGCAAGGCGTTGATGATTCCTTTTGTCAGTTTCCGCGGGTTGACCACAGGGAAGCGGGCGACATAGGGAGCTCCCGCTCCTCGAACCAGTGCCACCAGATCGAAGGCCCTCTCTGGGTTCCCCTGAGGTGTCGTCGAGGTGACGTCTCCGTGCGGGGTAGTGGCCGAAACCTGCCCGCCAGTCATGCCGTACACAAAGTTGTTCAGGCAGAACACCTTGATCGGAACATTGCGACGTGCTGCGTGGATGAGGTGATTACCACCTATGGTAGCCAGGTCGCCATCACCGCTGATCACGATGACGTCCAGTTCGGGCCTCGTCGATTTGACACCAGTGGCGAACGCGACGGCCCGACCGTGAGTCACGTGCAGGGTATCAGCCCGGAAATGGGGGCTGGGCACCCAGGCACCACAGCCGATTCCGGATACGAAGACTGTACTTCTGAAATCCAGTCCTACCTCGTCTACAGCGTGAAGGAACGCATTCACGAAGATGCCGTGACCGCAGCCAGCGCAGAACGGGGTAGTCTGCCTCAGGTATTTCTCTCTCAAGAGCTCAGCCATGTCTCAGTTCCTATTCCCAATCACGTTTGGCCATCCAGAGTGCAGGCCAAAGCTGTAGCGAACTCCGTCACGTATGGCCCGACCTATTTGCAGAACTACTGCTTACTCCCCACTAGGAAGTCGCGGATGGGCCGCGGATCCATGATCTCGCCATTGGTCTGAGATAGCGGACTGACTGGGTTACCTGTGTGCTGTCGGAGAACCTGAGATATCTGTCCCAGATTCGTCTCCGGGACGATGAACTCCTCACAGCGCCGCTCCCAGTCCTCGATCACATTTCCAGGGAAGGGCCATAGGTTTTTCAGGCGGATCATGCCGACGCGCTCTCCGCGCTTGCGGGCCGCCTTCACCGCCCATAGCGCGCTGCGGGCGCTCGAGCCGTAGGCCACAACCATTCTCTGCGCGTCGTCCTCGAAGTAGAGTTCATAGTCGTTAATTTCGTCCCGGTGGGCCGTGATTTTCTTCGATAACCGCCTGACCAATCGGTCTTGGACGTCGGGATCTGCAGTCTTGCGAACGCCGTACGGGTCGTGGGTCGAGCCAGTGATGAGAAGGTCTTCCCCTTCACCAAAGGCAGGCATAGGGGGCACGCCGTCTTCGTCTTCGCTGCCGAAGGGGGGCGCTCCACGAACCTTGATCCTGTCAAAGACCTCCACAGCTCCCGCCACCTTAAAGCTCTCCCGCAAATGCCCGGTGATGGCGTCTCCAAGCACGATGACTGGTACTCGAAAGCGTTCCGAGAAGTTGAAGGCCCTGATTGTCAGATCGTACATTTCTTGTACGGACCACGGCGCAAGGGCGATGATTTCTACTCCTCCGTGGGTTCCCCACTTCGCCTGCATCACGTCTCCGCTTGCGGGACGGCTGGCCTGACCTGTGCTGGGGCCGGCTCGCTGGATATCGACCACCACGCATGGTGTTTCCGTCATGCACGCATAGCCGATGTTCTCCATCATCAGGCTGAATCCGGGGCCAGACGTGGCGGTCATGCTCTTGATCCCGGCCCAGGAGGCGCCAATGATAGCGGCCATGCTGCCTATCTCATCCTCCATCTGGATGAACACGCCACTGGTCTTGGCCAGGCGCTTGGCCATATGGACCATGATCTCCGATGCAGGAGTGATGGGATAACCGGCATAGAATCCACAGCCGGCCGTCATGGCGCCTTCTGCACAGGCCTCATCGCCCATCATGTAGTAGGTCCCTGGTTCCATGCTACTGGCCACCGTACTCCACCCGCCGCCGGCCTGGACCAGTTCTTCCCTTTTCGCTGGAGAAGCCACCCCTGGTGGAGACTTACCCTTCTCCTGCACCGTAATCGCCAGGTCAGGACAGAGATATTCGCAGATCCTGCAACCTACACACATCTCCGGTTGCTTCACTAGTGAGGGGCGCAGTCCCTTGGAAGTGATCTCGTCCCCTGCGGCGAAGACCTCCTTGGGACAGGCATTCACACAAATGTAGCAATCACTGCCCTTACAGAGATCCTGGTCGAGCTCTATGATGAACGTCTTGTTCTGAGGCATGATGATCCTGTCTGCTTATGGTTTCTGCCAAGATCATTATACTTTAAAAGCTGCATCCTCACATCTGAAGTTGCCTGATCGTGGCTAGAGCGTGGAGGTGAAGGTGACGACGTCTCCTAAGCTGAGCCCCAACTCCGGGCCTGTCTTGCGCTCTTTGGCGCCAAGGAGGATGTTCATGTGATTGGGAGAATGCGTGAGGTCAAAGCCTACCACCTCGCCGACCTCCACCTCTCCCACCGTTACTCTGTCTCCCACCAGCACGATTCCCCCTGTCTGTACACTGAAGAAGCCCAGGTAGGCCACCTTGTCCACCGTGTATGCGGGACCCGCTTGAGGATCGGCGGTGATCGCCAATTCATGGATCTCTCCCTCGCGCACGGCGCGCGACGGATGGATTTCCAGCTTCATGCCCCTGGCCTCTGAACGAGCGTCCAGAATGCACACCAGGGCTCCCACGACCTCGCTCTTGGCTACATAAGGATACTTGTCCAGGATCCCACTTCCGTGGGGCTCTTTTGACATCGCATGACCTCTCAGTAGTGTTGTCGCGGAATTGTTGCATCGGGCATCGCAGCGCTCGTTAACTAGATGCTCGGTCTTGTGCAAGGGAAGTGTGGGGCACGCCGTTTCCTGGTACGACGAGTCCGACAATCACCGCGATAATGGCTATGATGGTGATCAGGTAGAAATCCGTGCGAAAGGAATGAGCAACAAATCCTGGACCGACGGCTTGCAGCACCAGGGCGAAGACCGTCGGGCCCAGTGTTGCACCAAGGAAACGCAAGAGATTGAAGAGACCCAAGGCGATTCCCAAGATGTCAGGCGACACTACCAGGCTTATGGCCGCAGGTGCAGGGGACTGCACCATGCCCATGCCGATGCCCGTAAGCGACAGAGAGACCACGATGTACCACAGCGGCGTGGTGGGGCCCAGGAGACTTAAGGCCAGCCCGCAGACAGCGACCACAACCATGCCTGACAGGCACAGCCGGCGACAGCCATAGCGGTCGGCCAGCCTGCCAGCTACGGGGGCTGCGAGGGCCATCGTGATCGGCAGGGAGGCCAGAATCAAGCCCGTCTGCACGGCCGGGTAACGCTGCACCTCGATCAGGAAAAGGGGGATCAGAAATAGCAGTCCGAACTGACAGAAGGCCTGAACGAAGGCGATCGTTGACGTCGCCGAGTATGGTCGGTTCATGAAGAGGTTCAGGTCCACGAAGGGCTGCCGGACCCTTCTCTCGGTAATGACGAACGCCGCCATCAACCCCAGGCAGACTGCCCACAGCATCAGAGTGGCTGGGGAAGTCCATCCCAGGTACGCGCCTCGCCGCAGGTTGTACATAAGCGTCAGCGTAGCGGCGGTGAGCGTTATGGCGCCCAAGACGTCAAAGGGTTGGCGCTGTGACTTGCTGTCGTCGGGCATCAAACGCCAGACCAGGAACAGTGCCGCGAAACACAGGGGCACATAGGATAAGAAGATCGATTGCCAGCCGAAGTACTGAGTCAACAACCCGCTTAATGGGGGACCGCCGGCGTGGAAGGCGCTGTTGACAAGCGCCCACAGTCCCATCGCGCGACCTCTCTCCCCAGGGGGGAAAAGTATTGCGATCGCAGCCATGATTGCGGGAAGAATCGGGCCGTTGCCCAGACCTTGTACTGCGCGAAGGACGATGAGGGTGGGGAAGCTCTGCGCAAACGGGGCGAGCAGGGAACTTCCGGCGAAGACGGCCATGCCGAACAGGTACGCCCGCTTGTAGCCGTACATATCCCCCAGACGGCCGAAGAGGGGCATAGTTACGGCGAAGAGCAAGATATAGATGGTCACCGCCCAGATGCCTGTCCCCACGTCGACCGAGAAGTAATCCATGATCGTGGGGAGGGCCACATTGACCAGGCTATTGGCCAGGGTTCCAGTCGCGGTGCCAATCAAGAGGGCGCTGAGGATCAACCAGCGCAAGCGGTAGGCTCCATTACCCTGTGAGGGCATGAGCTAGGGGCTTTGCTCCTCTTGCCCGTATTTCTCGGTCACTCCTAGCCGGTCCAGCAGCGCCCCAAGATCTTGTGTCTGGCTGTCATCCATGTCGAGGAGAGGGCGGCGCACGTGTCCGGCAGGAAGTCCCAAGAGGCGAAGAGAGGCCTTCACCACGACAGGATTGGTGAGGCTGTAGAGCGCTGACATGAGGGGATAGTACCTGAAGAGTAGCTGTCTCGTGCGCTCCACGTCTTCCCAAGACCGCCATGGCTGGGATATCTCGCTCATCTCCTGCGGGATCACGTTGCCGCAAATGTTTGCGGTACCGTGTCCTCCCAGGGCAAGGGTGGGCACGATGAGACTAAAAGCTGGAGCATCGCAACACAGCAGGTTGAGCCTGTCGCCCGCTTGTCGCCGAATCTGAACCAGTTGGCTGACGTTGGCCATTGCTTCCTTGTCGGCCACGATGTTCGGTATCTCAGCCAGTGCGACGATTGTGGCCGGTTCGATGTTGACGCCAACCCGCCCGGGATTGTTGTAGATGGCGATGGGAATGTCCACCGCTTCGGCTACAGCCTTGAAGTGCTCGTACAGGCCATCTTGTGAGGGTCTCAAATAGGGCGGCACCACCAGGAGAGCGCCATCGGCACCCACACGCTGCGCGTACTGAGTAAGCTCGATGGTTTGCTTGGTGTTACCACAGGTGGTGCCCGCGAAGAGAGGCACCTTGCCCTCGCAGTAGGGCACTACGTCATGGAGAATGTCCCGCCGCTCATCCATGGTCAGAGCAGGAGATTCGCCTGTGGAGCCCATGAGCAGGATGCCGTCGGTCTTGTTCGCCAGGTGGAAATTGATCAGTTTCTGAAAGCCCTGGAAATCGACTTCATCGTCCTCGGTAAAGGGTGTGGGGATGGCCACCCACGAGCCTTCCGGTTTGATCATCGTAGCTACCTTCCTCCGCGTTCGCCCAGTCTCACCCGGCGTGGGCTACATACTGTCCTGATCTGCAGTTCCCCTCTGCTCCAATTCCTGGGGTCGGATTACGAGGACAGGGACGGTGGTGCCTCGCAAGACCTTCTCCGTCACACTCCCAAACACCCAGCGCCTGATTCCGCTGGCGCCGTGGCTGCACATGATTATGAGATCCATGTTCTCTTTGTCGGCGAAGTCAATGATCTCTTCTGCGGGATCGCCCATCAAGACCTGGGAGTGCACATTCAGTCCCTGCTCTCGCAACATGCCCTCGGCCTTCCTTGCGGAGCGCCGTGCCTCGTCCACAGCGCTGGCGATCTCCTGGTCTCGATAGATGGGATGGCGAGCGATGTGAGCATCTTCGGGAGTTTCGGGCACAGCGATCGGCATCTCCGGGACAGCAGCCCGGAAGGCGGTTCCGGATCTGCCGGCGGGCGCATCTATCACTTGCAGGATGAAGAGTTCACCACCCGTCTTTGCCGCCAGTTCTTGTACGTAGGGAAAGACCGCTCGCTGCGCCAAGTCGGAACCGTCACAAGGAACAAGAATCTTCTTGATCATCAGTCCCTCTCTTTCTGCACGGCTCGCTTGTTACCCGGTGAGCCTCGGGTTAACCCTCCGCCCGGGCATCGCACCGGCAAAGCATCCCCTTTCATGTTGCCCGGTGCTCATGATTCGAACACACGTGCCTGGCGTTAGCTGACCTAGCCGCTCCCCGTTCCTGCGGGAGCTGCCCGCACACGTTGCTCGGGGTCAGTCACCGTGCGCAGCCAGTTTGCCACCGTCATAACGCCGAATACAGTGACCGCAATCGCTATCCCGGGAAAGGTTACCAGCCACCAGGCGATGGTTATATATTGCCGCCCATCGGCGATCATGAGCCCCCAGGACGACTCCGGGGGCTGAATACCAAACCCTAGAAAGCTTAAGCTGGCCTCAGCCAGAATGATACGGGCTAGCTCCAAAGTGATCAGTGTTAGTACTGGTGAGATCAGGTTGGGAAAGGCATGGCGGAACATGATACGGAAGTCGCCAGCACCGATCACGCGTGCAGCGTCTATGTAGTCTTTTTCGCGTATGGTCAGCATGATACCTCGCGTGATGCGAGCGAAGACCATCCACCCGTTGATGGAGAGGACGATGATGATATTCCTCGCACTCGGCCCGATCATGGCCATGATAACCAAGGCCAACAGCAAACCCGGGAAGGCAGTCTGGGTGTCCACAATGCGCATGATGATGTCATCAACGCGCCCGCCATAGTAACCCGATATCAGCCCCATGACTATGCCCACGGTCCCCGCGATTGCGATCACTCCTATCCCGACCGTCATGGAGACACGGGCTCCCCAAATCACACGACTCAGGATGTCCCGTCCTTGCTGATCCGTTCCCAGGATGTATCGCGCTCCTTCCTCATTGACGAAGGCGGGCGGCTTGAGGCGCTGGCCTATGAAGCCGGCCGCGGGATCGTGAGGAGAGATCAGTGGCGCGAGAACCGCCGATCCGACGATCACGAACACTATGATTGCGCCAGCAAGTGCCACCCTGTCCCTGAGCAGATCACGCCCCAAACGGATCAGCCCGCGCCAGCGCCATAGGGGGTCTTCTACATAGGCAACAGCCGTCTCGTCGAAGGCGAATTCCCTGTCTGCCATCTCCGCCATCTTCCTAGTCCTTTCTTGAGAATGTGAGAGGCTCTATCAGCGCCTAGGCCAGTCTGACGCGGGGATCCAGAGCGGCATAAATGAAGTCAATGCTGATATTCATGACTACCACAATCAGAGCTACCACAAAGACGTCTGCCTGGATCAAGGTCAGGTCGCGGCGTTCTATGGCTTGCATTGCCAGGTTGCCGAAACCTGGCCAGGCAAAGACCGTCTCCACCACTATGGTGTAGCCTGCCAACATACGTGTTAGCTCCCAAGCAGCGAGCGTCACGATAGGGATGCTGGCGTTCTTCAATGCGTGGCCCATGATGATCTTCTCTTCCGTAAGACCCTTGGCTCTGGCCGTCATCATGTAGACCCTGTGCATCTCGTCCATCATGCTGGTACGGACGATCTGGGTGATGCGCCCCCAAGGCCGAGCGGCCAAAGTTATGGCCGGCAACACCAAGTGCCTCCACGAGCCATACCCTGACGTAAAGAAGAGATGAATGACCACTGCGAAGACAAGAATCAACATCAGGCCGAGCCAGAAATCTGGAATGCACACCCCGATCAATGAAAAGCTCGTGGTCACCTTGTCAAGCCACGAGCGTGGCCTGAGGGCGGCAAGAATCCCCAAGGGCAGGGAGGCCAGGACCGCCAGCGTGATGGCTGTGAAACAGAGCAGCAAGGTGGCTGGCATCCTTTCGAGAACCAAGGTCATCGCCGGGGTGCGCTGCCACAGGGAATCGCCGAAGTCTCCTCTAGCTGCGTCCTTGGCCCAATTCCAGAACTGAACCCATAGAGGGTCATTGAAGCCCATCGCGTCCCGAAACGCTTCTACTTGCTCTTCGGTTGCCTCCAAGGGCAGCATCATCCTGGCGGGGTCCCCTATGGCGCGCGTGACGACGAATACTACCACGGAAACCCCCACGAGGACGAGGATGGACTGCAGCAACCGTCTGATCAAATACGCGGTGATGGTCATCACCCCCTTTCATGGGTTGTCTGGGCGGGGCGGACACGCCCCCCCCCCACCGGTTGTGCGGGGCCGATTAGACGACGGTCAAATACATCACCAGGATTCGACCATCAACACGAGGCGTCCACTGCAGACCCGCGCTGAGGCCATAGATGTCGTCCAGGTTGAGCAGGAAGATGCAGGCTGCCTCATCATAAATGATCTGCACGGCCTCGTGGTACATATCTTCTCGCTCTTCTGGATCGGTCTCCGTCCTGGCAGTGGTGACCAACTCGTCCACCCGGGGATTACCGTACGCGGATTGTCCGCCTGGTTCCATACCCTCGGTCGTAAACAAGACAGAGAGAGTACGATCGGCATCGAACAGGCTGTTGTCATGGGAGGAGAACTGCAGGTCGGGAGCCGCATCTGCACCAGCGAACAGCAGGTCGAGCCATTGTGACCATTCCACAATCTGCACATCGACATTCAGGCCAACGGCCTCCCACTGTGTGGCCAGAGCCTCCACCAACTCCTTGTCCTTCAACCATCTTCCGGACTCGCCGACGAACTGCAAGGTTGCCCCTGTGGCGCCGGCCTCTTCCAGAAGTCGCATCGCTTCCTCGGGGTCGTAAGGATACGCCGTAACGTCGGGGTTGTAGCCGAAGTGAGCCGGCGTCAGGATTTGCCCCTCCGCTACTGCTGCATAGCCACTGTACAGGCTGTCCGCCAGGGCCTCTTTGTCTATGGCGTAGTTGAGAGCCTGACGAACCCGCAGGTCGTTCAACGGTGGTGTGAGGGTGTTGATCCTGACCCACGGGAACTCGATTCCGTGAACAGAAGCTGAGTTGGGCACTTGAGCCAGATATTCGGGTATCAAGTGCCGGACCAGGTCAACCTCACCCGCCTGTAGCGCCGCTGCGGCAGTGGCAGTCTCTTCGATGGGTCTGATGGTCACAGAGCCGATGCTGGGCGCTCCACCCCAGTAGTCCTCGTTCGCCTCCAGGGTGACGTGGTCGCCTCTCATCCACTCCACGAACTTGTAGGGCCCGGTGCCGACAGGGCTATTGCCGAACTCCTCCGGATTCTCCTCAGTGTAAACTGGCGGGACTATGTTCAGCCAGGTGAGGCGGGACAGCAGGATCGGATCTGGACCTACGGTAAAGATGTCCACGGTGTAGTCGTCAACCGCCTGCGCGCCGCTGATCGTGGCGACGAACGAGAAGATCTCCGAGTGGAAATCTGGGTCGATCATCCTGTCCGCACTGTAGGCGACAGCCTCAGCGTTGAAAGGCTCTCCATTGTGGAACTCGACGTCCTGTCGCAATTTGAAGCGCCACGTTGTCTCGTCAATCTGCTCCCAGGACTCGGCCAGCGATGGCCCTAGCTCCCCCGTCTCCGGGTCGCGGACTACCAACATCTCGTAGATGTTATCGTTGACCGCTCGTGCGTTCCCGTCATCGGGATACTGGGGATCCAGAGTAGACGGGTCGCCGCCGACGACTATGACGATCGAGCCAGTCGGTCCCGATGGGGGAACAGTCGCCTCGGGGGGCGTCGTGGCCTCAGGAGGCGTGGTGGCCTCAGGGGGCGTGGTGGCCTCAGGAGGCGCTGCCGGTGTGCCGCAGGCGCTCGCCAGCAGCGGCACGAGTAGCATCGCGATGACTAGTATGGTGACCTTCGACTTCACTTTCGTTTCCTCCTTGTTCGGTCTAAAGACTTTGCTCTACTTTCTGTGTGTCTGTCTTCTGATCTTGGCGTGATCTCTCGTCTCACCTCCCTTCTCTGCCGGTCGTCTGATGAGTGTAAGAATACTGGTCAGTCGGTGTCAAGAGACATCGTTATGCCACCTTCTGGGCAAAGAAGCCGCTCAGACCCGCCTCAGCCACGCGGGCTTCGATGTCCTTGACATCTATGGTGTAGAGGCCTCGTTCCTTCATACGGTCGAAATAGACGGAGCCCGAGAAGGTGAATTTCTTGAACATACCCTCCTCCGTCCCCATCTCCTCCTTGACATAGGCGATCATATCGCCGACGCATAGACTGCGAGGTAGCACCACCAGCTCCCTGCCCAGCGCGTATCTCACAGCGTTGTGACCGGCCAGGGTACCGGTGGAAATAGCTTCAGTAATGCCGACCAGCATCCCCGCCTTCTCACCGCCGCAGAACAGGTTATCAAGACCTTCCACCTTGAGATGATTGTCCCGTGGCGACATGGCCAGAAAGCGGATTGAATTTCCAATTCCTCCCGAGTAGGGGTCCTCGAATCGTGCGTTCTCAAGCCCTGGGATCTGGCGCAACTCTTCCAGCGGGTAGAAGGGACTCATCAGCTTCGCGTGCCCGGTGTCGAGGAGGATGACGTTCTCCGCGAACTCAGCGAGCGCATATTGCTGGCAACTCTTGATGGCCAGCAGCTTCTCCTTCTTCTTAGCTACCTCTTTAGGCAACGGGATGACCGACACGCCTGTCCGCTCAAGCTCACGCACGATGCCCTTGTCCAGCGAGTCCTTGTTCAATTTGCAGGAACCGCTCATGGATCCGTAGGAACCGCCGACTCTCTTGGCTTTCGTCTCGTGAATGCCGGCTCGTCCAGCAATGCTCACTCTGCCGCCAAAGGTAGGGCACCTGGTGATGCACATCGCGCATCCATTGCCATACTTACGGCAATTGCCCTGAGGGCCCATAGTGCCGGTGGTTTCTACGAAGACGTCCCCTTCAAACCGTTGTCCGCCTTCCAGCTCTACGAACTCGATCTTGCCCTCGGCAACCTCCACATTAGTGGCCCGGGCCACGGTCCAGATCTCTATGTGCTTTTCCTGAAGATGCCGCCGGACGACGGGCTCCATCAGCGCCACGTCGTACAGGCTGGCGTGCTTGTGGCCAGGGAATTCCATATTCGCATGTCTCGCGCAATCGTCAGTCAGCTTGAAGAGATCACCGCCACCCAGGGCTATCATCTCCTCGGCCGCTGTGAACCGCCCATTGTTGCGCATGATTCCACCCACCTGGCCCGCGCCCAACAGCGAGTCTGCTCGCTCCAGGAGGACGACCTCTGCGCCGGCCTGCTTGGCAGACAGGGCGGCTGCACATCCGGCCCAGCCTCCACCAACGATGATAACTCTTGACATTTGTACTCCCCTTTCTGGCCCTCGATAGTATCGGCCCTAGCTTGGTATAACCTGAGCACCCCCTGCGTGGGCCTGCTGCCTCTGGAGCACATCGCCAGACTCGAGCGCCGCCCGTATTCTGGCCGGTGTGGCTGGTAGGCTGCGAATGCGCACGCTGACCGCGTCGTAGATGGCATTGAGAATAGCCGGGGTCAGAGGCACAGTCGCTACCTCCGAGATCCCCTTGGCACCTAGAGGTCCCGTGGGGTCGGGTTTCTCTACGATGATGGTGCGGATGAGCGGTGCATCGGACATCCGCGCTACGCCGAGATCACGGTAGGTGCGGGCCTGGGGTATGCTTCTGTCCAACGGGTATTCTTCGGACAGAGCGAACCCTTGCGCCATCAGGCAGCTGCCTTCGATCTGGCCTTCGATCTTCTGGGGGTTGATGGCCGTGCCCACATCGTGAGCAGCCAGCACTTTCAGCACCCTCACGTTCCCTGTCTCGGGGTCTACCTCCACCGCGGCCACCTGGGTAGTGTATGCGTAGCCCGGATAGTTTCGGTACTTCTCTGGCGCCACGCTCTTCCGACCTTCGGTGTCCGCGAGGGCGAAGGTCTGGGGAGCGATGTAGACGTGGCTGGCCTCCAGCTTCTCTCCCCTGTCGGCCAGTCTTTCTT
>CAZBJW010000009.1:0-29102 GCA_964492135.1 uncultured Anaerolineales bacterium
AACTACATACTGGGTTTTGTTCTCTCCGGGCTGACGATGTACGCCTTTGCCAAAAGGGTCCTGGGCGCGGACGCAGGTTTGCTGGCCGCGATTGTGTACGTGTTCATTCCCTATCGACTGCTGGATGTATACGTACGCAGCGCCTTCGTAGAATCCTTTGCCTTCAGCTTCTTGCCCCTGATCCTACTGGGCTTCCACGACCTGGTAGAACGCTGGTCCGTGCGCCGTCTCGTCTTAGCAAGCTTGGCCTATGCCGCCCTTTTTCTCACCCACGCAGCCACAGCACTCATTTTCACCCTTCTACTGGTGCCCTACGTAGGCTGCCTTGTCATTTCGAGGCTTCGGCTTGGTTGGGTGGAATTCCTGCGGGCAGCTGGGGTCTCCCTGGCGGCAGCGGCCCTGGCTCTGGTGCTGAGCTCGATCTTCCTCGTGCCCATGCTGGCCGAGAAGAGCTACATTGTGGAGAGTCAATGGACTCAAGGCAGCTTTGGGTATGCCCAGCATTTTGTGTATCCGTCGCAGCTCTTTTCGCCTTTCTGGGGCTATGGATATGCAGGCGAGGGCTTGCAGGACGAGATGTCCCTCCAATTGGGGCTAGCGGCCACCATACTGGCCCTGGTGGGAGTCACCTATTCGCTGTGGAAAGGACTGACGGGTAAAGGGCACGTGCTGTTCTTCTTCGTCGCCTCGCTCCTCATTGTACTGGCCACGCTGCCAGTCGGTCTGCCCGTTTGGCAAGCGTTGCCACTGGCAGATTTCATCCAGTTCCCGTGGAGGCTTCTGGGGCTGGCTGCTCTCACCATGTCCTTCCTCAGTGGAGCCTCAGTGCACGCCGTCTCAAGGGAAGGATCCAAGCCCCGTTTCGGGTGGAACCCTGGCTTGGGTGTCCTCCTGTTGGTGGTCATTTTGACCAGTCACAGCTACACGCTGCCCGAGTATACAGCGCCCTCTCCTCGGTCTGAGCAGCCAGTGGCGATCATTGACTTTGAGTCCTTCTATCCGCCGGATAGGGTAGGGATGACGATCTGGGTCACGGAGCAACCTCATAACACCCCCCTGGTGCCGCAATATCTGTCCGGACAGCCACTGGTCAAAGCGAGAGCCCTCCTTGAGGGAGCGACTGTAGAGACCATCCGGCATGGCGGGGCCTCGGAAGAGGTGCTGGTCAGCACACCAGCAGAAACCGAGGTTCAGTTCTACACTTACTATTTCCCCGGCTGGCGGGGCTATGTCGATGGTCAAGAGGTGGAGATCTATCCTACCGGGCCTCATGGGTTGATCACGCTCCGCGCACCAGCCGGCAACCATCGCGTTGCCATCCGCTTTGGCCACACTTCCGCTCGCATCTTGGGTACAGCCCTCTCCCTGGTCGGCCTATTCGTGGCGGCGAGCATTCTGAGCCTTGACTGGGTCATAAGGAGAAAGTCGACATAACGTACGAGCCCGCAGCGCCGTTGACATAATCCAATGTGCTCGATATGGGGATCGAATAGTAGTGGGGTGAAGACGGCAAGGAGGGTTGGTAGCGGGCGCTAAAGTATCTCTATCTCGTACTCGGCCACCTGGGCGTCGAAGCGGCTGTTGCCGATCGTTTGTACTACCTTGGTCAGCAGGCCGTGGGCGTGGCTCGCATCGTTGGAAACGCAGGCAATTCCCAGGACGGCCGTTTGCCAGGTGTCGTTGGCATCTACTTCGGCGACGGAGACGTTGAACTGATTTCTCACCTTGGCGAGAATCGACTTCACGACGCGGCGCTTGTCCTTCAGGGAATGGCTGCCATTTATGTCTAGCACCAAGGTACAGACCCCGATCACCATCGCTGACTCCAGTCAGGGGTGTAAATGCGCCCTAGACGGGCGTCGGGCGGCGCAAACGACGCGGGTTGCTGATGATCGGTCGCAGGTTTCTCTGGGCTAGTCGCTGACGAAAGCATCTCTGACTTTGCTCTCGAGTCACTCGATGGGCGTGAATCTCACTCTGATCAGGCCCTTGAAGTCGCCCCACGCGGTTTGCAGGACGTTGACCCGACTGTCCGGATCATCGATCCAGCGCACGGGAACCTCGTAGATCTGATATCCCTTCTGCTCCGCCCGCAGGAGCAATTCTGAATCGAAGAACCAGCCCTGATCCCTCACTATGGGTACCAGGTCTTCAACTGCCTGTCGCGTCAGTGCCTTGAATCCACACTGCGCGTCAGAGAACTTGTTGCGGAACATCAGCTTGATCAGCACATTGTAGCATCGGGAGATGATCTCTCTTTTCCACTGCCGCTGCACTTGGGCCCCTTGCTGGAGGCGCGAACCAATGGCGATGTGATATCCCTCTTTTACGAGCCCGTCGATCAACAATGGCAAGGCCTCCAGGTCTGTTGACAGATCCACATCCATGTAGCTCACGATATCGGCTTCGCTATCGAGCCAGGCCCGCCGCAAAGCTCGCCCGCGCCCCTTCTCGTCCAGCCGTAGGTAGGTCACCTCAGGATGGAGAGAGGACAGCCTCTTGGCGACCTCCAGAGTATGGTCCACGGAAGCGTTGTCGGCAATGACGATACGCCAGTTGTGGAGACATCGGTTCTGGAGAAACTCACGTAGAATGGTGACGCTTGGTTCGAGGGTTCGCTCCTCGTTGTAGACCGGGATCACCACATCAAAGGATAGTGCACTCTCGTCACCAGTCATTCTGTCGCTCATGGGTCCACCCTTCTGATTGTAGCACAGTGACCTCTTTTTTGCACTCATGGACCATTGCAGGAGGGACATCCTTGCTGTATAATTCGAAGTGGCCTTCGTTGAGATAAGGCATCCACATTCACTGTTCACTTGGCACAGGAGACAGGTTGTTCACACGAGGAAAGAACATCGAACAGAGCTTAACTCGCACCCGGCGCTCCTTCTTCGGACGCATCGGCAAGCTCCTCGCACAGGAGGAGCTGACCGATGAAGTGTGGGAGGAGCTCGAGAAACTGTTGATTCAGGCGGATGTCGGGGTGACGACGACCATAGATCTTGTCCAAGCTGTGCGGGATCAAGCTGACTCCAGAGGGCTCAACAAGGCCAGTATGGTTGAGGAAGCGCTGCGGCAGAACCTGGTGAACACGCTGCCTGCTAGTACCGCTTCGCCGAGTCACGCGCAGGACGGGTTGTGGGTGATTCTCGTGGTGGGAGTGAACGGTGCTGGCAAGACGACGAGCATTGCGAAGCTGGCTCACTGGCATCAAAAGCAGGGACGAAAAGTGCTGCTGGCAGCGGCAGATACATTTCGAGCGGGAGCTGCTGAGCAGCTCCAGATGTGGGGGCAGAGACTAGGTGTCGATGTCGTGGCTCATCAACCGGGCGCAGATCCTGCTGCGGTCGTCTACGATGCCCTTCAGGCTGGTCAGGCACGGCGGGCCCAGACCTTGATCGTGGACACGGCCGGGCGCCTACACACGAAGTACAACCTGATGCAGGAGTTGGCCAAAATCCATCGCGTGATCAAGAAACGGATTCCGGAGGCGCCCCAGGAAAACTTGTTGGTGCTGGACGCTACGACAGGGCAGAATGCTCTCTCCCAAGCGAGGTACTTCAAGGAGGCCGTGGACATAAACGGCATCTTCCTGGCAAAGCTTGACGGTACTGCCAAGGGAGGTATCGTGTTCGCTATCGCCACTGAGCTGGACATCCCTATCAAGTACGTGGGCACGGGTGAGCAGCTAGATGATATGGCGGAGTTCGATGCCCAGGAGTTTGTGGCAGGGCTCTTTGAGTAATCATCACATCAGGCGATTTAGGTTGAGATCGGTGGAGGTGTGTACGTGGAAGACCTAGTTGAGGAATTGAACCGCCTGGAGCGGCGAATAGGCAAGATCAAGGAGGGTCTTTGACATATCTAGCAAGGAGAAAGAGATCCATCAGCTAGAGAAAAGGCTAGCACAGCCCGGCCTCTGGGCGGACCAGATAGAAGCCCAGGAATCCGCGCGGAGATTGTCCGTCCTGCAAGAGCAGGTGGCGGAATGGAACGACTTGGCGCGGCGGGCCAGAGAACTAGAGGAACTCCTGAGTCTAGCCACGGAGGAGGGAGATGATTCGCTGCAGGAAGACATCGAGGCAGATGTGGGGCAGCTGAGGCGGGATTTCCGGCGCTCTGAGTTTCGCCTGCTTTTCCAGGGAAAGTATGACAGCGGTGACGCACTGCTGGCAATCCATGCCGGAGCAGGGGGAACGGATTCCCAGGAGTGGACGGAGAGGTTGCTTCGCATGTATATGCGCTGGGCTGACAGCCGTGGGTTCCAGACTCGACTCATCGACAGCTCCCCCGGCGAGGAGGCGGGGCTCAAGAGCGCCACCGTGGAGGTAGCTGGAAGATACGCCTACGGGTATCTCAAAGCGGAGAGGGGAGTGCATCGGCTGGTACGTCTCTCTCCATTCGATGCTGCCCATCGTCGCCATACTTCTTTCGCACTGGTGGAAGTACTCCCGAGCATTGATGATGCAACGGAGGTGGACGTCGATGCCAACGATCTGCGGATTGACACATTCCGCGCCAGCAGCGCAGGTGGTCAGCACGTCAACAAGACCGACTCAGCGGTGCGTATCGTGCACATTCCAACAGGAATCGTGGCCACCTGTCAGAACGAGCGGTCCCAAGCTCAGAACCGTGCGATGGCTCTCAAGGTGCTAAAGGCGCGCCTGTTACAGCGCCAGATGCGAGAACGGGAGAACGAGCAAGCTCGACTCAAGGGGGAGCACGTGTCTGCAGAGTGGGGGAATCAGATCCGGTCCTACATCATGCATCCTTATACCATGGTCAAAGATCACCGTACGGGGCGCGAAAGGGGCGATGTAGAAGCGGTACTGAATGGTGATCTGGACGACTTCATCGAGGCGTATCTCAGAGCTGCCGTAGACGAACTCGGGGTGGCGCAAGAAGCGTAGGAGGTGTCTCGTGCAGCGATAACCCTTCCCGGACGGGAAGGGTTATGTGTTGAGGAGAGCCAGACTCGTGTTGGGTGCACCACGGACTGACAGCTGGCGTAGGGAGAGGTGGGCATCCGTGAAGAAGACCTCACTGAAGACCTCGGTGGTAGTAGCCTCCATTGCTGTACTTCTGTTCCTTCCTGCCTGCACAGCGTGGTGGAACGCGGAGAGGGACGCCATCCGGCGAGCTGTCGTAGCCCACGAGATGGATGTCCAGGGCCGCGAGCTTGATGATGTCATCGTGCGCCTCTCCCCAGGCGAATTCCGGGCCGACTTGGGTCATGGCAGCAAGATGGTGTGGCTTGTGAGCACCGGACTTGACAGACAGTATCGTGAGGAAGAGTATTTCCGGGTGCGCGACCCCCAGCGATCGTATGTATTCGTGCAGGATGTAGACGTTAACTCATCTCAGAATCAGGCCAACGTGGGCATCGTTGTGTGGCTGGGGAGCGGAAAACCGATAGGCAAGGAGCTCAGCCTACACAAGGAGAACGAGAACTGGGAGGTTAGCTCTGAGAGGGTGCTGAGCGGAGAACGGTCCCAGTAACGGCGTTCAGGAGTTCTCTGAGCAAGAACTCACGCTTCAGCGGTTGGCACACTGACGTCCGTGAATGGCTGCACGAGTGGGGAGCAGGAGGAGCTGGCACAGACGCGTTGGATATAGGCGGTGACTGTGCACAGAGTGCTCCAGGTTAGCAGGGGAGATCTAAAGGCGGGTCGTACCTGATCAGGACGGTACGACGGTACGTGAGAAAAAGGAGTCATGACCCGAATGCCAACCTTGCTTTTGAGAAACACCGACCTCTTGATCACCATGGACCAGGAACGGCGAGAGATCAAGAATGGTGCGATCCTATTGAGGGACAACGTCATAGAGGCTGTGGGACGCACCAGCGACCTTCCAGCGCGGGCAGACCAGGTGATGGATCTCAGGGGAAAGATGGTGCTGCCCGGCTTGATCAACACTCATCACCACTTGTACCAGACCCTCACACGTTGCCTGCCGTCCACCCAGGATGCGCCCCTCTTCACCTGGCTGCAGACTCTTTATCCCATTTGGGCCAAGCTGACTCCAGAAGCGGTGTACGTCAGTGCCCTGGTGGGCTTGGCGGAGTTGGTTCTCACCGGTTGTACCACGGCTGTGGACCAGCTGTATCTTTTTCCAAATGGGGTCAAGCTAGAGGACGAACTTCGTGCTGCCCAGGAGGTCGGAGTACGGTTCCACCCATGCCGGGGTAGCATGTCACTGGGTGAGTCTGAGGGCGGATTACCCCCCGACGAGCTCGTCGAGGATGAGGAAGCTATCCTCGCTGACTGTCAGCGGGTGATAGAAGAATACCACGATCCTCGACCGTACTCCATGTGCCGGATCATGATTGCGCCGTGCTCCCCGTTTTCGGTGACTGCTGACCTCTTACGCAGCTCTCGAGAGTTGGCCCAAAGTTATGGTGTCCATTGCCACACTCATGTGGCGGAAACTCTCGACGAACAGGAGTTCTGCCAGCAGACTTACGGCCGTCGCCCGGTTCAGTATATGGCGGACGTCGGATGGTTAGGGGACGATGTCTCCTACGCTCACGCTGTCCATTTGGCGGACGATGAGATGAGGTTGTTCGCCCAAACGGGTACCGGTGTTGCTCACTGTCCGACTTCGAACATGCGTCTGGGTTCGGGGATCGCTTCCGTGCCGCGCATGCGGGAACTCGGGGTGAAAGTGGGGCTAGCAGTGGACGGAAGTGCGAGCAATGATTCGTCTCACATGCTCAACGAGGCCCGGATGGCTATGCTCCTGCAGAGGATCAAGCATGGCCCTACTGCCTTGAGTGCGCGCGACGTCCTGGAGATGGCTACTCTCGGCGGCGCCGCTGTGCTCGGGCGGTCCGATATCGGAGCTCTGACGCCGGGCAGGGCCGCTGATCTAATAGCCCTTAACGTAGACCGATTGGAATTCTCAGGGGCGGGAGATTACGTGGCCGCGGCTGTCTTCTGTGGTCCCGTCGGCGTCGATCTATCCATCATCGACGGCCGCGTGATAGTCCAGGACGGAGAGCTCCTGACCCTCGACCTGCGCTCGCTCGTAACCCACCACGCTGAACTGGCAGACAGCCTGAGGACGTAGCGAGAGCGGTCTACCGCGACGAGGTCCCTTCGTCTTCCCGGTAGATCCTGACCTCCTCTTCAGCGGCCATCTCTTCTCCGAAGAGTTCAATTGAACTCACCCGGTGCATGGGAAAGATGACCGTTGTGGCCTTATCGCTTAGGTAGTGGATGGGCTTTCCATCCTGGCGGCGAGGATCTAGTATCAATATGTTGGAGTCTCCAGGTTCTGGCAATCTCTCCAGTTCGGCGATAATGGGGTCTTCATCCAGCAGGTGAACTATCACCCTGCGGGCCATGGCGATCTCCTCTGCTAGTAGTTGATATTGGCCAAGAGCATGGTGATGTTGTCTTCGCCGCCGTGTTCGTTGGCACGGTAAATGAGCTCGTTGCACGCTTCCTGGGGAGAACGTGAGGTCCTAACTGCATCTACGATCTCTTCCTCGGACACTGCACTCCACAGCCCGTCGCTGCATAAGATGAGATGGCTGCCGGCCTCCAGGCGCCGAGAATAGGTGTCCACCTTTAGCTCGTATACCTGTCCTACGGCCCGATACAGGAAGTTGCGCTGAGGATGGTGTTGTGCCTCCTGAGCAGAAATCTGACCCAACTCCGTAAGTCTGTTCACGAGGGAGTGGTCCTGAGTGATCTGATGAAGCCCCTCATCATTCAGATAGTAGACTCTGGTATCGCCGACATGCGCTACGTAGGCGCTGTGTCCTAGGACCAGGGCAGATGTGAGAGTTGTTCCCGCATCCGATTCCATTTGTGCAACCGCTTGGTTGGCCGACAAGGTGGCTTCGGTCAGGATCTCGTGAATCGGGCGATTGGCGATCTCGGATGCGCGGCGGGAGAGCGCAGGCAGCAACACCTCTCTCAGGATAACTCCGCCTGCCACACGAATGGCAAGAGAACTTGCCTCCTGCCCCTTCGTGTGTCCGCCCATGCCGTCTGCGACGATCAGTAGCGCGATGGCAAGAGGCTCTGACCTGGTGCCGATCAGCGACTTCAATGTCAAGAAGCTATCTTCATTAGCTTCGCGAGCCCTGCCGATGTCGGTACCTTGTCCGACCTCAAGCGGATCTACCTTCCGGTCCAGTCCTTGAGCCCTCGCCTTCTCGGACGGCGTGGGTTTTGCTTCCTTGCTTCTCCTGCCAAGAAGCTTGTCCCAGAAACCCAATCAATCCCTCGCATTGCTGCCCAGGAGGTTGCCGGGCAGTCTGTCGACGTGAGCGAGCTAGTCCTCTCTCTTGGTCGGCAGTGCATACATCGTGTGATCAGTGGAACCGATGTACACGATGCCATCGCTGACCATGGGCGAGCCTGTGATTGCTGCGTCGGTTCGGAAGCGCCATAGGAGAGTTCCCGTTTTGGCATCCATGCAATAGAGATGCCAGTCAACGGATCCAACGTAGACTGCCCCATCTGCGAGTCTCGGAGAGGATACCACAGGGCCCTCCGTGGCATACGCCCACTTGAGTGTCCCAGATCTGGCATCCAGAGCGTAAAGGTGATGATCGTTGGAGCCGCAATAGACCAGCTTCTCTGTGACCAGAGGAGAAGATATGACCTTGCCCTTGGTCCGATGGCGCCACACAGCCCAGCCGTTTCCCAGGTCCAGCGCGTAGATACAGCGGTCATCCGATCCAATGAACACCATATTCCCGGCCACGGTGGGAGTCGACTGCAACGCCCGCGCGACCTGGTACTGCCATCTCGATTCTCCGCTTTGCACGTCTAGAGCGTAGACGGTACCATCATCGGAACCGAAGACGATCAATTCGCCCTCGATGACCGGGGACGAGCGTATGGGGCCTGCCGCGGCGAATCGCCAGAGCTCCTTCCCTGATTTGGCGCTCACTGCATAGAGGTGGTGGTCATCGGAGCCAAAGAAGACATGGTCATACTCCACGTTCGGCGACGACCGAATCCTTCCGTCGGTGGGACAGGTCCACACGATGCGACCAGTGCGTGTGTATACCGCATACAGTACCTGATCCTCTGAGCCGAAGAACGCGGTCTCACTCCACACGCACGGGGACGATACAACCCCGCCGTCGGTCGCGTAGCTCCAGCGTTCCTTGCCTGTCTTCGCATCCAAGCAGTACACATTGTTGTCGTAGGAGCCGAAAAAGAGAGAACCCTCAACCACCGCAGGGGTAGATCGGATCTCGTCCGCTGCGTTGAACGACCAGACAGGTGATATACCTTCCTCTAATAGCCCATGAGTGTAGACCAGCGAATCCGGACCCCGTGTCGAACCCGCCAAGATCCTCAGCAGGGCTTGCTTCATCTCTTCCGCCGATGCGTAGCGATGCTCGATCTCATACTCAAGAGCCTTGAATATCGCTGCCTCAAAGTCAGCTGATACGGTAGGATTGTAGTCCCGAATGGGATGATCGTGGAACGTGAACGGAGGTTCCTTGCGGGGGTCCCTGCGAGTCAGGACATGGTGCAACGTTGCTCCCAGGGCGAATATGTCTCCTCTCGGCTCGGCGATGCCTCGGTACTGCTCGGGTGGCGAGTATCCTTCAGTGCCAATCATCGTGCCCCGTTTGCCCGCCTGGAACACCTTTGCGATTCCGAAGTCTATGAGCATGATCCGGGCATCCTCCCTGAGCATGATGTTGGAGGGTTTCATGTCACGGAAGACGATGGGGTTTGGCTTATGGTTGTGCAGGTAGGATAAAACGTCGCAAGCCTGAATGGCCCAGTCGATGACCTTCTCTTGGGTGAGGGCGAAGTCGATCTCAGCCAATAGGGATTCGAGATCGGTGCCTTCGATGTATTCAATAATCAGATATACTCGGCGCTCGTAATGGAAGTAGTCGAAGACCTTGGGTATGGCAGGATGGCTCAGGCTAGCCAGGATGTTGGCCTCCCGTTCAAAGGTCTCCAGGCTAATCCTGCCCGTCACGGTGTCGCGGACCGGGCTGATCATCTCTTTTACCGCCACCAGCTTCTTCACGCCGACGAAGCGGTTGTCACGAGCCAGATAGACGGCCCCCATGCCCCCCTTGCTAAGGAACCTGAGGATCTCATACCTGCCTGCAAGGGGCTCCCCCGGAGAAAGGAACTCATCATCGGTCCTGAGATGGTCGGAGAGCGCCTGCAACTCCTCGGGATCCATTCCGTATCGCTGCACGATCTCCACTGGTCTCTCGGACTGGGAGGTCTCCGGTGTCCGAGAACCCTTCCCGGCGGTGGGCTCTGGCTTCGCTGCCGCTTTCTCTTCGGGAGTCTCTGCTGCGTCCCCGTCTTTCAGCCTGTCGAGCAAGCCTCTCTTTCCATCCGTGGGTGCCATCATGAAGGACTCCGTCGCTAGATAGCAGTAAGCTCGGTTCATAATACTATACCACCGCCCTTTGACAAAAGCAATAGGACTTTAGGCTGATTCTGAACACGCTTGTGTCGAAATATGGCTGTTCGGTGCCTGGGATCAGGTGCCGAAACCCTCGGCTGAACAACCGGCTACCGAATGGTTTGTGTGCCCTCGGTAAGGGTAGGAACTCAGTATCCGAGGAGACCGCTAGAGGTGCCAGGGATGAGGCTACGGGTTGCGGGTGAGGGCACTCATTCCGCGCGTGGAAAACAGGCCCATCTAGGATGGGCCAAGCTCGTATTGGATCAGCTGGGGGAGGAGGATTCGAACCCCCGCTTACTGATCCAGAGTCAGCTGTCCTACCACTAGACGATCCCCCAGCGCCAATATCATACTATCAAACCTTCTCTGCATCCGCAAGATCCGCAAGCGCCTTCTCAGCTTCGTCAATACGACTTAGCACTCGCTCTTTGCCCAGGACACTCATCGTGCCAAAAAGGGGAGGAGCTACCGTCTTCCCTGTGATAGAGACCCGGATAATGCCGAATAGCTGACCCGCCTTCAAATCCAGCTGCCTGGCGAGGTCGCGCAGAACGCTCTCTAGGGTTGACTCGTCAAAGGCGGGGATCTCAGTGAGAACCTCTCGAACTCTCCTCAGAGCGGTCAGCGAGGCTGCAGCGTCCATCTTCCCGCCGATCAGAAGTTGCGCGTCGTAGGTGATCTCCTCTTGGAAGCAGAAGTCCACAAGATCTACCACATCGCCGAGCACCTTGATGCGCTCCTGGACCAAGGGTACCAGACGGCGCACGGTCTCCCTTTCGACTGTCAGGTCCGCGTCCTCCAAGAATGGTAGGAGACGGGTAGCCAGATCATCAGGCGGTAGGCTGCGGATGTATACTCCATTCATCCAATCCAGCTTGTCCTTGGAAAAAACGGCCGGAGCGGGGTTCACCTTTTCTAGGGTGAAGCGTTCGATAATCTCGTCACGGGTCATGATCTCGGTTTTGTCATCGTATGCCCAGCCCAAGAGAGCCAGAAAGTTGAACATCGCCTCAGGAAGGTATCCAGAGTCCCGATACTCCTCCAGCGAAGTGGCGCCATGGCGCTTCGAAAGCTTGGTGCGATCCTCGCCCAGGATCATGGACACGTGTGCAAACTTGGGCAGCGGATAGCCTAGGGCCTCGTAGATCCTAATCTGGCGTGGTGTGTTGGCCAGATGCTCATCGGCCCGGATCACGTGGCTAATCTTCATCAGCATGTCGTCAACCACGACAGCGAAGTTGTACGTAGGGGTGCCATCAGCCTTCATGATCACCAGGTCGTCCAATTGCTCATTGCTGAAACGTACCTGGCCGTGGATAAGATCATCCACCACCGTCTCCCCCTCCAAGGGCATGGCGAATCGCACCGCGGGCTTTCTGCCCTCGGCTTCACAGGCTGCCACTTCTTGGGGCGACAAGTACCGACAACGTCTGTCGTATCCCGGCGATTTCCCTTCAGCGAGAGCTGCATCCCTCCGGGCTTCCAACTCCTGCTGCGTACAATAGCAACAGTAGGCCTTTCCTCGGTCCAGGAGTTGTTCCATCACTGCCCGGTAGAAGGGCAAGCGCTGCATCTGGAAATAGGGTTCATATTCACCCCCTACACCAGGGCCTTCATCCCAATCCAGCCCCAACCAGTGCATCGAAGAGAGAATCCCCCCCGTGGACTCCTCGGTAGAGCGCAGTTTGTCGGTATCTTCGATGCGTAAGATGAACACACCGCCGCGGTTGCGAGCGAAGATCCAGTTGAAGAGAGCCGTGCGCGCCCCACCGAGGTGCAGGTATCCAGTTGGGCTGGGCGCGAAACGCACGCGAACAGGCATAGAGCCATCGGTCATGCAACTACTTCTCCCCAAGCACCTTGCCACAACAAGCGCGAGTCAGCTCGAGCTCTGCAGCACTTCCACCGGCATCGTCGCGTTTGGTTCCCGCACCCGGCTACGTGGGCTGAAAACCGTTGGCGCCTACTGAAATTCCAGCCTCTTGTGCCGTATGACAATATTCTGTACCACACCTTCGCCTATGAGGAGCGCTATCAGGGCACTTCCTCCGTAACTCATGAAGGGCAGCGGTACTCCAGATGAAGGCAAGAGGCCCACGTTCATGCCGATATTGGCGATAACTTGAAAGGCTATCACCGTAGCGATACCGCTGGCGATTAGCCGCCCGAACGTATCGCGCGCCATCTCAGACACCCGCAAGATCCGCCATAGAACCACTAGAAAGAGGATCAGGACCAGGACGATACCTACGAAGCCCAGCTCCTCACCGAGTACGGAGAATATGTAGTCCGTATGTCTCACCCGAAGAAAGTGCAACTGGCTCTGGCTTCCCCTGGCGAACCCCTGCCCCAGCCAGCCTCCTGAACCGACCGCAATGCGGGCTTGATTGAGGTTGTATCCCGCCCCCAGCGGATCTCGGTGGGGGTTGAAAAACACGAAGATGCGCTCGCGCATATAGCCATGTAGAGAAAGCCATACAACCGGCGATGCGATGAGTCCCACCACAACCATTATCCCCAGGTGTCTGAGACGCACACCTGTCATCAACACCATGGCCAGCCAGCTAACCCCAAGCACGATGGCAGTCCCCAGGTCGGGCTGGATGTAGATGAAAATGATCGGCACCCCTACGTAGACCAGCGACAGCAGGAAGTAGGGCAATCGCTTCAGTTCGTCCTGTCTATCAGCCAGGAACTTGGCGAGCACGATGACTAGCAGCACCTTTGCGAGTTCCGAGGGTTGCAGCGGGAAGATGCCCAAGTCGATCCATCGCTGTGCTCCGAAGGAGATCTGTCCGACTGCGTAAACCAGGATCAGCGACAGAATCGTAAGGGCATAGATGAGGTGGTTCACGTTGGCGAAGATGCTGTAGTCTGTAAAAGAGACCAAGAGCATCAGTCCTGTACCGACGGTGGCGTAGATGATCTGCCGAACGAGAAATGTGTCCCACCAGTCTTCACCTGGGGGCGTGGATGCGACGGTGGCGCTGTAGATCAGCGCGATGCCCAAGATCATGAGAGCAAGAGTGGCTCCAAACAGTACGAAATCAAAGTGTTGCCAACCTCTTCCCTTCATCTATCTTTCCCTGCTCATCTCGCCACAACGGATCGGAATGTCATCGACAACGCGTCGTTGGCCCGGTTCCGGACAAAGGGGACCTCTACACCTTGTCGGGTCGATGTCCACATGGTTCCAGATCCCCTGGATAACCTCACCCCTGGTCATCCGCAAAGGTTCTGGGGATGCAGTGACTGTCGCGACCCAAGCAGACCCTCCCGCGTGCTCTTCCTACTGGGCCACTTGGCGTGGTGACGCATAGCGCTAAATCACAGCCAATAAACATCCGTTTCACTCTGGCAAGGGTACGTTGAAGTAGTAACTGAGGATCTGGGCGGCTATCGGAGCTGCCACCAGGCCACCTTCTCCACCACCCTCAATGAACACCACGAGGGCAATCTGAGGATCGTCAAAGGGAGCGAAGGCGGTGAACCATGCATGGGTAGGCAATTTGCCTTCCCGGTCACGCTCCCCGGGATACTCAGCGCTGCCTGTCTTCCCCGCGACTGCCACCCCTGGCAACCTGCCTTCCCCCCCGGTGCCGTACGCAACTGCGCCTAGCAGGCCTTCTCTGATGATGCGCACTGTTTCGTCGGAGAGGGGTAGTCTGCGTATCAAGTGCGGAGAGAATGGTGTGACCACATTGCCGCTGGCATCCCGGATCTCACGAACGATCTGTGGTTTGTACAGGTTTCCACCGTTGGCAATCGCAGCTGTGGCATTAAGCATCTGCAAAGGCGTAGCCAGGATGAAACCCTGCCCAATGGCAGCATTGTACGTGTCTCCTGTGACCCAGGTCTCGCCGTAGGTCAGCCGCTTCCATGTGGCATCAGGAACCAGACCACTGCTTTCGCCCGGTAGGTCTATCCCCGTGGGTCGCCCGAGGCCGAAGAGGGTGGCGTAGTTGGCCAGAGCCTCATGGCCAAGTCCCTCAAACTCTCCGTAACCTCCAGCAAGCATGCCGAAGTAGATATCGCAGGACTGCACGATCGCTGAAACGATGTTCAGGGAGCCATGGCCAGCCGTAGCCCAGCACCTAAAGGGCTGCGCCAAATCGGGATCTTCTGGTGCGAAACGGTGAGGGATCCATATGGTTCCGGGGCAGAAGAGCAGGGAGTATCGATCTACAATTCCCTCCTCCAGGCCTGCGGCGGCCGTCACAATCTTGAATGTGGATCCAGGAGGATACTGTCCGCTTATGGCGTGGTTGACCAAGGGATGTCGTGGATCCTCGCTCAAGCTGGCGTACTCATCGGCGGAGATGCCGCCGATGAAGAGGTTGTTGTCATAGCTTGGCAGAGAAACCAGGGCGAGTACTTCGCCCGTCCGAGGATCCATGGCGACTACAGTTCCCGAGTCAGAATGGGCTGCTGCTAAGCCTGTCCGCAGAGCTTCTTCAGCCACCCCCTGCAAATCGACATCAATAGTCAGAACCAGATTGTGTCCTGGTACGGGCTCCACGGGAGTGCCGATGGTCCCTATCTCGCGTCCAGTCACATCGACTTCCACGTGTCTATGTCCCTTGCGGCCTCTCAATTCATCTTCCAAGGTGAGCTCCACGCCAGTCAATCCCACGATGTCGTTCGCATCATAATCGGCATCCGGTCGATTGAGGTATGTTTCCACCTCCTGCTCCGGTATGTGGCCCACGTAGCCCATCACGTGAGAGACAAGGGTGCTGGAGATGTATTGCCTCAGGGGCTCGGTTTCGACAAACACGCCGGGCAAGTCAAGACGCTCCTCTTCGATGATAAAGGCGATATCTCTGGGCACGTCCGATTTGACACGCACGGGGCTGAGGGGGGTCGCCCTGCCGGCATGCACACGCTCCATCATTTGTGGCTCGGGTTCGTACTCACCCCCTCCGGCGGGCGCATGACGCTCGGCGAATGGCACATTCCCGATCTCAACATCGTCGACGCTCACCGGGATCTCTAAGAGAGTGGATAGCCGCTGGAAGACGTAGTCCTCCTCTTCCTCCGGCAAGTCCGCGGGGACGATAGAAACAGCAAAGCTAGGCACGTTACCGGCCAGGAGACGCCCGTTTCGATCATAGATGACGCCCCTGGGAGCATCGACGGCTCGCAGTCGAAATCGGTTGCGCTCCGCCTGTTCACGATATTGCTCACCCTGCACGATTTGGAGTCGCCAGCTCTGCAAGCCCAGCAGGGCGAAGGCAGCAACCACGAATGCTTTGAAGATGAGAATCTTGATGTTTCGCTCTTTGGTCTGCATTCCAGATGCGATTATAGGTCACAGTTGACCCTGTTACAAGACCAGGGCGGAGCACACCATCTCCGAGGTCGAGCGTCCCGCAGATGAACATCCTCGACACACGAGATACGGGCGCTGAGACTCGGCTAGCGCCTACGGCACTATTTCCATCAGGTCGATGACCACCTTGTCGCCAATTGGAGTGCCAGAAGGGTCGAGAACCTGCAGTCGTTCCATAGTACGGAGAAGATAGAACCCAACCTCGATCCGATACAGCCCCAATGGGGCGTCTTCATTTGTCCACACAATGTGAGGGTCTACCACCGTCTCGCCTTCGCCCCACTGGCTGGTGGGGCGGGTACCGTAGACAGGCTGGATGTCCTCCTGGCCCCAGATCCGATCATTCTCGTCCACAAGATGAACGAACACTGTGTAGTCTTCAGGAATGGGGGCCAAAGACTGCCAGGTTAAGGTCAGCTGCAAGGCCCCACCCTTTCTCACCTGGACATTGTGGATCTCGTAGCCCACAAGCAAGATCTTGTTTTCAAAGCTGGCGGGCAGATAATCCACAGCGTTCGGGCTTTCGGGCAATCCCTCCACCAGGATTTCGGCAAGGGCAACTGCGCGCTGAGGCCGCGCCAGCCAACCGTGGAGTACCGGCACAGCACGGTGACTTGTGGGATCTTGCACGCCAATCCGCAGGCGCAGCTGACCAGAGGCTGTAGGAGGTATCTTCAGCAGGTGCGCATCGGTCAAGACCTGGTTCTCGCCCCATCGAGATACGGGGTATTCACCGAAGAGTGGCTGCTCGATATTGCTCCATACAAGCTCCGAACCGGATCCCCACAGTTCAATCGCCAGATCGTAGTCCGTAGCCACGGGCCCGATCCTCTGCCAATAGAGTGTCAGCGGGATCTCCGCCCCAGGATAGGCAGCCGAGGGGACGTCATAGCCAAGTAGTATGATTCGACTATCGAAATCCGCTCGCACCGAGTGCTGCACGGTGGGCGACTGCCCTCCAGCAGAGATGACACGTACTTCACCAATGGTGGGGTATTCCTCTACGGTGTTCACTTCAGCGAGGCCCTCTTTGCCAAAGGGCGGGAACAAGCCTACCTGCAGCGCGTAGGTGCCAGGTGGAAGCTTGCCTTGCAGCTCCAACTCGTGGAAATCGGGCACAATCTCTCCGGCCCGCCACGCTGCCGTGGGATACAAGCCATTCACAGGCGGCCGTCCCTTGGTCTGGTGCCACACCTGGCCGCTGGCGCCCACGAGGCGCAGTCGAACCTCGTAGTTATCTGCCATGCGGTCCGTGGCTTCCCAGTACAATGTCAGACGGACTGCGCCACTAGAACTGATGTCTGCCGAATCCAGACGATAGCCGCGCAGTAGGACTTCCTCTCCAAAACTCCAGTCCAAGCGAGAAAAATCGGCAGGGAGTTCCGTCAGGCTCCCGCGGCTGACCTCGACAATAGGCCCCAGAGACCTCAAGTGATATATGGTCTCCAGGCCGGGCAGAAAGCGGGCCAGGAAAACGGCCCTCCCTTCCATCAGTCTCCTGTCCAATTCTGCACGATTGGCCTGCTCAGTCGAGAACACGCTCGTTTCTGTGTCGCTTCGCACACCTTCCACCCTCTGGAGATAGTGGAGAGGGGCTATCTTCTCACTGTCAGCCAGGATCACGGCGCCGGAGGGAAGTTGTTGCTGCAGGACGTATCTACCCCACTCATATAACGAGTAGTCACCGCTTCTGTCCACCCTCGGCGCGTTGGTCCAGACAAGACTCATGGGGATTAAGGCTGCCACAGATAGGATCCCGGCTTTCGTCCACACGCTTCTTGTGGAGGCTGAAATCGCGTTCAAACGAGCCAGACAGCTCTCTGTAAGCTGACTCAAGGCACTGATGCCGACCCCTAGCGCCACAGCGATGGCCAAGTGCGAGGGTATTATGAACAGAGAGACGTCGGGGACATAGTAACCCAGCCCGAAGAGGACGTAGGCGACGAAAGCCGTCAACAGGAAGATGCCCTCCTTCCAACTGGGATACACGTAAGCACCTCTCCGAGGGCGGAAGAGCCACACGAGGCCGAGGAGAGCCACTCCTAGTGCCGGGACAGGGTATTGGTCCAGCAGAATACGTGCGTAGATGCGCAGCCGGTCCGGTTCTCGAAGCCAAGCATCCCAATGCAGAGCGGCGGCGAATCGCGACCCCAGAACCAGGTTTGCGAACTCACTCAGCGACATGACCTGGCCGTGGATCTGCCACCACCTAATCGGTATGTAGAGGTGTATGCTGAGAAGTGGCACCACAGAGGCACCGACCAGGATTGCGGCGCTTCGGACTGAAACGCCAATGCGACGCGCATTCAGCATGAGATACATCAGACCGGCCGGCAGCAACAATAGCATCGTGCGATGATGGGTGAGGCTCAGACCATACACGAACGAACCTGCCGCCAGCAGTGCCAACTTCGGGTTGAAGAGTCCTGGCCACCTTCCTGGCGCAGTGGTTGCCTGCGGCGTCGGTGAGTACCGGGGGCGTTTGGTACCAGCGGCGAGCTCGCCACCGTAACGCAAGAGCAGGAAGAGAACCAAGGCCACGAAGAGGGCGTTCAGTGCATAAACCTCCGCCACGATAGCCTGGGACCAGAAGGAGTAGCTGAAGGCGAAAGACAAGGCCGCCAAAAGGCTCGCGCCTCGGTGTCGCACAAGAAGATGGATCGTTGCGTACAGCACCACCGTGGCGCCGCCAGCGAAGAGTGCCGATGACAAGTTCAGACGATAGCCGACGTTGCCGAAGGGCAGCAGGGTGAAGAGCTTACCCAGAAGGATATACAAGGGATAGCCTGTCGGATGGGGAATGCCCAGCTCGTACGACAGCACCTGAAACTCGAAGGTGTCATGTTCGCCGACCGTAGGAAGCAGAGTCACGAGGTAGACAGCCAGCGGCAGAAAGAAGACCAGCGCCACAATCGCTTTGTTTATCCATTCTTGCCTGACCAGCCTGGCAGCTGTCAGACTCGCTACCAAACAGAGAGAGCCCAAGAGAAGGACAGACGCTTGGAGGGTGTCTACCTCCTGCTGAAACAGGTAGACAGTGAGCAAAAGGAGAGGCAGAACGTACTGCAAGTGCCACAGCGGCGTGCGTCGAGGCGAAACGCGTCGCCACACGAAGAGCCACAGAAGCACCGCGGCAATCCCCGTCAGCGCCATTACCGCAGCCGATACTATCCAGAGACGCAGAACACCCAAGTGGGAATAAGCAATCTCGGCCAGGAAACGGCTCGAGAAGGCGCCAACTGCAAGGCTAGCCACCAAGACGAGAGGGAAACCACTTCTTGGTCGGAATGTCGCGCTGTACATCTACTTCCTCGTCCTGCCTGGTGACAACTTCAGCCAGGTGCGTACTACGCCAGTGTTGCCCGCGGAGGACACGAGCACCCTCTGTCGTCGTCCGTCAACTAATGCCAGGTGCAGTGATGGGCTACCAGGTGGAAGCTTCTCGGCGATCCAATCCCTGTGCTCAGTAGTCGCAGACACTTCGGTTCTCCGCCTGCTGGTGGAATGGCTGGTCACCGAGGGTGGGAGGAATGACGCGAAGCCTCTTCGCCAGGTTGCTCCGGACATGATCACTTCGTGGGCACCGCCGAATGTGCGCGCTCGTGTCGAGAACGGCGTCCAACGGCAGACATCCCCCCTTCAGCAGATGGTCTCGCTTTGGAGGAGTGCCCACAACCCGGTCAAGCCCAGCAGGCAGGTGACGCTGGCTGCCCTGGCACTCAGGGCTGCCTTGTGGAGCCCGGTTCTGAGCACCAGCACCTTTCCTACTGTAGCTCCGTCTCCTCTGGAAGGGTTCTCCGGTGAAGCCAAGTCAGGATCCGATAGACGATGGGCACTGCGAGGCTCCCAAGCAACGCAGTCGGCAAGGTCACTGCTATGAACACATCGTGCCACGCTGCGGGTCGGCCAGTCACAGAAAGGACGACCATCAGCACGCTGTCGTACAATACGCTAGTCCCAAGAGCTACGACGGACGGAAACGCCGGGCTGGTGCGGTATAGGGTCAGCTGACCCAGGCTGGCGACGTATCCTGTAAGAGTGAGGGCGAGGCTACAGCTGCCAAGCGGCGCGCCCGAGAGAAAATCAAGAGCGAGACCACCAATGAACCCCCAGACGATTCCCTCTCTAGGTCCCCTCAATAGGCTCCATGATACTACGACGAGAAGCATGAGATTGAGGCGTGCGCCGCCCAAGGAGAAGCGGTAGAGTACGGAGGACTGCAGAAGAGCCACGCTAGCCAGCAGTGCAACGACGGCGTAAGTCTTGATAGGCAACCACCCCCGAAGACCTAGTCCTCACTGTCAAAATCGATGGGCTCGAAGCTGGTGAGGACCATGACCATCTCCAGCCGCCCAAACTCGACAGCTGGTCTGACCTCAGCTTCTTGGAACAACTCGACGTCTTTCTTCGTCACTACGATAACCTGGCCGATGATCAGTCTGGTTGGGAAATTGCCCCCCAGACCGGACGTAAGGACTAGGTCGCCAGGCTTTGCCTCCTCGGTCTGCTGGATGTAACGCATTAACAGCGTTTCCCTCGCTTTTCCCTGGATCACTCCCGTAGCGCGTGACTCTTGAATCAGAGCGTTGACCGAGCTGCTAGGATCTGTTATCAGAAGAACTTTGGAGGAGTGAAGGTCGGCCTGTGTGACTCTGCCCACCAGGCCTCGGTGCGTGAGGGCTGGCATGCCGACGGCAACGCCCTCGGCGGTGCCGCGATCAATGATCAGGTAGCCCAGAACATTGCTGGGGTCGCGACCAATTACCTGCGCTGACAGGAGTTCGAAGGACGGGTTGGCCTGCTTGAAATTGAGCTGTTCCCGCAAAGTGACATTCTCGATCTCCGCCTCGCGCAGCCGCACGTTCTCGATGATCAGTTGATCGACCAGCGTTTGCAGGTCTTCGTTCTCCGCCCGACAAGCCTCCAGATCGGCTAAGAAGCGGCGTACATTAGTGACACGAGCGGTGAGAGATGTGAGTCCCTCCTGCAGGGGCAGAGTAGCTAGACTCGCGAGGTTCTTCACGGGCTGAAGGCGATTCGCTCCGTCCAGGAGCAAACCAAGCACCGCCAACGAAAGGAAAAGGAGGAGGAATAGAGCAATTCCTCCTCGCCGAAACCGCGACAAGACAGCCTCCTCAGACTAGCGCCGTGTGTTGCGTCCCTGAGTGGTGGTCAGTACATGGATCAGAGTATCTAGGTGTTCGAGGACTATCCCTCCGCCACGAACCACACACGTCATCGCATCATCAGCCACATAGACGCGCATCTTGGTTTCATCGGACAGCCGGTCCGCTATCCCTTTGAGGAGGGCACCCCCCCCGGCGAGGGCTATGCCCTGCTCCATCAGGTCAGCCACTAACTCTGGAGGGGTTTCCTCGAGGGCAGTCCGGACCTCTTCGACGATCAACCCCACAGGAGCAGACAGAGCCTCGCGAACCTCCACGCTACTGATGTCTACCGCCTCTGGAAGACCTGTGATGAGATTGCGCCCGCGAAGCGTCATAGTCTGCTCCTCGGAGAGAGGATACGCTGAACCGATGGCAATCTTGATCCGCTCGGCCATCCGTTGGCCGATCAGCAGATTGTACTTCTCACGAGCGTACCGCATTATCTCTTCGTCCATCTCGTCTCCGGCCACTCGCAGAGACCGGCTCACGACGATGCCCCCGAGGGCGAACACCGCCATCTCCGACGTTCCTCCTCCGATGTCAACAATCATACTTCCCACAGCGTCGTTTATCGGAAGGTCGGCTCCTATGGCGGCAGCAGTCGGCTGCTCGATCAGTAGAGTCTGACGGGCACCAGCGTTCATGCATGCGTCGTGCACAGCCCTTTTTTCCACCTCGGTAACGCCGCTAGGGAGACCCACTACCACCCGCGGTCGTGGAATAGGGAGAATAGCGCGCTCATGAACCTTTCTTATGAAGTAATGAAGCATTCTCTCCGCGACGTCAAAATCCGAGATAACCCCGTCCCGCAACGGTCTGATGGCCACAATGTTGGCCGGAGTGCGTCCCACCATCTCCTTGGCCTCGTCGCCAACGGCCAGAACCTTCTTGCTCTTCTTCTCGATGGCGACTACAGATGGTTCGTTGATTACGATTCCCTGACCTCGCACCAGAACCAGGGTGTTGGCTGTACCCAAGTCAATGCTGATGTCTTGGGAGAACAAGCCCAGGACGGCGTTCAAAGGACTAAACACAGATATCTCCTCTCTTCAAGCCCCGGTCCTTCGAGGACGATGATTCCTACTCGCCCTCGCCTTGAGATTACTCGTCTCCGATTGGTGGCTCTGCCTCTTCTACCACCTCTGCCCGTTCCTCGGCCGCAGATATGACCTCTACCTCCGCGAGCTCGACTTCTTCGAGAACTTCCTCGACTATCATCTCCTTAACGGGGAGCACTTGGACCACGACTTCCTCGGGATGGGTCAAGATCTCAATAGTCCCGTCCACGACGAGATCGCCTACCAGTATGGCTTGGTCCGCCTCCTTCAGCACGCTGATATCGACCTCTATGGACTCCGGCAACTCACCGGGGAGACCGTGTACCTGAACGGTGTCAACGCCCCTCACAAGTAGCCCTGCTTTCGTCTCGACAGCGGGTGACTCTCCTACGAGGATAACAGGGGTCTCAGCAGTGATACTCTCCGTCATCACCACTTCGTACAGATCAACGTGCACCAGGGAGTGAGTGATCAGGTCGCGCTGGACTTCACGAGCCAAGGTCATACGCGCTTTGTCGGCTTCGTCGATCCACAGCGCTATCAGTTGGTTCATGCCAGCTCGATGCAGTATTCGACTTAAGTCTCTCTCTGGCGCCTGGAGAGAGATTGGTTCGGTTCTCGGTCCGTAGAGGATCGCAGGGACGAACCCCGCTGCTCGTAGGCGCTTCGTTTTCTTGCCGAACACGTTCCGGGTCTCGGCTCTTAGCTCTATCTTCTCCATGAATCTGTCCCTTTCATAGTTTCAGTCCCAAACTCATAATTTTACCATACTTCCGTCGTTCATCAAGTCTTGACGTCCACCCATGATGGCGCATCGTCTCTTGCCAATTATCGTACGCTGTGGTCATGCGGATTCTACGCCAACGAGGACAGCAAGTCAAGGCCACAAGTGCGCTCAAGGTTTGACAATGGTAGGTACTTATCCTAAAATCCCATCCGAATTCGGGCCATGCCTTTGGCGTCGGTGGAGCATTGGAGGATGAGGCCGAGGAGCGGCAAAGAGATACGGAGCGCGTTTTTGGATTTCTTCGCCCAGCGGGGACACTTGGTGATCCCCAGTTCTTCGCTGGTCCCTGAGGGTGACCCGACTCTCCTCTTCACAGGGGCTGGAATGGTCCAGTTCAAGCCGTACTTCGCCGGTGAGGCGAAGCCTCCGTCAAGACGCTTGGCGTCTGTACAGAAGTGCTTTCGCACCACCGACATTGACAAAGTAGGCAATGAACGTAGCCTCACCTTCTTCGAGATGCTCGGCAACTTCTCCATAGGGGACTACTTCAAGCGCGGTGCCATCGAGCTGGCGTGGGAGTTCGTGACAGAATGTCTGGAGCTGCCTGAAGATCGCATGTGGGCCAGCATTTACCGCGACGATGAGGAGGCTTTCTCGCTGTGGCAGGAGATTGCCCTGCCCGCATCCAGGATCATGCGCCTGGGGAAGGAAGACAACTTCTGGGGTCCTGCCGGCGAAACAGGGCCCTGCGGCCCTTGTTCGGAGATCTTCTATGACCGTGGTCCTGAGGCCGGATGTGGCCGGGAGAACTGCTTGCCCGGTTGCGATTGCGAGCGCTTCCTGGAGATCTGGAATCTGGTGTTCATGGAGTACGACCAGGATTCGGAGGGCAACCTTGTGCCCCTCCCAGAGCAGAACATCGACACGGGCATGGGACTGGAACGGACAGCCGTGGCGATGCAGGACGTGGGCTCTGTCTACGAGACGGACCTTTTCGCCTCTATCGTGGCCAGGGCAGGCGAATTGGTGGGAAGACCGTATGGCGATGATGAGGTGGTGGATCGTTCGCTGCGCGTCATCGCTGAGCATGGACGTGCCGTCACCTTTCTGGTTGCCGACGGGGTCCTGCCAAGCAATGAAGGTCGTGGATACGTTTTGCGGCGCATTCTTCGACGCGCGGTGCGACATGGCAAGCTCCTGGGAAGGGAAGAACCCTTCCTGGAGGAGGTCGCCCGAGAAGTGATAGATCTCATGGGAGCGGAGTACCCCGAGGTGAGGGAGAGGAGAGACTTCATCTTGGGAGTCCTGGCTCAAGAGGAGAGGGGCTTTCAATACACCTTGACTGTAGGCTCGGCCATCTTGGAGGACTTGATGGCCGAGGTCCTCTCGGAAGGTGAAGCGGAGATCCCCGGGCGTGAGGTATTCCGCCTGTACGATACGTACGGATTTCCTGTCGAGTTGACCAGGGAGATGGCTGCCGAGAAGGGCCTCGACCTCGATGAGCGAGGCTTCACGCAGGCCATGGTCGAGCAGCGCCAGCGGGCACGGGACGCGCAGGCCTTCGGATTAGCGAAAGAAAGTGAATTCTATCGTTGCCTGGAGTTGCCTCCCACTGCTTTCGTGGGCTACGAAACCCTGGAGTCCACGACCGAGGTCATCAACCTGGCGCGTGATGGGCAAGTTGTGGACGAAGTGACGGAGGGCGATCGGGTCGCCGTTGTTCTGAGGAAGACGCCCTTCTACGCCGAGGCTGGGGGGCAGGTCGGTGATACCGGCGCCGTGAGTAGTGCCGGGGCCGAGATGGCGGTGGTGGATACCCAGAGCCCGCTGCCCGGACTCACCGTGCACTACGGGACAGTGGCGCGGGGTTCGCTCCAGGTGGGAGACAGGATGCTGGCCAAGGTGGACGAGGTCAGGCGTCTAGACATCGCGCGCAATCACACGGCTACCCATCTCCTGCACAAGGCTCTCCGTGAGGTCCTGGGAGATCACGCGCAGCAATCGGGATCCGAGGTCGCTCCTGAGAGGCTACGCTTCGATTTCACGCACCTGCAGGCAGTGACCACGGAAGAACTGGAGGCGGTAGAGAAGCGAGTCAACGCCAAGATCAGGGAGAATCTGCCAGTCGCCACTCACATCACAGACTATGAGACGGCCATCTCTTCCGGGGCCTTTGCCATTTTCGGTGAGAAGTATGGTGATGAAGTCCGGATGGTTAGCACGGGCGACTATACCCGCGAACTCTGTGGCGGGACCCACCTGGAAGCCACCGGTCAGATCGGCTTCTTGCACATCTTGAGCGAAGGCAGTATCGGAAGAGGGTTACGCCGCATCGAGGCTGTGACGGGCCGAGCAGCCGAGGAGTACGTACAGCAAAGCCAGCATCTCCTTGATCGGATAGCCTCCCAACTGGGGGGGACGACCGCGGATCTCGAATCCAACTTGAGCGAACTGATGTCTGATCTGGAGTGGCAACAAAAAGAGATGCTGGAGTTGCGGCGACGCCTGGCCAGGGTCGAGATGACTCGGGTGTTGGCAGAAGCCCACGAGGTCGATGGGATCAAAGTGATCTCCGCTGAGGTTGAGGCTGCTACTATGGATACGCTGAGGGAGATGACGGATTGGTTGAGAGACCAACTGGGCTCGGCAGTCATAGTATTGGGTGCGGTAATGAGTGGGAGGCCGGGCTTCGTCGCAGCCGTGACCCCGGATCTGGTCGACAGGGGCTTGAAGGCTGATGAGTTGATACGAGAGGTCGCTGCGGTCGTGGGCGGGGGTGGGGGCGGTCGCCCGACCCTGGCTCAGGCGGGAGGAAAGGATCCAGAACGGATAGCACAGGCGTTGAGCCTGGTGCCTGACTTGGTGGGCCAAAAGTAGGCCCTCAGCGATTGTAGAGATCTCCCTTCGATGTCTCCATCAGTGCGTCCGCAAATCAGTGGCTCGGAGTCCCCGTTGCAGGGCTTGTGGTCAAGGATAGCGCGCAGACGTGCGGGTGATGCGCAGCGGCCCAGTCACTGCAGCGTTCTCGACCTGAGCACTGAGCAGGCCAAAGCCCTTGTGCTGGAGTTGCAGCCAGGCGAATGCGCTGTGATTGGTGCCGGTAGGGCGCTTCTGCAGCAGCCGGCCCTGGGCTGGGGTGGTCCCAACTGTGACTTGGGGACCCTGACAAAGACTTGTGATCGGGCTCTCCGTCAAGCGGAGGATATGACGGAGCGATATTGCGGTACGCAGGTTGTGCCTGATTGGGTCGTGGTCGGCTTGCCGAACAGCTCGACCACGGCGGAAACATATGCGGCGACGATCAGGCGTCCCGAGCCCGAAACGCGAGTGACCGACAGGGAACTGAGGGAGGCTGTCAAGCGGGTTCAACGTCTGGCTCTGAGTCAACTATCCCGGCGGATTCTCCCTCGCCGAAGGGTTCAGGAGGCCGGAGTCGAGCTTCTCGAAGCTGGGATCGCCGCTATCCACATTGATGGAACGCGTGTGACGAACCCGGTCGGTTTCCGGGGTCGGAAGCTCACCATTGCCATCTGCCATGCGGTGGCCTCATCAGGGTTCCTGCGAACCGTGGAGGCGATGACGGAGGAATTGGGGCTGGATGTCTCAGCGATATCATCGGGTTGGCAGGCCTTGGCCCGCGCCATCACCGCAAGAGAAGCTATATGCCTGGATATAGGTGGTAGATTTACCGACGTGATGCTGGCTCGTAATGGAAAGGCATGGTGGACGTCGAGCATTCCCATCGGAGGAAGGGATTTCACACAGCATCTGGCCGAAAGCTTCAATCTTCCCTACAAGGAGGCGGAGAGTCTGAAACTGGCCTACGGCCAAGGGAAGATAGATTCGTCGGACGAGGCCCGGATACGTGTGGCCATCACTCAGCCCGCTGGTATCTGGGTGGAAGCTATTGAAGAGGCCTTGGGTCGTATGTGCGGCGGTGACGCTTTGCCCTATGAGTTTGTCCTGTGTGGAGGGGGCAGCAGTCTGCCAGGGATTGCGGAAACGGTGCGTTCTCATGGTTGGATGGACAGATTGGATTTCGCGCGGCACCCAGAAGTGCGACTCCTGGGTCCGGGCGACGTCGATGGGGTGCTCGACTTGACGGGGCAGCTGGACGCGCAACAGCATGTTGCGTCCATGGCTCTGGCCAGCTATGCGATGGCAGGTACCGCAGAGCGCGGGTACCTGCAAGGTCTGTTGGAGCCAGTGAAAAGATCAGCAGTGTTCGGAAGAGAGGGGTGGGCTTGACCGACGTCGAGGTTCTCTACTTAGAGCCGAACGATAGCTCTGCCGCCATCCGGGAGCGCGTCAAGGGTGCCGAGGGCAAACGGCTGGTCATAGTCGTGCCGCAGAATTGCCCTGGGCTCGACAGCCTGGTCGATCTCAAGCTCCTGGGGCGAGAGGTCGTTGGCTCGGATAAGGAAGTCGCCCTGGTAACGAGAGACCGGGTACTGAAGGAGTGGGCTGGCGGACTAGGGTTCCGCAGCTTTGCTTCCGTGAAGAGGGCCCAACGCGGGAAATGGAAGGGGTCCCCGGCGGTGGCCCGCGCGTCCCTCGGCGTCGCGGTCGGGCAAAGGCTGCCCGGCAGAGGGATCTCTGTCCCGGCTGAGTCCGACACGCTGGGAGTGGGGGAGAGGGTAGTCTTATCCGTGGCCTTGGTGGCCATGCTGGTTTTTGCGAGCTTGATCTTGATGGTCGTCGGGCCTTCGGCGACGGTGATCTTGGAACCGGCAACCTATCCCATCAGCACTAGCTTCACGGTGACCGCCGACCCTGATGTGGAGAGTGTCGACTTCGTCGGCCTACGAGTACCAGCCCGGGTGGTGGAGCGGGAACTGGTGGGCAACGATCGGATACCCACCACCGCCGTCAGGGGCGAGCCCGACGCCAAGGCGAAGGGAGAAGTGGTGTTCACCAACAGGGCGCCGCAGGCCACCACCGTCTTGTCTGATACCATCGTCACCACCAGCGCCGGCACCACGATTCGCTTCCGCACCACCGACCCGGTGGACCTACCGGCGGGTGTGGGGATAAGGGCCAGGGCTCCGATTGAGGCCATTGAGCCCGGACCGAGCGGAAATGTTCCAGCATACAGCATCAACCGGGTGGAAGGACCGATGGACCGGCAGGTCAACGTCATCAACGTCGCTCCCACCGAGGGTGGTGGCATGAGTGAAGTCAGATATGTGACCAACGCGGACAAGGAACAACTTAGGGAATCGTCGGTGCAACGACTCCGAGCAGAGGGGTATGACGCCCTGGCAGCGGAACTGACAGGAGAGGAGTTCCTTCCCCCGGAGTCTGTGATGACGTTTGTGTTGTCCGAGACGTATGACAAGTTCCCAGATGAAGTGGCCGATTCACTGGGCCTGCATATGAGGGCCTTGGTCAGAGGAACGGTCATCGACAGGGAAGATGTCGAGGCGGTGGGATGGCGAATGCTCCAGTTCGAAGTGCGGGATGGATTCCAGCTTCTGAGTGACGAAGCAGAGTATCGCATCGAAGAGATTGGAGACGTCGACTACGATGGGACACTAACCTTGCAGGGTCGGGCGGAGGGTGTGTCCTGGGTCGAGATCGAGGAACTGGAGGTCCGAGCAGGTGTGAGAGGCAAGTCAGTGGCCTCGGCGGAAGAGTACCTGGCACGGCACTTGAGCTTGGTGAGGGAGCCTTCAGTTCGGGTGTCACCTGCATGGTGGGGTCGACTGCCCTGGCTGCCCTTCCGCATATCGGTAGTTGTCCTGTCCGAGCAAGGCGGGGCCGACTAGGGCAGAACGACAAGGAGAAGCTGGTGCGCCTCATGGCGCTAGACATAGGAGGCAGACGTATAGGGGTGGCTGTGAGCGATCCCGAGCAGACGCTGGCCAGGAGCCTGTCGGTGATTGAGCGCCGCTCTGAGAAGGATGGTATGACGGCCATCGCTTCATTGGTCGAAGAGCATCACGTAGAGAAGATCATAGTTGGCCACCCTCTGCTGGTGGACGGGACGGCGGGAGAGCAAGCCCGTCGTGTCGAAGCCTATGCAGCGAAGTTGCAGGAAACCGTGGGCATCCCTATTGTTCTCTGGGATGAAGGGCTCTCGACCATCAGGGCCCGGGAGATGATGATTGAGGCCGGTACCAAGCAGAAGGACCGCAGGACTCGCCTTGATGCCGTTGCGGCAGCGGTCATATTGCAGGATTACCTTGACTCCCGAAGACGCAGGAGGGAAAGGGGAACCCCTTGGGCAGAGACGGCGCAGTGAGAGGCCTCCTTCGGTGGGTGCTCATCCTCTTGAGTCTCGTGTTGGCCGCGGGTCTGATCTTCCAAGCCGGAAGATATCTCCTGAGCGGCGTGGGCTCTCACCAGATTGATCCCGGCGCCATGGAGATCTCCACGCTCGAGAGAAGCCTTCTGGGCCT
>CAZBJW010000009.1:29112-44002 GCA_964492135.1 uncultured Anaerolineales bacterium
ATCTGAACCTGCGTCGCAGTGACCTGCAGCGGCCAGCGAGCCAGGAATCAACGGTCACGTCGTTCACGATCAATCCGGGAGAGACCGCCGCCACCATTGCACCGCGCTTGCAGCGGGAGGGCCTGATCACCGACGCTCAGCTGTTCCGCTGGTTGGTGCGCTATCGAGGCGTCGACGCGCAGCTAGAGGCTGGAGAGTACCAACTGAGTCCTGACATGACACTGGATGAGATCGTGGACACCCTGCAGTATGGGCGTTTGCGAGATGTTACAGTGACCATTCCGGAAGGCAAACGAGCCGAGGAGGTCGCAGAGCTGCTGGAGGCGCAGGGGCTGGTGGAGGGAGAGGTTTTTTTGGCCTTGGTGCAGTCGGGGGGCTTCCCCTATGATTTCTTGTTTGGTCGCCCCGATGATGCACCCTCCTCGCTGGAGGGGTTCTTGTTTCCCGAGACCTACAGATTCCCTGTCGATTATGATGCGGAGCAGATCCTAGACCTCATGTTGGCCACGTTCGGTGAGCGCTTCTCCCCAGAAATGCGACAGCTAGCGGCTGAGAAGGGGATGACCATCTACGAGGTGGTCACTCTGGCCTCCATAGTGGAAAGGGAAGCTGTCATACCGGAGGAGAGGCCGATCATTGCCAGCGTCTATTTGAACCGGCTGGAGCAGGGCATGTATCTGCAGTCCGATCCCACGGTACAGTATGCGCTGGGCTATCAAGAGGACGCCGGGCAGTGGTGGAAGATCCCGATGTCCCTTGAGGAGGACGTGCAGATCGACTCGCCCTACAATACCTACCTGTATCCGGGATTACCTTCAGGCCCCATCTGCAATCCTGGGTTGGCGTCGCTTCAGGCCGTACTGGAACCGGCTGACACTGCGTACCTGTTCTTCTTCTCTCGGTTTGACGGTTCCCACGCCTTCGCCGAGACCTATGAGGAGCATCTGCGTAATCAAGAACAGTACCAGGGTCAGTAGTAACATCTCGTGAGCGAGCTGCCCAGAACCGTCCTGGTCTTCCTGCTGCTGGTGCTCCTGGCCAGCTGCATCCCTCAGGGATCGACGGCACCCATGCTCAAGATAGGCCTCGTCGCCCCCTTCGAAGGCCTCTATCGAGCCCTGGGCTACGAGGTGCTACCCGCCGTGAAGTTGGCGGTCAGGGAGCGCAACCTAACTGGCGGCGTGGGACCGTACATGGTGGAAGTTGTGGCCTTGAACGACGACCGGGAGCCAGAGGTGGCTCCGCAGCGAGCCCGGGAGTTATCCCTTGATCCAGAGGTCATGGGCGTCATCGGCCATTTCGGTGAGCAGACCACCTTGGCCGCCCTGCCCACCTACCACGAAGCCGGATTGGCTCTGGTGGTGCCGGCGACTACGGCCCCCGCGGTGACGGAGCAGGGCTATGGGCAGACCTTTCGCCTGGTCGCTGACGACAGAGAGCTGGGGGCAGCAGCCGCCCGCTACGCCGTACTGGACCACGGTGCCAGAAGCGTCGCTGTGGTCGGAGGCCCCTCGGAACTGGTGGACGCCTTCGTGTCGGCGGCGCAGCAGGCGGGGGCGGCCGTCTCTGAGTACTCCGGCGACCCCGGGCAAAGTCTGCTGACCTCGGTCGCCACGGGAGATTATGACCTCATCTTCTTCGGAGGAGAGGCCCAACAAGCTGCCGAGCTACTAACCGAGCTAAGGGAATCGGGCCTGGACATCCCGTTCATGGGCGCCAACGGCCTCGACAGCCCACACCTGGTACAAGTGGCCGGACACGCAGCTGACGGGACGACCTACGTCACCGTCACACCACCTGTTGAGGACCAGGACTTCATCGAGGGGTACATCACACTGTCGGGTAGTCCACCAGGATCCTATGCAGCCTTGGCCTACGATGCGGCGGTCCTGTTGCTCGACGCGATGGAGCGATCGATTGCGGAGCAAGGGAAGCCCACGAGGGAGGGCGTGGCCCTGGCGCTCTCCGAGGTCGAAGGTTACGACGGGCTTACGGGGCGGATTTCTTTCGACGAGCAGGGACAGGCACTGGGGCGCCGGGTGTACGTGTACGAGATCGTGGACGCCCAGTATCCTGGACAGCTACAGGAATGTGCCAGCTGCGCCCTGCGGTGAAGTCGTGACTTCGCTGGCGCCCCTGGACCTCAGCTATCGTATGATGCGATGCAGCAATGGCGGCGCGCTGACAGGGTCGTCCTGCCAGGAGTAGGCGCCCAGCAACCTCTCCCGTGCCCGCTCGAAATCCTCCTGAGTCTGGGCATGGACGGTGCAGAGCGATTCTCCCTCATCGACTTCGTCGCCTGTCTTCTTGAGCAAGACTATACCCACGGCGTGGTCCACCGGTTCGCCCTTTTTCTTCCTGCCTGCGCCCAGCTCCATCGCTGTCAGCCCTACTTCCATGGCGTCCAAACCGCAGATATAGCCGGCCAACAGAGACTTGACCGGCTGGATAGTGGCAGCCTGCGGCAGGAGCTCAGGGTCATCGATGGGCCGGGTATCTCCCCCTTGGGCCTGCACCAGGTCTGCCAGCCTGGAAAGGGCATCTCCTGAGGCCAGTAAGCCTTGCAGCCGTTCCTGGGCGCCTTGCTCATCCTCTCCTTCTCCAACCAGGAGGAGCATTTGTGCGGCTACGGTGAGGCAGTGCTCGGTGAAGTCCGCGGGGCCGCCTCCCTTCAGCGTGTCTATCGCTTCCGCCACTTCTACAGCGTTGCCGACGGCTCGGCCGAGGGGCTGGTGCATGTCGCTGATCACGGCCGTCGCACGCTTGCCCAGGCTTCTGGTGAGGTCGACTAAGGAGCATCCCAGTTGCAGAGCGTCCTCCTCCGTCTTCATGAAGGCCCCTTTGCCCACCTTGACGTCAAAGACGATGCCTCTGGCCCCCACAGCCAGCTTCTTGCTAACGATGCTACTCGCGATGAGCGGGAGCGAGCCCACGGTGGCGGTCACGTCTCGGAGAGCGTACAGCCTCCCATCCGCAGGGACCAGCTCTGGCGTCTGACCAGCCACCACGATGCGGTACTGGGCGAGGTTGTCCATGAACTGAGGAACCGATACATCCGACGAGAAGCCTGGAAAGGACTCCAGCTTGTCCAACGTTCCTCCGGTGAAGCCGAGCCCGCGCCCGGAGATCTTGGCGACCGCCAGCCCAGCGGCCACCACCAAAGGGGCGACCACGAGGGTCGTCTTGTCCCCCACCCCGCCTGTACTGTGCTTGTCGACGGAGAGAGGTATCGTCTGCTCCACATCCAGTGTCCGGCCCGAATGAGCCATGGCGTAGGTGAGGTGAGCCGTTTCGTCGCTGGTCATGCCCCGCAGGTAGACAGCCATCAGCCATGCAGCTACCTGGTAGTCGGGGATGTCTCCCCGGGTGAATCCCTGCACCAAGAAGTGCACTTCCTCCCTGGAGTGGACGCCACCGTCCCGTTTCTTGGCAATGATGTCTACCACGTTCATCGCAGTTGACCTCCGCGAGAGATAGTAACACCTCTGGGGGTGATTCACAACTGCAAGGCATGTTGCAGTCTGGAAGTGAAGACTCATTCTGTGCTGCACAGTCCCAGACCTACGTGCCCTCCGGTTAGGATTTTGGCAGGCGACGGACGCACGAAGCGTGACGCTCTGTATCTTGGCCATAGGATGTGATATAATTGTTGAGAGGAGGGCAGGGGGCTTTGTTGAGGGTGACCGTGATTGGCGGAGGTTTGGCCGGTTGCGAAGCGGCCTGGCAGGCGGCCGGACAAAATCTGGCGGTTGAGCTGTACGAGATGCGCCCCGGCAAGATGACACCTGCGCATCGCAGCGCACACCTGGCAGAACTTGTGTGCAGCAATTCGCTGGGCTCCAGCTTGGTGGACCGGGCCATGGGGCTGCTGAAAGAGGAACTTCGTCGGTCGGGCTCTCTGCTCATTCACTGTGCCGATGAGACCGCAGTACCGGCGGGTGGCGCCCTGGCGGTAGGCCGCGAGGCCTTCGCTCGCCTGGTAACCCAGCGGGTCGAAGGTCATCCGCTCATTGAGCTGATGCGTGAGGAAGTGCCGGCGCTGCCTCGGTCAAGGCCCCTGGTCATCGCCACGGGGCCTCTGACCTCCCAGGCGTTGAGCCAGGCTATCGCCGCCTTGACGGGTGAGGAATATCTGCACTTCTACGATGCCATGGCTCCCATCGTGGCCTCGGATTCCATAGATGAGGACCAGGTCTTTCGAGGTTCCAGGTATGGCCGTGGCCACGGAGACTACATCAACTGCCCACTGGATGAGGGCCAATACCACCGCTTCGTTGACGAGCTGCTCGCGGCAGAGAGTTTTCCCCTGCGGGAATTCGAGCGGGAGGACGAGAGATTCTTCGAGGCGTGCTTGCCCGTGGAGGTTATTGCCCGGCGAGGGAGGGAAGCGCTGGCTTACGGTCCCTTGCGGCCCGTAGGGCTCATCGATCCGCGTAGGGGGCGACGTCCGTATGCCGTGGTGCAGCTGCGCCAGGACGACATGGCGGGGACCTTGTACAACATGGTGGGGTTCCAGACCAACTTGCGATGGGGCGAGCAAGAACGGGTGTTCCGATTGATACCGGGCCTGGAACGGGCCGAATTCGTCCGCTACGGGCAAATGCACAGGAACACCTTCGTCAATTCGCCAAGGCTCTTGGAGCCATCTCTCCAGTGCAGGGCAGAGCAGGGAGTGTTCTTCGCAGGGCAGATCACAGGGAGTGAAGGGTATGTGGCCGCCGTGGCCGGGGGGCTCGTGGCAGGCTTGAACGCGGCGCGCTTCCTCAGGGGCGAAGAGATGCTGGTCTTCCCGCCGACGACCATGATAGGTGCGCTCTTTCGATATGTCACCTCGGCGGCTCCCGAGAGGTTCGAGCCCATGAAGCCCAACTTCGGGCTGCTGGAGCCTCTGGAGCAGAGGATACGGGGAAAGAAACGGAGATACCAGGCGTACGCCCAGCGCGCACTACGGGATCTCGAAGGTTATTGCCAGGGCGGGATCGCCCCTGAGCAGGGCCAGGCGAAGGGCATAGCGTCCGAAAGTCTGGCGCAGGTGTTCCCCCAGCAGCCGCCGCGTTAGTCTGGCCCTCGATGTCCGTGGAGATACGGTGTGGGAGGATGTGACCAAGGAGTGCTAGAGAAGCGGCGGTCCAGGCCCTTGGTGGGGTGCGGTATGGCCCTGGGGCTGGTGCTGCTCGTGGGGGGGGCAGCGTTCCTGAATCAGCGGTTGACTGAGTCGTCAGAAGACAGCGACGGGCATATGCTCTTGTTCGACGGAGAACGGGCGTATGGGCATGCTTTGGATCAATGTGCCCTTGGTCCACGTCCCTCGGGATCAGAGGCGGGCTGGGCAACCGGAGACTATGTCGTCGCCAGCTTGCAGGAACGGCGCTGGGACGTCGAGGTTCAGGAGTTCGAATACGATGGTGTCCCCTTGCGGAACATCATCGGCAAGCTGGGCCACGGGCCGGTGATCATCTTGGGCGCTCACTATGACACCAGGCCTGTGGCGGATCGAGATCCTGAGCACCAGAATGAGCCCATCATGGGGGGCAATGATGGGGCCAGCGGGGTGGCAGTGTTGCTGGAATTGGCCGAGGTCCTTCCCCGGCACGAACTGAGCAACGAGGTATGGCTGGCCTTCTTCGACGCCGAAGACCGGGGCCGGTTGCATGGCTGGCCCTGGTGCGTGGGCTCCAACTACATGGCCGAGAGTTTGATGGTGAACCCAGCCTACGTCGTGGTGGTGGACATGGTCGGAGATCCAGACCAGCGATTGTACTATGAAGGCAACTCAGACGTCGCCCTCCGCGAGGACCTGTGGGCCATCGCCAGCGATCTTGGATACAGGAAGTTCATTCCCCGAGTCCGCCACACCATCACTGACGACCATCTACCCTTCGCAGAGAGGGGAATCAGTGCAGTTGACATAATCGGTCTCAACTATGGATACTGGCATACTACTGGGGATACTTGCGACAGGGTGAGCTCTCATGCCCTGGAGCAGGTGGGACGCGTGCTGGAGGAGTGGTTGACGGGCAGCCGAGCGCGCGAAGAGGGGTGACGGAGCCGAGAAGGGAGGGTTGAAATCCCAAGGAAACTGAGATCTATAGACAGTGCCGCCGAGAAGGCGTTCCTGGTGGGGGTAGAGCTGAAGCGCTCCCATGAGCTGTGGCGCGTCGAAGACTCACTGGAGGAACTCGCCCAGCTGGCAAGTACAGCGGATATCGAGGTGGTGGGCAGCACTATCCAGCGCCTGGAGACGCTCAATCCTGCCACGTTCATCGGCAGCGGCAAGGTGGAGGAGTTGGAGGCCTGGCGAAGGGAGCTGGACTACGATGTGCTGCTCTTCGACGACGAGCTGGCCCCGCGTCAGCAACGGAACCTCGAGGAGAAAGTGGATGTCAAAGTGGTGGATCGCACCGCGCTGATATTGGACATCTTCGCCAGTCACGCCCGCACGAAAGAGGGGCGACTCCAGGTGGAATTGGCCCAGTATGAGTATCGTCTGCCTCGCCTGACGCGGATGTGGACCCACCTCTCCCGGCAAGGAGTAGGTGGTGTGGGCCTGCGCGGGCCTGGGGAGACCCAGCTGGAGAGCGACAGGCGTGAGATTGGACGGCGGATCGCTCAGCTGAAGAGACAGCTGGAGGAGGTGCGCGTCCACCGGCGCCAGTATCGCAGGCGCCGCAAGAAAGCTGCTATCCCCGTGGTGGCTATCGTGGGCTACACCAATGCGGGCAAATCCACGCTGCTAAATGCGTTATCAGGTGCCGACGTCCTGGTGGAGGATAAGCTCTTCGCCACGCTGGATCCCACCACCAGGCGGGTGACCCTACCGGACGGCAGGCCGGCTCTCTTTACGGACACAGTGGGCTTCATCAACAAACTTCCCACCCAGCTGGTAGCGGCCTTCCGAGCCACCCTGGAGGAGATCAACGATGCCGACCTGCTCCTGCACATAGTTGACATAACGCACCCGAACGTGCAAGAACAGAGCGCCACCGTGGCGCAGGTGCTGAGGGAGCTGGGTGCGGGTGGCAAGCCCGTGGTCACGGCGCTGAACAAGATGGATTTGCTGCTGGACAGGCGTGGCGCAGAGGGCAGCGAGGGCCAGGGAGAGAATGGACAGGGGACCGAAGAGGTGCTGGATGCCCTGCTGGAAGGGACGAATTCCTACCCCAACTGCGTGCCCGTCTCGGCGACGCAGGGCTGGGGGTTGGACCAGCTGCTGGAGCGGATCCAGGAGGTGCTCAGCGAAGGGTTCGTTGACCTGCTGGTGCGGCTTCCGTACAGCAGCGATGGGCTGCTTGGACTGTTCTATCAGGAAGGGGTCGTGGAACGGGAGGAGTACTCTGAAGAGGGGATAACGGTGGGAGGAAAAGTTCCCCAGAGACTGGTGCCCCAGTTCGAGCGTTATCTGGTAGGAGATCGAAACTGATCGGATGTAGTTGACGATAACTGAATAGTGTGAAGATGGTTGGCGATGGCCGTGATCGGGGGAAAAGTAGCGGCCGGTGGGAGGTGACACGGACCCCGTCAGACCTGGGCCGAGCGCCCAGCGCGGAATTGGCGTGGCGGACGACGGCGGGCTGGATGAAGGCAGTGTGAGGGCGCTGTGGCTTCGGTATGCTCGCAGGTGAGCCCTGGCGGCGAGGATGGGAGGTGTCACACTATCGCGGTCGTAATACTCGGGGCAGTGGTGCAATCAACACCAGCGAAGAGTACCAAGTCAGTGCCCCAGAGGGGCGCTGGACGTCAGGCTGCATGATCCCCCTGCGCTCTTCGGGCGAAGTGGGGGCAAGTTCCCTGCGAGAGCTTTACACCCAGCGCGGCGCGTCGGCCACGCATAGGAGTACCTATGTCATTGCGAAGGGGGCCGTGAGAGCGGCGACACACATGTTCACACTATGGCTGTTATGTAAATTCAAACCACCCATGGCGCCAAGTGACTTGACATAATGCGCCCATCCACGCCTGCGGGTGACAGAGGTTGTATGGCTGGTGAATGACCAACCACGACAGCAAGCAACGGTAATAGGAAGAATACTGCGCGCGCTGGTGTTGACCTGGCTGCTGCTCGTGGTCTGCTTGACGGCCTATGGCATCGGTTTCGCGGCTCACTCCTTGGGGTACGGGCCGAGCCAGCTGCGAGCGATTCCCACCGGCGTGCTTCATCCCACAGCCCAGGAGCCCCCGGAGTTCGAGGTCTTCTGGGAGACCTGGGATCACGTGGAGCGCGATTTCTACGGGGACTTGCCGGATTCTACCGGTCTGACCTACGGGGCTATTCGCGGCATGCTGCGGGCCCTCGATGATCCTTACACCTTCTTCATCGAGCCCAGCGATCACGAAATCGAGGAGGATCATCTCGAGGGGCGCCATGGAGGCATTGGCGCCGAATACGTGATGGCCGACGGCTATCTGGTGGTCGTCGCCGTCCTGGAGGACTCTCCGGCTGAGCAAGCCGATATCCGCACCGGAGACATCATCGTGGCCGTCGACGGCACCGACATCATGGGCCTGTCACAGAACGAAGCCATCATGCTCATCCGGGGAAAGGACGTGGGTTCCGTTGCGACCCTGGTCATGGTGCGAGAGGGCGAACCGGAACCCGTCACCGTCACTGTGACCAGGCAGCAGATAGACGTACCCTCGGTCGTCTGGGAGCGCAAGGAGGATGACATTGGCTACGTGCGCATCTCGTTCTTCGGAACACGCACCAGCGACGAACTGCGCGGCGCCCTCCAGGAGCTGAAGGCAGAGGGAGCGCGTAAGCTGGTGCTCGACTTGCGGGACAACCCGGGTGGGATGGTCACGGCAGCGGTAGATGTGGCCAGCGAGTTCATCGACACCGGCGTGATCTTCTATGAGCGCGATAAGGAAGGAAACGACAAGGTATTCAACGCGCGGCGTGGGGGTGCAGCAATTGACATGCCTATGGCCGTACTGGTCAACGGAGGTACGGCCAGTGCCTCTGAGATCGTCGCCGGGGCCATCCAGGACCATGGACGGGCGCCCCTCGTCGGAGAACAAACCTTCGGCAAGGGCTCGCTGCAGAACATTCACGAGCTGAGCGACAACTCCGGCGTCCACGTCACCATCGCCCATTGGCTGACCCCCGACCGTCACGAGATCCAGGACGCCGGCCTCGTTCCCGACACCGAGGTGATGGCGGCCGCGGAGGGCTCGGATGGCCCAGATGATCCTCAGCTGACCGCCGTCCTGGATTACCTGTCCAGCGTCAACGTCTCTCACGCCGATTGACTAATTATGTAAAGGTATATCTGGGGAAAGGTCTTATGCGTACTCTTGTGCGGCTTCTGCTATTCACGCTGATGGTGGCTCTGGTCACCGGATTCTCCTACGTGGGCGGCTACAGCACCAGCGTTTTTGTGCACCCTACCCCACAGCAGACGGCATCGGAGGGGTTGGAAGATGACTTCCGGGTGTTCTGGGAGGCCTGGCGCATCGTGCAGGACACGCATTACGGGGCGCCCCTGCCTGCGACGCAGTTGACCTACGGTGCGATTCGCGGCGCGTTAGAGACCCTGGATGATCCCTACACCTGGTTCGCCGACCCAGGGACCGCTGAGAGGATCAGGGAGGATGCCACAGGTCGCTACTCTGGAATCGGGGCCGTGGTGAACTTGAGTGATCTTGGCCGTGTGGTGATTGCCCAGCCCTTCCCCGGTGGGCCAGCTGATGAAGGCGGCCTCCTGCCGGGTGACGTCGTGCTGGAGGTAGATGGGAGAGACACCCTGGGCCTGAGCCTGGAGGAGGCGGTGAGTATGATTCGAGGGCCTGCAGGGACCACGGTGCGCTTGCTGGTGCAGCGCCAGGGCCTGGAGGAGCCTTTTGAGGTGGAGATAGTAAGGCGCGAGATCGAGATTCCAGTCGTGGAGTATGAAGTCCGGGATGATGGAATCGCCTACTTGAAGGTGAGCAGGTTTGGAGCCAATGCCCCGGCGCAGGTGCACCAGGCCCTGGCCGAACTCGTGGAACGCGATCCAAGGGGGCTGATCCTCGATCTGAGGGAGAACCCTGGCGGATTCTTGTCCGCCTCCATCGAGATTGCCAGTGAGTTCGTCCCCGAGGGGGCGATTGTCCTGGAGAAGGGCAGCAACGGCATGGACGAGGAGCACATGGCGCAGGGTGATGGCCTGGCCACGGAGCTCCGCCTCGCCGTCCTCGTCAATGGCGGCACGGCCAGCGCGGCCGAGATTGTTGCCGGAGCGATAAGAGATCACGAGAGAGGCATCCTCATCGGAGAGCAGACCCATGGCAAAGGTTCGGTGCAGAGCCCGGTAGACCTCAGCGACGGCTCGCATCTGCGCCTGACCATCGCCCACTGGTTCACTCCGAACGGGCAGTCGATCGCCAAGGAAGGCCTGGTGCCCGACATCGAGGTCGCCCGCAGTGACGAGGATCTGGCCAGCGATAGAGATCCCCAGCTGGACGAGGCTGTCCGCTATCTCCTGGGGCAATAGGAGAGATGGCCGACAAGACCCTGGTCACCAACCGCCGGGCTCGGCGCGAGTACTTCATCGAGGACAAATACGAAGCGGGCCTGGTCCTCACCGGGTCCGAGATCAAGTCACTGCGAGCGGGCCGGGCAAATCTGCAGGATAGTTATGTAACCATCAGAGATGGCCAGGCGTGGCTGGTCAACTCACACATCGCCCCCTACAAGCAGGCCACCGATCAGAACCACGAGCCCCAGCGAGACCGCAAGCTGCTTCTGCATCGCCGGGAAATATATCGCCTGGCAGGCAAGGTCCACGCCAAGGGCTACACCATCATCCCCCTACGTCTCTACCTCAAGGACAATCGAGCCAAGGCGGAGATAGCGCTGGCCAAGGGCAAGAAGCTTTACGATAAGAGAGCCGACCTGGCCAAGCGGCAAGCGGAGCGGGATATCGAGAGAGCGTTGCGGAGACGCAGGGGCAGGTCTGGCAGATAGCCTAGACTGTCCCCCGAGGCCCCGTGTGCGGTCTGATCTCCCCCCGCGAATCCGCCTATCCTTAGAGCATCTCCCCCTGCGTACGGGGCGCACTGGTCGATCTGTGCTCGCCGTACCGCCTTAGGCACCAACCTCACGTATGCTCGTCCTGAGGCCCAGCGGCCCCATTCTGCGCGTGCTATGACCTCCTTCCGTCGGCCATCTGCATGGCAGCCTGAGCTATGCCCTGAGTTCATCCAGCGGCCTGCTACCGAACATGTGTATCGGCCTGCAGGTCGAGCATCCTGAGTAGCTGCGGAACGTAGTGGAGCAGCATATCGAAGGACGCTCGGCTCAACTGCCATTCGCCAGAGGCCAAGCCGCATCGGTCCCCCCACCCCACACGGCACGGTCGAGCATCCTGAGTAGCTGCGAGCGTGGTGAAGCAGCGTCGATGGACGCTCCCGTGAACTGCCATTCGCCAGAGGCCAAGCCGCATCAGTCCGCCTACCCCACAGGGCACGGCCGAGCATCCTAAGTAGGTGCGCAACGTAGTGAAGCACCGTATCGAAGGATGCACGTTTGTTGCGCCTGCTCCTTTGTGCTGCAGGACCTCGGACGTGCTCTACACTCTTCCCCAAGTGCACCTGCAGAGGGTCACCCCATCGTATCACAAAACCGACCTTGACAAATTGTCCAATTTATGGTATAATGGCCTTCAAAGTAGAGAATGATGCGTGGCTGCCGGGCTAAGGACACGGCAGCCAGTTAAGGCGAGCAGAGCGAATCGACGGCTTATCTCGAGATACTCTGCACGGCAAGGCTCAACTCGCTGGTCTGCGGGCGGAGCCTTTTTGTTTGGCAGGGGCGCGACAGAGAGAGGAGCAGAGAAGTGAGGAGACAAGCAGTCAGATCTTCGCGCGTGATCACTCTGTTGGCCATGGTTGGCCTGGTCACTGGTTTGTTGTTCCTGGCGTATGCTCAGGCCGCGGCGGCGCGACCGCCTGCGGGAGCAACCGTTGCTGCACCTGCAGGATCGGTCCCTGGCACCGACGCCAAGCTCCAGCCGCGAACGCCCTCATCTGTCGATGCTCAAACCCGTGCCACACAGGCACTGCGCAGTGCGCCCATAATGTTCATCGAGAACGTCGGCCAGTTCGACCCGAGGGCTGGCTTCCAGGTGCGCGGTGCGCAGGGTACGGTATACTTGGCCGATGATGCCATCTGGCACACCCTGCTGGAGCCCAGGGAGGCGCCGTCAGATGATGCGGAGCCGGAGAGGCGCCACGGACCCCATGCGGAAGAAGTGCGCCGTGGGGTCAACCTCAGGGTAAGCTTCGTGGGCGCGAATCCTCATCCCCAGGTGATGCCCTTCAGCAGACTGGACACCAAGGTCTCATACTTTATCGGCAACGATCCAGAGAAGTGGTACCCCGACGTGCCCGTGTGGGGCGGCATGCGCTACGTCAATCTCTATCCCGGGATTCACCTGGAGCTGACCTCGGAGGGGGGACGATGGCAGGAGCGATGGCTGGTGCAGGAGGGCGCCGACCTGAGTTCCGTCCGGTTCCACGTCGATGGTGCCGAGGCCGTGAACGTTGATCCGGAAGGGCGCCTGATCTTGTCCACCGAGCTCGGTGCCTTGGTGCAAGAGAGGCCGGAAGCAGTGTTTGAATCGCCGGATGGCCGTTCCGAGACCGGGCATTTGGAGATGAGTGTATCTGGCAACGAGGTGAGCTTTGCCGCCTCGGCGAACAGGTCCCGGGGAGCGGCCGGCAGGCAAGATATGCCCCGTTCTCCAATGGTAGCCCCAGACCTTGCGCCAAGCGCGGGTGAGCCCAGCGCGCCCTCCGCAGACAGCTTCGCGTCGGATTCGTACGATCTGGTTTACAGCACATTTCTCGGCGGAGGAAACGACGAGTACGGCGATGCCATCGCCGTGGACACATCTGGGGCAGCCTACGTGGCGGGCATCACCGGTTCCCCCGACTTCACCACGACCGTTGGTGCGTACGACACTCAATTCAATCAGGGCATGTGGGACGCGTTCGTGAGCAAGCTGCTGCCCGATGGGACCGGGCTTGCGTACTCCACCTTCCTGGGCGGCAGCGGCATCGACGAGGGCATTGCCATCGCCGTCGACGGGGCGGGAGCTGCCTATCTGGTAGGCTGGACCTATTCCAGCAACTTCCCGACGCATCCGGACCCAGGAGCTTTCGACACCGCGCTCGCAGGGAGCTACGACGGTTTCGTGAGCAAACTGAATGCCAGCGGGACAAGTCTGCTGTACTCCACCTTTCTCGGGGGCGGAAACCGTGATCTCGCACGAGGCGTCGCCGTGGATGCAGAGGAGGCAGTGTATGTCACGGGCTTGACCGCATCGAGCGACTTCATGACGACGCAGGGCGCGTACGACACTCAGTACGGCGGTGGAGATGATGGCTATCTCGTCAAACTGAGCCTCGACGGGAATGGCAGCAGCGATCTGGTGTACGGCACGTTCCTGGGAGGCACGAGCGCAGAGGGTGCCCATGGTATCTTCGTGGATTCGTCGGGCGTTGCCTATGTTGCCGGATCGACGGAATCCTCCGGTTTTCCCACGACGTCAGGGGCTTACGACGAGTCCCACAACGGAGGTCGTGATGCCTTCGTCCTTGAGCTGGACCCCGTGGGCAACGGGCAGAGCGACCTCAAGTACGGCAGCTTCTTTGGGAGCGGCCAATCCGACTGCGCCCATGCCGTGTCCGTGGACTCCTCAGGCTCCCTGCTTGTCGCCGGCTATACGCAGTCGCCGGGTCTTCCCACGACCGCGGGGGCGTACGACACTAGCTGCGGCACCGACGGCACCTGCAATTTCGATGGAGAGTGGAGATATCAGGACGCCCTCGTCGCCAAGTTCAATCCGGCTGGGCAAGGAAGCCAAGACCTGGTGTACGGTACCTTCCTCGGGGGAGCCAATCATGACAGCGCAGTGGCAATTGCTCTCGACGATACAGGGGCGGTCTACATTACAGGAAACACGCGACCCCCCGGCTTCCCGCAGACGCCCGGTGCGTATGACACCACCTTCAATGGCGGGTACTATGGGGACGGGTTCATGTCCAAGTTGAGGCCGGATGGGAATGGCGAAAGCGATCTGCAGTACAGTACCTTCCTCGGCGGCACCGAGTGGGACGAGGGGCGTGGCATCGCCGTGGACACCCTGCGGTCGGCGTACGTAACGGGCATGACCACTTCCTCGGACTTCCCGACGACGACCCTCGCCTTCGACACTGAATTAGAGTACATTGACGCGTTCGTGTCGAAGCTGGCCGTAGAGGCAGCCGGCGACCCAACTCACTACATGGGCCTCTGCCCCACCATCGCGCAGTGCGGTGATCCGGTCAACACCAGCACCGGTAACTTCACGCACCAGTGGCAGGATCTGTCCATAGCGGGACCCGGCTCGTCCCTCGTCGTCCAGCGGACCTACAACTCGCAGGACTCATACGTAGGACCCTTCGGGGCTAACTGGAGCCTCAACTACGACATGCGCATGCTCGTCACCGATACCAACCTGGTGGAGATGAAGGTTGAAGATGGACGGCGTGATAAGTATACCAGCAGCGATGGGGTGAACTTCACCGCCCCTCCGGGAGTGAACGCCACGCTGGTGCGAAACGACGATGAGACCTACACCCTCACGCGGCCGGACCAGACGGACTACAACTTCAGCGAGGGTGGCCTGCTGACCTCCATCGTCACCAGCAACGAACTGACCACCACCCTGAGCTACGACGGGGACCGGTTGGCCAGTGTCACCGACCCTACAGGCTTGATCATCACCTTTACCTGGAACGTGAGCAACACGCGCATCGCGGTGGTGGAGGACCCCCTGGAACGCACGATAGAATACGGGTACGACGGCGGCAACCTGGTCACGGTCACAGGTCTCAGGGGATACACCGCCACCCTGGCCTACACCGGGAC
>CAZBJW010000010.1:0-29138 GCA_964492135.1 uncultured Anaerolineales bacterium
TGGTCTGCTCAGCATCGCTGAGCAGAGCATCGACCACGTGCTCTCGCGTCAGCTGGATGCAGAGTTGGAGGAGTCAGCGAGCATACAGGGTGTAACGCTGCATTACATCCCGCTGACTGGCTTCTACAACCTTCCTATCTGGGACTTGAGTAACGCTGCGGACATGATCGAAGAAGGGAGACGTCAGACCCAAGCTTATCTCGAAGCGTGCCAGAGTGTCCCGACGAGCAGCCAGTCGTCACTGGGGCAAAGGTTCAAAGGAGGCCTGAGGGCCGGTTTCAGGCGCCTGCATGGCATACTGACCAGAGGCCACCGAGGCCTCGACGACAAGATGAACCCCGACTCAGGCGCCTTCAGGGTCAGATCATAGGCCAAGGGAACAGCAATGGGCAGGATTGCCGTCGTCACCGACAGTGTTGCCTGCGTGCCACCAGAGCTGGTCGAAAGGTATGACATCCACGTAGTGCCTTTCCACGTCCTCTGGGATGGCAAAGACTATAGAGATGGGGTCGACATGACGCCGGCCGAATTCTATCGTCTCTTTGGCCAGAACAAAGCCTTCCCCACTACCTCGCAGCCCTCTCTGGCAGATTTCGTGAGGACGTACGCCCGTCTGAGCGAGAAGGCAGACGGCATTGTTTCCATCCACGTTCCAGCCGAATTGACAGGAGCGATCAGCGTCGCTCGCGTGGCTGCGCAGGAGGCAGCATCGGTCCCTGTACGAGTCGTGGACTCTCGCATGGCGACCATGGCCCAGGGTTTCATCGTCCTGGAAGCGGCACGGACGGCTGCGGCAGGAGGAACTCTGGATGAAGTAGTAGCCGCAGCCGAGGCGATGATATCCAAAGTTGATTTCTTTGCCACGCTAGACGACCTGAAGCATCTTCACCGAGGCGGGCGCATAGGAGAGGCAGCGACTCTGCTTGGTTCGAAGCTTAGGATCAACCCTATCCTAAGCCTGGCACACGGGCGGGTCAGAGTGTTAGGCGTCGTCAGAACGCGGCGGAACGCCGTCGAGAAGATGATCGAGATGATGCATGAGAAGGTTGGGGAGCGCCCTCTCCATGCCTCGGTCTTTCACGGCGACGCTCTGGCTGAAGCAGAACGTATAGCGGCGGAGATTCGGTCCAGCTTCAACTGTGTGGAGTTCTATGTCACTGAGTTCACGCCGGTGATGGGAGCGCACACTGGGCCAGGGGTTGTCGGCTTCGCTTTCTACGCCGACGAAGCCGATGGGGATGAGTCTCTCCCTGCCGAGGGGAATAATCGCCGACTTGGACTCCTGCCGCGGGCCCTGTCCCTCTGGTTCTGAAGAAAGCCCCTCAAAGTGTGAGCGACCAGGACGCAACGCGGTCCGGTCCGAGCGAGTCTCACAGCTTCTCCATGTTCGCAAAGCTGCTCAAGCAGCGCTTAGGCCCCAGACCTTCAAAGATCACGGTCACTTCCTCATCGTCTCCTAGAACCCTGCTGCTCAGCACCATTCCCTCGCCGAACTGGGGATGCCGGACGCGATCTCCGGCCCGGAACTGACCTTCCGTAGCGCGCTCCAGGGACGATCGCTCGAGTTCCGGGCCCTCGTAGCTCTCCAGGAGCTCCTGAGGGATATCCTGCAGGAACCGAGACGGCTCACTCAACTCATCTCGACCGAACAGTGCGCGGCGGAAGGTATACACCAGGTGCAGACGCTCCTCGGTCCTGGTGATGCCCACGTAGAATAAGCGACGCTCCTCTTCCACTTCGTCATGCGTTTCCATGGACCGGCTGTGTGGCAGTACTCCCTCCTCCAGCCCCACGATGAACACCACAGGGAACTCCAGTCCTTTGGCCATGTGCAACGTCAGCAGGCAGGGCGCCCTGACCTGATCATCCAGATTATCCACGTCTGACACCAGAGCCACTTCCTCCAAGAAGGTCGTCAGGCCTTCCTCCAGAGGCAGGGAAGAATACTCCTGAGCGACGGTGCGCAACTCCTTGATGTTCTCCCAACGTTCCTCTCCCTGGTCGCTACCATCGCGAACATACTCTGAGTATCCCGTTCTTTCCAAAGTCAGGTCTAGTAGTTCGAGCACACTCAGCTTCCGGCTGGCGGCTATGAGTTCCTCCATCAGTTCCAGGAACGACAGCAGCCTGCCTCGCCCTCGGGCCGAAACCGGCGCCTCCTCGTCTTCCCGCAAGAGCTCCAGGGCCTCGAAGAGCCACACGCTATTGCTTTCCGCCCACGTTTCCAGCTGCTCCAACGTCGTCCGTCCAATCGCCCGGCGCGGCACGTTGATGATGCGACTGAGGCTGACAGCATCACGAGGATTATGGATGACCCGCAAATAGGCCAAGACGTCCCTGATTTCCCGACGCTCGTAGAAACGAGTGGCTCCCACCAACCGATACGGGACTCCTGCACGGACGAAGACCTCCTCCAGTGCTCGCGATTGCGCATTGGTGCGATACATCACCGCGAAATCGCCAAGATCGTAACCATCCTCACCGGCCAATCGCCGTATCTCATGGAGTACATAGTGGGCCTCTTCTTCTTCATCAAAGGCCTCGTAGACAGTCACCGGCACGCCTGGCTCGTTGTCCGTCCAGAGCCTCTTGGGCACTCGCTGCACGTTGCGTGCGATGACGCTGTGGGCCGCATCCAGTATAGCCTGTGTAGATCTGTAGTTCTGCTCCAGCAGCATAACCTGCACGTCGGCATAGTCTTCGCGAAATCTCTGCACATTGCGGAAGTCTGCTCCACGCCAGGCGTAGATGCTCTGATCCTCATCTCCAACGACGAAGAGATTGCGGTGCCGGCCCGCCAGCAGCTTGAGAATGACGTATTGGGCTAGATTCGTGTCTTGGAATTCATCGACAAGAATATGTCGATATCGTCTCTGGTATTTCTCCAGCACATCTGGATAGCCGCGCATGAGCTGCACCGTCACCATCAGCAGGTCATCGAAGTCCAAAGCGTTGTTCTCCAGCAGGAGTTGCTGATAACGGCGATAGGCGCGGGCAGCGGCCTCGTATTCGTAACTGGGGGCGACGTACTCTTGCGGCCTAACGAGCTGACTCTTGGCCCTGGAGATGGTGTCTAAGATAGCACGGGGGCTATGCTCTCCATCGTCTAGATTCAGGTCTCTAAGGCATTGACGAACCAGGTTAAGTTGATCGCCACTGTCATAGATCGCGAAATCCCGGTCGTAAGGCAGGTGTTGGGCTTCGCGGCGGAGGATAACCGCGCAGATGGCGTGAAAAGTGCCTATGGTGATCTCGCGCAACACCTGATAGCCCAAGAGTTGGTGGAGCCGCTCCTTCATCTCCCGCGCAGCCTTGTTGGTGAAGGTGACGGCCATGATGCGATAGGGTGCCACCTCGTAGTGTCTGATGAGATAAGCCACGCGGTGAGTCAGGACTCGAGTCTTACCACTGCCGGGCCCTGCCACCACGAGGGTGGGCCCTTCCGAGGCCTCGACCGCTTCCCTCTGCGCCGGGTTCAGTTCTGCCAGAATGTCTTCCAACGTGTTCTCAGTCACGCACCAATTCTACCATACCTGGGTACCCCTGGCTACAGTTCGCAGGGCGTGAGACTTTGCCGGAGGTCAGGAGCGATGCTATAATCTCGCCTGGTCTAAGGCATGGCGATCAGAGTGTGGAGGGACGCGATGGATGATGCAGCCCTTGACGAAGCATTTGACGCGCTGCAAGCACTACTCGGGGAAAGAGCTACCAGAGCCAAGACACACCGCATCGGCTATACCCGTGACTGGAGCCCACGCCACAGCTCCCACATCGATCTCCCAGACATCGTGGTGGTCCCCAAGACCACCGATGAAGTGGTGGAGATAGTCAAGCTCGCCTACAGCCATCGTGTCCCCGTCGTCCCCTTCGCTGGGGGCACGGGCATGGGGGGCGGTGTGGCAGCCTGGAAGGGCGGCATCATTATCGAGACCAAGAGGCTCGATCAGATACTGGAGCTGGACGAGGCCAACATGATGGTCACTGTGCAAGCCGGAATTACCATCTGGGACCTCAACGAGGCGCTGGCACGCAGTGGCCTGTGGTTCCCCCACCAACCGGAGAGCAAACGCGCGTGCACCGTCGGCGCTACCATCGGCTGCGACAACGATTCTACCTTCGGCCTCCGGTATGGGAAGATCCTCGATGTGTTGAGCAACGTGGTCATGGTGACAGGGGCAGGAGTGGCCGTGCGGATAGGACGGCGCAAGGCTGCCTTCACCTCGACGGGGTACAAACTGCTGGATCTGGTGGTCGGCTCCGAGGGGACGCTGGGGGTAGTGACGGAAGCCACACTTCGCGTCTTCCCCCTACCTGATACGAGGCTGGTGAGGGGCTTCGTCTGCCGCACCCTGGAAGACGGAATCCGCGCTTTGGAGCGTATGCTGGCCAGCGGCCTTGGAATTGAGAGCGCCCATCTCAACTGCCGCCATAGGCTGCACTTCTACACCCATGCCTATCGCGAGAAGTACCAACGGGAGCCAGACGTCCCCGGCTGGGCGGAGGCCATTCTGTTCCTGTCTTTTGCTGGCGACAAGGATGTGGTGGACTTCAGCCTGACAAAGGCCGCCCGCATCTTGCTGGAGGAGTTCTCTGCCGAGGGAGTCAAGGAGCAAGAGATGGTTGACGGCTGGTGGGCCTCGAAGCACAGCCTGGAGTTCATTCCCTTCCGGCAGAAGTGGCCCGACAGTCAGAGGGAGAAGAAGTTAGGAGCAGCGGATCTGGGCTTACCCATCGGACGGGTAGAGGAGGCCTACGAACGCTTCCTCAGAATCGCCGCCAAGTGGAACCAGGACATCCTGGGCATGACCGTATACAACGAGTCACCCAACAAGCCAACCGCCAGCATCAGCTTCGCGGTCTTCGTGGACGACTCCAGCGAGGAGAGCGTGGCCAACTTCTACAACTATGTCCAGGAGATGAGCGCCATGGCGGTGGAGATGGAAGGGACGATGAGTTCCTACATCGGAGATGGTGATCGCCTGGGTGGCTTCAACGAACTGGAGCACGGAGACAGCTACGTCTACATGAGACGTATCAAGGAGATGTTCGATCCCGTTGGGATTTTCAACCCAGGAAAGAAATTCGAATCGCGATGGATAGCAAAGGGCTAGAAACATACGCCGACGACATCTACACCTGCAATCGCACGCGCTGTGCCTTCTGTGTGGCCGATTGTCCGGTCTATCGCATCAAGGGATTGGAAGCGTATACCAGCCGAGGCAAGATGATGATCGCCAGAGGCTTAATGGAAGGCGTCCTGGAGCCCTCCACGGAAATGCAGAAAGTCCTGGAGGAGTGTCTGCTCTGTGGTTACTGCCAAGCTCGCTGTGCGCTCAACAACCTGGACATCTTCACCAGTCTTCGCCAGCAGATGGCAGAAGAGGAGTTCTACGCTCAGGAACATCGGGCTAACGTGAGGACGATTCTCGACGAGGGGCGCCTCTTCGATCGTCCAGTTGCCCTGGAGACGGAAGGCACCATCCCCCTTTATCTGGGCTGTCTCTATCAAAGCAAACCCATCGAGACCAAGACCATCATCTCCGTGCTGGAGAGGTGCGGAATCGATCCCCTGGTGGTCGAAGAAACCTGCTGCGGGTACTTGGCCGACGCCACCGGCTTCGCATCAGAGTTCGAACGCATCCAAGAAAGATTCAGAGAAGCCTACGGCGCACAAGCAGAGGGCGAGATATTGACGCTGTGCCCCACCTGCACCATCACTCTGCGGGAGAAGTACGGGCTGAATGTCAAGCACGCCATCGTCGCCGTTGCGGAGAGGATAGATTTGCTAAACCCTCGGCAGCTGGAGCTAAGGGCCACCTACCACGACCCGTGCCATCTCGGCCGTATGTTGGGCGTCTTCGAGGAACCCAGAGATATTCTGCGAGCCCTGGGGATAGAGCTGGTGGAGATGGAGCACAATCGCGTCTTTTCCACGTGCTGTGGCGGTGGAGGCGGCTTGGCCGACGTCAACCCAGGCCTTGCTCTGGAGATCGCCAAGAACCGCGTGAGGGACTCCCTGAAGGTGGGAGTTGAGACCATAGTCACCGTGTGCCCTACCTGCGAGCCAACCCTCCTGCGAGCGGCAAGTCGGCTGGCCAACGAAACCGGCATCTTTGTTGATGTGCGAGGGCTATGGGACCTGCTCGACGAAGCCTTGGATTGAAACATGGGGCCTTCCGGGCCATCGATGACGCGAGCAAAGTGGCCGTTTCCGAAGAACCTCCCGCGAACGTCAGCGGTCTCTTTGCGCTCTCCAGCCGGTGCGGAGCATCTCACCGGACGATCGTCCATTGGGCGTACAATCTCGACATCTTGTACGCCCGCGCCATCTCCTCTGCCGAGGTAATTCTCATAGCGATTTAGAGCTCACTAGCCCTCAGTCTCGCCCTACCCGCCCTCCTTCTGCCTGCTCCGGTAGTCCTCGATGGCGGCGCGCACCGCATCGGCGGCCAGATTCGAGCAATGCATCTTCTGGGCGGGCAATCCGCCCAACGCCTCGGCCACGGCCTTATTCGATAGTTGAACGGCCTCCTCCAAGGGCTTCCCCTTGATCATCTCCGTAGCGATGCTACTAGTGGCGATGGCCGCACCACACCCGAATGTGCGAAACTTGACATCCTCAATGCGATTGTCGCTCACCTTGATGAACATCTCCATCACGTCCCCGCACATGGGGTTCCCGACCTTGCCCACGCCGTCCGCATCCTCGATGACCCCTACGTTGCTGGGATTGGAGAAATGCTGCATGACCAATTCTGAATACATAACTCTGTTTACCTCTCTTTAACATGCCAAACCGCTCAGCCCGCATACAGGGGCGACATTACTCGTAAGCGCTCAATTATGCCAGGCAACACGTTCAAGACCCCGTCGACATCCTCCTCCGTGTTCTGGTGGCCCAGAGTCATGCGCACCGATCCGTGGGCCACGTCGCGAGGGGCTCCCATCGCCAGGAGCACATGGGACGGCTCCGGCGACCCGGTGGAGCAGGCGGACCCGCTGGAAGCTGCGATGCCCTGCATATCCAAGCTCATCAGTATTCCCTCTCCCTCCACGTATTCAAAGATGAAGCTGGCGTTGTTGGGCAGTCGCTCCGTGGGGTGGCCCATCAACCGACAGTGGGGAATAGAGGAGAGGACACCATCTATCAGGCGATCGCGGAGCGAGGCCAGCCGACGGCTCTCCTCTTCCCTGCGCCCCTCGACCAACTTCAACGCTGTGGCCAAGGCCACGATGTAGGGCACGTTCTCAGTGCCGGACCGCAGCCCGTGCTCATGTCCTCCACCCGTCTGGATAGGTAAAAGTTTCAGGCCTTCTCTTAGGTAGACAAGCCCCACGCCCTTGGGGGCATAGAACTTGTGACCCGAGAGGCTAAGAAGATCCACTTTCAGGGCCTCCACGTCCAAGGTGAGCGCCCCTGCGGCCTGCACCGCATCGGTGTGGAATGGTATGCCGCGCTTTCTCGCAATTTCCCCTATCTCCGAAATCGGCTCGATGGTGCCCACTTCGTTGTTGCCGTACATGATGGTGATCAGAACTGTGCGTTCGGTAATCGCCTTCTCCACGTCCCCTGGGTCCACGAGGCCATACTCATCCACCGGTAGATAGGTGACGTGAAAGCCAAACTGCTGCTCCAGCTGTTCGCAAGTGTGGCTCACCGCATGGTGTTCTACGGACGAAGTGATGATGTGATCACCGCGCTGCCGGTTGTTCCAAGCGACCCCTCTGATGGCCAGGTTGTCACTCTCGGTGCCGCAACCGGTGAACACTACCTCCTCGGGACTACAGTTGAGGATCTCGGCCACATCAGCGCGCGCCTGATCCAAGGCCTGGTGCGCCTCTCGCCCCAAGGAGTGGATGCTGGAGGCATTGCCGTAACGCTCAGTGAAGTAGGGAAGCATGGCTTGCACCACCCGAGGATCCACGGGCGTCGTCGCTGCATGGTCGAGATAAATCACTCTCCTTTCGCTCATCGTGCCTCCTCTTCCTGCTGGCTAATTCAAGAAACGCTTCAAAGGCGAAAAGGTCAAAGCCTTTTCCCAGTCTCCCCGATGGGTTCTATGAGGTCGGCCAAACGCGTTGAGTCGAGGACTTCGGCGATGCCCTCGTGCATCTTCCTCCAGACGTCGCGCGCTGCACACACCTCTTGTCTACTGCAAGTATCCTCCGCCTCGCCGCCTGGGATGCACCCCAAGGGCATGATCCGACCATCCTCCAGCGCCCGAACTATGTCCCCCACGGTTATGTCCTGGGGGGATCGGCTGAGCGCATATCCGCCATGGGCTCCACGAGTACTCTCTATGAGACCGGCATCCTTCAGCAGAGGCATGATCTGTTCCAAGTACGGGAAGGAGATCCCTTGGGCGCGCGCCACATCACTCAGCGAAATGGGGCCGCCGCCGTACTGACGACCCAACTCTATCATGGCCCTGAGACCGTATTGCTCCCTGGCCGAAAGCTTCATGGTCCAATTCCTAGTGAATAGTCGGAATTATCATAACACAACTTGTGCCCACTGTCAAATCTGTGGCGCCGGCAGGGTGCACCCAGACTTGTGGGAGCGAGAAAACTGGCTCGTTCCATGGCGCTCATCGGTTACCGGGAAGCTCTGGGCCTTCCCGCGGCTCCTTCCGACAGGGGGAGGCGGTCGGTTCGGTATTGAGAGCAGCACGGTATGCTGGCGACATTGGCGGAATTGGACCTGTTTCGTGATGGTTGCGGAAAAGCTGAAGCATACTCTGTACTGTACTGATCCTGGTGATGCTGCCCGCGCCCAGATAATCGTCTAGGTTCTGGGCCACGCGGTATCGAAATGTCACGACTGGGGAAGGTGGATGTGAGGAAGATTACTCACTGTGTGATTTTCTTCGTTCGCGGCAGTGGCGCTGGCGGATAATGGAATGCACCCGCACAATGTCTCCTTGGTTAGCCAAGTTCTCGTACGGTGACGTGTGAGTGAGATCCCAGGCTGCGAGGCCACAATATCCAGTAGCGGCCAGCATGCGTGGCCCACATGTTGTGGCTCCAGAGTGCCTTCTCCCAACAATGTTGAGCCTTGACAGCACCTGACCAGAGAGCATCGTGTCATGTGTGCTCTACGTCCCGTCTCACTTAGTGGAACTCTACGCCTGGCATAGATCTTGCACGTCTACGCAAGTAGAGTCGGTTTTGCAGCGATGTTCCGTTCAGGGGCGTGGTCTCCAACCGCCAAGCAGAATCCGCAGTGCCGGAGGACCAAAGGACGCTCCCGTGTTTCATTCGACTAAGGCTGTCCGGAGCGTCTAGCACTGTACGCGCAGCGTCTCAGACCAATCGCACGAGAGCCATCAGCGGCTCTTTGCCACTACTATGACGGATAGAGGTTCAGAGACGAAGTGGGCGTCAATGTTTCTATACTCGTAAGAAGGCTGGTAGCGGAGATCGGTTCGCTACAATGGCAAAGGCTCATCTTGATAGGAGCGCCTGTGGCTCTCCTCTCGACAGGCTTTGCCGTGCTGGGAGCATCGTTTTTCCCGGTCATCGGGCTGGCCTTGGGGCTGTTCTTCTTCGTGTATGCCACGAAGTACTATGGCAGCGTTGCCATCATCTTGCTCTTCGCCGGTGAAGACGGCCTGGTCAATGGCAACGCGAATACGCAAGACAAAGGATTGCGGAACGGGTTACTCAACGGCCTGCGCAAGACCTTCGGCAACGGCATTGACAATGCTGTGACAGGTGCGTACCGTCCAGACCGTGAGGCGCAACCGTTTGTCTCCATCCACCTACCTTTGTACAACGAAAAGACGGTGGTGGACAGACTTCTCACCGCCTGTACCTCGCTTGATTATGACAACTACGAAGTCGTGGTCGCCGATGACTCCACCGATGAGACCACGAAGATCGTGGAACGATGGGCCGAAAAGCCCAGGGTTAAACTGAGCCATCGCCAGGAGAGAAGTGGCTTCAAAGGCGGCGCTCTCCAGGCAGCCATCCGACACATGGATCCCCGCACCGAGTTCGTCGTAGTCTTCGACGCTGACTTCATGCCGGCCCCAGATGTCATCAACCAGTTCCTGGCTTACTTCTACACGGAGAACCAAGATGGCGAACGCCACGCCAACGATCAGGTAGCGGTGGTGCAGGGCTATCAATGGCACATGCTCAATGCCAGTGAGAACTGGATAACGCGTGGCATCCGGGCTGAGTTCAGCGGCTCCTACGTCATCGAGCGGCCAGGCCAAGAACTCCTCGGCTCTATGAAGATGATCTCCGGGTCGGTGTTCATGATCAGAGCCGACGTCCTCCGCAAGCACGGCTGGGGCACAAGTATCACCGAGGATTGGGAACTCACCCTCCGCCTATACCTTGACGGCTACAAGGTCCTCTACACGCCCTTTATCCAGGCGCCCGCGGAGTGCGTATCCAACTTCAGGCAGCTCGCGAGACAACGTATGCGCTGGGCAGAAGGGCACACTTACAACGTCAAGAGGTACTTCTGCCAGATCCTGCGATCACCCAATGTCTCGCTGCGAGAGAAAGTGGAGTTCCTCTACTACGTGCCCTACTATCTGCAATCGATCTTCTTCATCATCGGCACCAGTTCGTGGTTCATCTCCGAGTTGGTCGTCCGCCGTCATCTCCCTTACTGGACGGCCCTACTGGGCTGGTGTCTTGTTTTCAGCAACCTCTTCTCTTTGGTGCTCATGAACCTCTCAGGCCTGTTCTGGGAGCGGGGGGTGCGCCGCAGCTGGGCAGGCATCTTCTCCTTCCTGGTCCTGAGCAATCTTCTGGTCCCGTTTCAGGCCTACGCGGCTCTGAAAGGGCTCTGGGAGAAGGATGAAGGGGGATGGCACAGGACGGACAAGACCGGTCGCATCACCGAGATCATCGGAAAGCTTCACTTCGGAAAGAAACTGAGGAGACTGCTGCCCAAGACCAGGACCAGCCGCCGTGTCGCCACCCAGGCGATTGCCGGCTCCGAGTCCACTGAAGAGGCAATCCCGGGCAACGTCCATGATCTTCCCGCCCAGGAGCAGCTTCACTCCACGCGGGCGGTCAGCCTTCTCAGGCGAGGGGCGACGCTCATCCCCCGTCGGTGGGTTGCGGTCCTGGGGCCGGTCTTACGGCTATACGCTGGACGGGTGGGTCAAGGTCACCTCACGGAACGGTTTGCCAGCTGGCGTGCACCTTGGCCACCCATGCGCAGACGCCCGCGTGTCCGCCTTCCCTTCGGAGTGATCAATCTTCTGCTGGTCGCGATAGCAGGCCTGGCAGCCATGTCGACGCGGGTAGAGGCAATCGCCGATAACTCCAGCACTTTCTGGTTCTACGACCATACCGCTCCTCTGACCTATATGATGTATCAGACCGAGCCAGGCGGGGCCTCGCAGAGCATGACCGCTTGGGCCAGATTCTACTCGGATACATTCGATGAGGCCCAGGAGCTGTACGGGGGCACAGCTACAGTCTACGTGTACGCCACAAACAGCGCCGCGGTTCCCAAGGATATGCCAGTAACCCTCCGCGTGTACAGAGCCGGCGAAGAGGTGGCCACATTAGGCAGCGGCACCATCGCCGTGCCAGGCAAGGTCAGCACACCAACGTTGTACAGCACCGGCTTCAGCCATGCGGCGTTCGATTTTCAGGCAGGAGACCGATTGCAGTTGGAAATCGCACCGCCCGGGTCAGTCGTGGTGTACTGGGACGGGGGCTATAGCGCGTCTCGGCTGGAGGTGGGCATCATCGTGCCCGAGACAGCTGTGGCGTTCCTTCTCCTGACGGGGTGCATTCCCATAGTCATCTCAGTCTTAAGGAGGCGCAGCGGGGCAAGCCACACCACAGGAGCAGCCAAATGATCAGCAAACAGACGATGGGAGCAGGCCGAGCGAGAGCAGATCCCGGCCGCCAAACCTATCAACTGCTACTCGTCCTGGTCTCGGTGATTTTCCTGCTGCTGCCCTTGGTCACCACCTTCAATGAGATCCTTACGACCTTGGTGATACGGCTGGGGCTGGACGAATTCCTCAGGGCCTGGGTGGTCCCTGTGGAGGCCAGGATGATTGCCGCGCTCGTCAGGCTCATCGGCATCAGCGCTGCTGCCAGCCAGACCTCCGTCTACCTGACCAAGGGCGCGAGCACCATACCCATATACATCAGCTGGAACTGTGTGGGCTGGCAAAGTTTCATCCTCTTCGCCATCACTCTTGTCACGGGCCTGCAGGGGTGCTTCACCCGGCAGAGCAAGGCTGAGGTGGTGATTCTCGGCTTCTTAGGCACTTTCCTGGTGAATCTGTTGCGCATAAGCGTGGTCTGCGTGGTGGCCTACTATGCAGGGCAACTGCCAGCGGTCGTCTTCCACGACTATGGCGGCAGCATCCTGATCCTGCTCTGGCTTTTTGGATTCTGGTACTTCGCGCATGGTTGTGTACTGGAGTCCCCTGAACGGTCCAAGGAGGGCACTTGCAGGCCGGGGACGTGAGATAGATGGGGTCTCGATGACAATAGGGTTCGCCCAACGGATCGGGAGGCCCTACGGGTCTGCCTCAGATGGTCTGGGCAGTGTTCAGACGAGCTGGCGGGTCCGTGAGCTCCTCATGGAGACGAGCGGTGCTTGAGAGCAGGAGGGCCTCAAGAGCGAAAGATTTCGCAGCGGCATTCGGGCTCTTGGCTCTCAACGTAGCTGTGGTCTACCCTCTCTTTCAGGGCCAATATACCCAGTATACTTCCTCTGTGGAGCCCGTGTACATGGCTGTGGCGCGATTCATCGCGCAGCATCCTCCCTGTCCTACCTGGAACCCACTTTGGTATGGTGGATACCCCTTTCGCATCTTCTATACCCCTATGTTGCCCTACACTTTGGCCCTCTTCCACGTCATCACTTCTCTGAGTATCCCTGCCGCTTATCGGCTGATCACGGCTTCTCTCTATGTGCTCACCGCCGTCACCTGGTATGCCTTGGTCCTGTATCTGACCAGGCGCCGCGTCACAGCCTTTGTGACTGGTCTGGCCTACAGCTTACTGCCCTCTTTCGTCTATCTGATACCAGAGGTGAGGAACGTGGCCCAAGGCTTCGGTTACGCCCCTTGGCGGCTGCTCGTACTGATGCTTTACGGTGAAGGGCCCCACACATGCGCTTTGGCCTTCACACCGCTGGCAGCCCTTTTCCTCCTACGGGCCTTGAGGGAGCCCAAGCTCCCCAACTATCTAGGAGCCGCTCTTTCTATGGGTCTCGTGGCGCTCATCAACCTCGTCGCCCTGTTTGCGCTGGGCATAATCCTGGCCGCCATCCTAGTCACCGAGATGGTGGCCGGCGAGCCGACGAAGAAACTGAGAAGTGCCGTGATTTCGGTTGTGCTGGCCTATGGACTATCCGCCTTCTGGTTCAACCTATCGTTTATCAAGGCCTCCTTCTCCTTTGGCAGCGGCTCTCAGGTGCTTCATAACCTGGTGGCTATTTGGCCTCTGTTGCTTCTGCTGCTGTCGCTATCTGGAGTGCTGTTCGTGCTCTTTTCTGGAAGGCACAAACCCCAGCCCCTCTTGCTAGCCTCCCTTTGGCTAGCGACTATCGGCCTCATAGTCTTCTCCTGGTACAGCTTCCACTGGGTCCTGGCGCCTCAACCCAACAGATACATGCCAGAATTGGATATGGCTTTCACCCTGCTCCTGGGGCTGGCTGTCACCTGGATGTATGATTTGCTGGCTTCAAGGAGGAGACGAGCCGCCCCCGCCATCCTGGCTGCCGTGGGCTTGATAGTACTCATGGCAATTCTAGCCTTTCCCTTCTTGCGCGCCTCAAGAATTATCACACGGCCTCGGTCCGGGATCGTCGATACCGTCGAGTACCAGATCGCTCGTTGGTTGGCAGAGCGCACCGAGAAACACGAAAGAGTCTACGTCACCGGAAACACCACCTTCTGGCTGAACCTCTTCTCTGACGTGCCCCAGGTTAGGGGAGGGCTAGACCAGTCGGGCACCAACCCCTGGTGGGAGCACGCCGCTTACCAGATCAACGCAGGAGAAGATGGCTCACTGGCGGTACTCTGGGCCAAGACTTTTAACGTCCGGTACATACTGGTGAACTACCCCGAGTCACCGGACCCGTTTCACGACTATGTGCATCCCGAGAAACTGGAGGGGCTCTTGGAGCCAGTCTATTCGAAGGCTGGAAGCGTCATCTTCGAAGTGCCCTCAGCCTCAGGCGGTCTAGTACAGCTTGTAGATCTCGGAAGGCTACGAGCGCTCCCCTCTATCGAGAATGGCGCAGATAAGGAGAGCCTTCAAGCCTACGTTGACGTGGTGGAAAGCGGCAGGAACGCCCTGAATACGGTGGACTCGGTGGACAGGGTCAGCATAGATGCCGAGGTGCGACCCGGGGAGGCAATACTGGTGAAGGTGACCTACGACTCGGGGTGGCGAGCATCTGCCGCCAGGACTGCCTTGAGAGTCCGCCCCGACCCCCTGGGATTCATGATCATCGAGCCTGACTCGCCAGGGGAGTACGAGATCATCCTACAGCACGGTCGGGTCTGGGACGAATACCTGGGCGGAGCGGTAAGTGGTCTGACCGTTATGGGGGTGTGTGCACACGCAGCCCATAGGAGAAGAGCAGGCAGAAATGACCTCTAACGTGAGGCTCACCTCCTTCGCCAGCCGAATCACGCCCATCGCCAAGTCCGCGGCCAGTATCCTGATCATCCTTGCTTTCATCCTCTGGTGGGGGAACTGTACGGATGCTTTGAGCGGCTTCCCCAAAGGCATCGATCCCTATTCCCATATGACTAAGGTACAGTACATCCTGCAGTTCTTCCCGCATCACGATTGGCAGTATCACTGGGCGGCTGGCACGCCCCTCCTTCTGTGGTATGCACCCCTGTTGTACTATCTGGCGAGCCTGTTGGTTAAGCTGGGCGTCACCTCTCTCTGTGGTTCCCTCATTGTCACGGCAGGCATAGGTCTGACATGTGTGGGAATCGGGGTACAGCAGTTGGTCTACGCAGTCACCAAGAATTCTCTCGTCTCTCTGGCGGCCTCGCTACTCGCCCTTACGTCACCAGCCATCTGGAATTGGTTCCTGAGCGCGGGTTTGTATCCGCGCCTCTTGGGTTTGGGCTTCCTGGCCATTTCGGTTTGGTGGTCAGCAAGACTTGTCCAAGATTCTGAGCATCCCCAATCCAAGGGTTTCAGACGTTCTCTTGTCTTGGCGATTCTCTTTCTATCGCTAAGTCTCCAGAGCCATCTTCTGACGGGCCATCTGGCCATAGCTGCTGCGATGCTCATCCCCTTCTTCGGATCGAGGAAACCAGTAAGCCGGATAAGCAGGCCCTTCTCCATCGGCGTACTAACGGTCCTCCTGACCGCCTATTTCTACGTGCCCTTCTTGCTCTCGAAATCGGCGTCTCGGTTCATAGGTCATGACATGCCCTATCAACCCGCACCGGTGGTTGACTTTTTTAATCCGCTAGCGAGCATAGAGGGAGGCAATTCTCTTTCCCCGTTGCTTCTGCCGCTACTCATGCTGCTTCTCATGCTCTTTCTCCTAAGGCGTCCTTTGCCGACGGACTCTGTGGAAAGAGGAGTAGTCTTGGCCTTGCTGGTCATGACTGTTCTGCCCATAGTCTACGCCGGGGCTGGCTACTTCGGCTTTCCTTCTCGTCTGTATATTGATGGCCTCATACCGCCTAACGCTCTGGCCCTGGGCGCGCTCTTCGGGTCCATGCTATGTGGAATACTCGGCGGGATGCTCCTGAGGCAGATAAGGAGGAGCGCGAGACTGATCTTACTTGGCGCGCTTCTTGGCATGATCGGTCTATCGAGTATCTCTCAGATCAATCTGCTGAGATATCACACGGTCAACGAAAGCGATCCCGAGTCGGAAGAGTCACTCACGTCGAGATACTTCATCGTAGACTCTGGCGACAAGCAGCATCGTTTTGCGGTCCCCAATGCCACCCAAGCCATATGGTTCAACTATCGGTACGAAGTTCCGCAGACCAGAGACTATATTGGCTACGGAATACTAATACCCGATTGGAGGTTCTGGTTCGACAAGGCAATATGGGACTGGGCGAGCAACTGGGAGGAGACGGACTTTCTGCTGAATTGGTTTGCCGTCAAGTGGATATCGACGGATCCTGCCAGGGCCGCAAAGTATGAGGCTCAGAACGCCAGGTTTCCCTTGCTCGTAGGGGTCGACACGACAGGCCTGAGGCTTCGTGAGTTTCAGTACACGGAGGCCGACCCTGTACTCCGGGCCGCAGGTGGCCCGGTGGCGTCAATAGTTGGAGCCGAAGCCGATTACGAGGTAATCTTCCGCAGTCTCGCCCATGCCAACTGCAACAGTCAGTGTCTCATCCCGCTCCGCGGCAAGGAATACATCGATCAGTATACTCAGGATGAGCTCTCATCATTCGACGTGCTCATCATGTACGGGTTCGGTTTTCGCGACCAAGACAAATCGCTTAACCTCCTTGCCGAGTACGTCCGAGAGGGCGGCGGCCTGATCGTGGAGGCCAATGGCTCGCCCTTCGATAACGCGTCCTCTATCCCCGAGCCGATCCCGGTGAGTCTCACCACGGTGACCAACTACGGCACAGAGTGGGATCTCACCAGCGTGGACCACGAGATTCTGGACGGCATTGATCTCTCTGCTTTTGGCGCTGCGATCTACGACGGCGGACCCTGGGGAGTTTCCAGCGTGGCTCAGTCAGACGTCCGCGGCTGGGCTAAGCCCATCCTCTTCACCAATGGTCACCCCATCGTGGTGGCCGGCCAATATGGCAAGGGGAGAGTAGTGTGGACGGGGATGAACCTACCATACCACATCAACACCTATCGCAACGAGGAGGAATCTCGCTTGCTGGCTCAGATGATAGAATGGGTGGCCGGAGAAGATCAGCCCCAACCGGACTACGAGGCCCTCTTTGTCCACCCTCAGAGACGGGAGGTCAAGGTTCTGACTCCTGCGAAGGGTGTTCTCTTCAAGGAGTCCTTCTTCCCCAACTGGCACGCCTACGCGGAAGGAGGCAAACTGAAGATATATCGCGCGGGGCCCGACTTCATGTACGTGCCACTACCCGGGGATACCTCCTATCCCGCAGAGGTGATCTTTGAATACAAGAAGTCCACCCTGGAGTGGGTGAGTCTGGGAATTTCCCTGGCCACATTGATCGGCCTGGCGACGTACGCGATGAAGCCGTACCTTCCAGATCTCTCCTCAATGCCCTGGCTCTCGAAGGCACATCAGTCCCGGACCTGCACCTCGCTAGCCCAGCAGTTCCCTCCGAGCAAAGGAGGGGGTATTCATGAATAGCCTGGAAAGCAGCCCGATTTCAATGAAGACTAATTTGCCCTTCCTCCAGCGAAACCAGCAACTGCTTCTTCAGCTCCGCGAACCCACTCGAAGTGATCATATCCCCACTGCGGGGGCGTGACAGCGGAATATTCAACTCCAGCTTGATTCTGCCGGGCCGCGAGGTCATTACGTACACGCGGTCTGCGAGGTAGATCGCTTCATCCACGTCGTGGGTGACGAAGAGAATGGTTTGTCGGAACTGGCTCCAAACGTTGAGCAGCCACTCCTGCAAACCGCGCCTGGTAAGGGCGTCCAGCGCACCGAAGGGTTCGTCGAGGAGCATCACATTTCGCTTGCAGAGGAAGGTTCGTAACAGGGCGGCCCTCTGCCTCATGCCGCCCGACAAGGTTACCGGATAGCTGTGCTCGAATCCCTCCAGTCCAAAAAGAGGTAACAGTCCCTCGGCTTCCTTCCGCGCTGCCTTCCGATCGAATCCACCGATTTCTGGACCCAGGATGACGTTGTCGAGAACTCTACGCCAGGGCAGGAGCAGGTCCTTCTGTAGCATGTAGCCTAGCAGCCCTGTCCGCTCCTGAACCGCCCGGCCATCCAGCAGTACCTCGCCGGCATCGGCCCGCATCAGGCCACAGGCGATGTTCAGCAAGGTGGTCTTGCCGCAACCGCTGGGGCCAATAAGCACGACGAACTCCCCAGCCCTGGCGGCGAGGTTCACACCATCTAGCGCCGTCACTAGCTTACCGTCCACGCGAAAGGCCTTGGTCACCCCGCGCAGCTCTATCTGGCTCACGGTGTCACGGTAGGAACTCATTGGTGAAGGCTTTCTCGGCATCGATGTGCCGGGGCAACAACTCGCGATCGGCCATCCAATCGGCATAGCCCTGCCATGTCTCCAGGCTCTGCTCGCCCCATCTGGCCGCATCCGCCTGGTATTGAGGGCTCAGCCATTCTTGACTACGCTGCACCAGATCGGGGTTGCTCTCTGGAGCGTACTTCAAGAGGATGTCGGCCGCTTCACTGGGATTCTCGATGGCGAACTCAAAACCCCTGGATGTGGCGGCCATGAAGCTGCGGACTAAATCAGGCTTCTCCGCAATGTTCTGCTCGCTGGTGATGATCACCGGCGTGTAGTAGTCCGGGACGCACCGCGTCCAGTCGCTGAGCATCACGATGTTCAGAGGCATCCCACGTAACCCCGCCTCGATGCCGGTCCACCCGTAGAATATCCAGGCGAAGTCGACATCTCGTTCGACGACGGTGAAGAAGTCGGCCCAGCCGATATCGATGAACTCCACCTCGTTCACGTCGCCACCATCACAGGCCATCAGGACATCTAGCACAGCTCGCTCGATGGGCGAACCCCAGCTGCCGTATCTCTTGCCCTCAAAATCCCGGGGACGCGTGATCCCTCTATCTGCAGGGCTGGCAAAGCCGGAGGTGTTGTGTTGGATGATGGCTGCGATGGAAACGATGGGTATGTCTTCTGCCCGTGCGAGGGATACTTCCTCCTGGTAGCTGATGCCGAAATCGGCCTGGCCCGCCGCCACCACCTGAACCAGCGTACTTCCCTCCGCCGGCTGCACGATTTCTACCGACAACCCTTCCTCGGCGTACCAACCCTTGTCGACGGCCACATAGAGGCCGGTGTGATTCGTGTTGGGGAACCAGTCCAGCATCGCCACCACCGGGGTGGGCGGCACCGTGGCCGTCGGCTGAGCCGCCTGACAGCTGATGACCATCAGCATCAGCACCAACAACAACGTCATCTTGCTGGGCTTCAACATGGACATCCTTTTCCTCCTTCATTCACATTGTCTTCGGGAATCCATTAGCATCGTGCCAATAGTTCAAACTTCCTGCCACACCTCCTCTCGATGAGCGTAGTACCAGGGAAGCAATGCACGTTCCAGCACCACGACCACTGCGAACATCATAATACTGAGCAGCGAAGTGATGGCGATCGCGGCGAAGACCCGGTCCGTCAAGAAGTTCTTGGAAGAGCGAATCATGAAGATGCCCAAGCCGCGGCTCGCACCAACCCACTCACCAATGACGGCGCCAACGACGCTATACGTGATGGCGATCTTCAGGCCGGAGAAGAAAGAGGGTAGAGCCCCAGGCAGCCGCACCTTCAGGAAGATCTGCCGCCTGTTGGCCCCCATGGCGCGCAGTAAAGCGATCAGATCAGGATCGGCGACTCGCAGGCCGTCGGCGGTGCTGACCACGATGGGGAAGAAGCAAACCAGAGCCACCACGATCACCTTGGGCATAATACCGTATCCAAACCAGATAATGAGAAGAGGGGCGAGAGCCAGAATGGGCACCGTCTGGGAAGCAACCAACAGCGGATAGAAGGTGCGTCGCAACAGAGCCGAGAAGTCTATGACCACGGCCAGACCCAGCCCAACCACTAGAGCAAGAGCCAGGCCCAACCAAGTCTCTTTTAGAGTCTGCCAAACATGCGGACCTAGCAGGTGCGAGGCCTCTGCCCCAGCCTGGATGACCTGCCATGGGGAAGGCAGCAACCACTTGGGGACTCTCGTCACCCAAGTTCCAATCTGCCAAGCCATGAACAAGAGGAGCAACAGCGTGAGGGGCGGAGCATATTGCTGCAAAACGCGACGGACGCGAGTCCCGAAAGGAGCCTTAAGCGGGGCAACAGAAGACGGATTGTTGGATTTGCGAGATGCTGCTTGCTTTTCTTCAGCCTTCATGACTACCGGTACTTGGCCACTTTCTCCGCGATGGTCGTGCCCTCCACCGCATCCACGATTTTGATGAAAGTGATTACCCGCCGAGCCCCAGCCTCGAAGCAGGCACGGTGTCCCGCCTTGGCAATCTCTAGCAGCTGATCCAACTCACCCTCCATCGTCGTCTCGTGGGGTCCCACCTCATACTTCACCCCTGATCGCTGCACGACGTCGATCGCCTTGTCTACCACGGGATAAGGGTCGTCACAGATCGGAATCACCTCAAAGCTTAGGGTTATGTCACTCATCGCTCCCTCCTTGAAGGTCTACTCCAGTTTCACTCGATGGTAGATCTCCATGATGATGCACTAAGAGCAGCAGCCCTCTCTTGACCCGCACCGAGGCCTGGGCTGCCACGAGCACATTGCTGACTCCTCGGGCCGCACCGAACTTCAAAGTGCCGTTCTGGAGGCCATATTCCAAACCTTCAGTGTCGATGCCCACGACGTCTCCAGACAATGGTATTAGGGATACCGTGTCACCGGGCTCGCCCTCCATCAGGACCTTATCCCGTACTAGGAGCACCTCTTGGTGCCCATCGATCAATCTGGCGCCCATCGCCTCCAACTCCGGGAGGGCCAAGAGCATGATGTTCGCCAGGGTATGATCTATTCGTCCCCCGAGTGCGGCCAGGAGGATGAACTCCTTTGCGCCCTGCGACAAGGCATACCGAACGGCCAGTTCGGAGTCCGTCTCGTCCTTGCGCGAAGGGTACTCCACGAACCGGCAACCTTCCTGCTCCAGATGTTCTCGCAACTCAGGGCCCAGCGAGTCCATGTCGCCTATCACAACATCGGGTTTGAGCCCCAATGCGATAGCATTATTGGCACCCCCATCAACACAGACCACCAAGTCGTCCTCTCCCATCACGAACCGTCGAAAAGGCGGCCTCACCAGAGGCCCGTTGGCTACAATCACAGCACGCATTTGTCCTCCAAAAGAAACCGCTGCCCAGGCAGAGCAGCGGCTCACGTCACGACGCAAGCAACCATCCCTACGCTGGCATTATCCGGATCAGGTTCGTGGGGTCGAGGGCATTGCGGGCCCTCCTCTCAGCCTGGCTCACCAAGCTCCCCTGGATGCTAGTATTCAGTTTTCTAACATATTATAAGCCAGATCACCTCATTTGTAAAGCCGACAGCATGCAGCAAGTCTTCTTCCACAGAGTGATGTCAAACGCCAGGCACAGACTCGACGTCGTACGCCAAACCCCTACTCCCCATGCGGTCAATCGCCAACCGAATCCTGTGCCTGCACGGGCGAACCCTGGCCGTCTGACGCCTCTTCGTCAGCCTGCTTGACGATCACAAAGGTACACGCCTCATCGCCGCTCGCCACACATGCGGTCTCATCCACCGTGAACTGTGGTCCCTCGCCAAGCCAATGTACGGCTTCTTGCAGCATACCCGTAGTTCCGTAGCAGACGGGCGATTCTGACGTCCTGTCCCAGCATTCAGGGCATTGCTCCACGGCGAAGATGAGGTTGTCTCCATCCTCCTGCACGTAGGCTATCTCATCGCTCAAGTCAGCTAGGCCTGTCGCCAGAGTGCTCAATCCCACCTTGACCTTCGCCACCGGAGGCAGCAATTCGAAAGCTGGGCCTGTCAGCTCCGCAAAGAGGACTCCATCCGCGATGGCATATTTCAGGGTGGCCCTGCCTGCTCGCGAGCATAGCCCCTTGGCGCCCTGAGTTCCATACACCTCCTGAATGGCCTGATTGACCGCCGCAAAGTCGTGAAACCTGAACTGGCGCTCAAGGGTGTCTGCGGGATAGTTGCCAATCAGATGTCCCAATTTGGCCAGGCGAAGGACGGCAGCGAGCCCGTTGCTGCCCATCACATCCTCGAGGGCCACCAGGTACATGCGTGCCAATTTGTCGGAATGGTACCTTTCTGCGGCTTCAGATGCTTCCAGGGAACACCTCCAGCAACAATGGAACTTCGGATCAACTATGCGTTACACAATCTCTGCTAAGTCCTCCGCCGCCCGTTTCATGTCCAGCAGCAGCAAGCCCAGCCTCGCAGTACTGCGAGCGAGTACTGTGAGAACTGCCTCCTCACCGACCGCTCTGAGGATGACGTACCCGTTCTCTCCTCTGATGTAGACTTGTTCCAACATGCCCCGTCCCAACTCGCCCGCTATGCGCTCACCCAGAGAAAGCATGGCAGCTGACATGGCCGAGACCCGGTCCTCTTCCACTCCTGCCGGGAGGGAGGAAGCCATGATCAATCCATCCAGGCTGACCACCGCCGAGGCTTCGATGTCAGGAGTGCTCACTTGAAGATCTCTCAAGCGCTCCACCATCAGTACCGTCCTCGGTTTCGCCATCAATTTTCCTCCTTAAGCAGTCCTGAGCCCGTCACTCAGACGATTAAGGGATCCGCATCGCCATCCGCCATCGTCCTTGGATACGCATCGCAGGCTTAACACAACGCTGCGAGCCTGCTATGAGGACCGCTCCTCATCCATCGAACTGAGGATCGAGTAGAGCAGTTCCAGGAGCACGGTCTTGACGCTCTCGCGCTCCGTAGCCACGCACGACAGCACTTTTGTGTCCGAGGGGGCTTTCAGGGCAATCCGAAGATCTTCTGGGGGCCAAGCATCCTCGTGATCTTGCTTGTTCGCGGCTATGACGTAGGGCGAGGGGGAAAACCTGTAAAAGCGATCCAGTATCATCTTAGCCTCTGTGAAGGTCTCCGGCCGAGCGCTATCGACCACTACCACGAAGCCCAGCATACCTTCAGAGAGAATCTCCCACATGAAGTCGAACCTCTTCTGACCGGGGGTGCCGAACAGATGGAGCACCAAGTCCTCGTCCACAGTGATGCGACCAAAATCCATCGCCACTGTGGTCTGCCCCTTCACTACTCGCGAGCCGTCCGTGATCTTGCGCTCGGTCGAGACGACCTCAATTTCGCTGATGCTGCTGATGAACGCGGTCTTCCCAGCATTGAAAGGTCCGGTAATGACCACCTTCACGGTTTCCATGTGCACCAACTGATCCTACAGGATAAACGACTGTGCAGAACGTGGAGAAGCCCACCTACATTCTCTTCACCCTGTCTATGAGTCTAAGAATCAAGCTTCGTTTCACCGGCGGCGGCGCACTCGCTGCCTTGGATACGGCGGCAACCCTCTCGGGCCTCTCTGGCACCACCAATTCGACGAGGCCCGCCGACAGCAGGCCATATACGATCCTACGTATCTTAAAGTCGCTCATCGAATTGGCTTTCGCTATCTGTCTGATGGTGTTGCGTGGATTGATGAAAGAGATCACCCTCCACTCCTCAACCGTCAGGCTGATGTCCTGCAGCCGAGCAGTTGGGCGCTGCGTGAACTTCAACGCCATGTCAAGGTCCGGCAGCTCATTGCGCAGCATCTCATATTCCTTGACCCGTCGGCTGCCCTCCATGATGATGTTCTCGAGATTGATGGGCACTGTAATCACTCCCTGCGCGGGGAGCTTGTTCGGCTCGAACCGAAATGAACCATCGGTCCAGGTGAACAGGAGGTAGACTACGTCCAACGTGTGGGAGCGTACACTGTCCACGATGTCGTCCTGGCTCACAAAGCCTGCGTTTATCAGCAGCAACCCGAGTTCTTTGTCGGCGTCGGTCTGGGCTCGGGCTCGAATAGTGCGAGACTGCTGCCGGCTGATCTTTCCTGCCTTTTCCAGCATGCCAATCAGACCGGTGTCCTGCCCGTTCATAGACGCACAGACCAATCTGCCCTCCTTGAAGCAAACCTCTGCCTTTCTACCCCTCCCCTCGATGGTCAGGGCACCCGTTTTGCGGGCGAGGTTGATGAGGTTGAAAAGCTGAGTGACGTTGAAGTCCCTGAGATTCCCTTTCAAGGCCATCTTGCGCCCCTCCCGCGGGCCGACCAGGTCAAGTCAGTGGCACCCGTTTCCATTCGAGTGAGACTCCGTAAGCAGTGTTTCTGGATCGTTGCCGTGCGCAGCTGAACCCTGACTACAGTCCATACAGACGGCGGCCGATTATACGCCCGCTTCAGCACTAGGTCAACCAACCGGAGGATCCGCCCACACCTGAAGCATTGGCAACACACAGATTGGGTGGGTGTCAGAATCCTGCAGCAAAACGTCCTCTTCTATTTAGAAGAGGGCGCACGCTCCAATGGCAGGAATGCTAAGCGCTATTAATCATTACTAAATTTTAGTATAGCTTGTGCGCTACTGTCAATAGGCTAATGGTACCACCGTTGACTTTCGATGCCCTAGGGGCTAGAATCAAAGCTGGAGGGATAGCATGGTGGAACTGCAACGAGAAGACTACATAGACATGCTGCGCACGATGCACACCATCCGCCTTTTCGAGCAGGCCGTCGACGACCTCTTTGCTAGAGGACTCGTGCACGGCACTATGCATCTATCTGTCGGCCAGGAGGCGTGTGCCGTTGGGAGTGTCTATGCCCTGAGGGCTGACGACTATATCCTCAGCACCCACCGTGGACACGGTCATTGCATCGCCAAGGGAGCCGACATCAACCTGATGATGGCGGAGTTCCTGGGCAAGGAAACAGGCTACTGCCGCGGGCGGGGTGGCTCCATGCACATCGCCGATATGGAGGGCAGGAACCTCGGAGCCAATGGCGTAGTCGGAGGAGGAATCCCTCTTGCAGTGGGAGTGGGCCTTGCTTTAAAGATGCAACGAAGGGGCGAAATAGTGATGGGTTTCTTCGGGGACGGCGCGGCAAACCAAGGATCTTTCCACGAAGCGTTGAACATGGCCGCCATCTGGTCCCTTCCCGTGGTCTACGTCTGCGAGAACAACCAATACGGAATGTCTATGTCGACAAAACGGGCTTTGAAGATAGAGAGGATCGCCCAGCGAGCGGCAGGCTACGGCATGCCGGGCGTGACCGTGGATGGCAATGACGTAGTAGAGGTCTACGAAGCGGCCACCGAAGCCGTGGAAAGGGCGAGGGCCGGTGGAGGGCCGACACTCGTAGAGTGTGTCACCTACCGTTGGAAAGGCCACTCGAAAAGCGATCAGGAACTCTATCGCACCAAGCAAGAGGTCCAGGCCTGGAAGGAGAAAGATCCCATCCCGCGGTTTCGTGACCTCCTGGTTGCCAATGGCGTCATCAGCTCGGAGGAAGCCACCTCCATAGAGGAGACGGCCAGCAGGGTCATCGCTGAGGCGCTGGAATTCGCCCAAGCCAGCCCAGAGCCCGCAGTGGATACGATACTCGAAGGGGTGTATGCCTAGATGAGGGAGATAACCTATGCCCAGGCCATAAGAGAGGCGCTTCGCCAAGAGATGAGCCGCGACGACTCCGTGTTTCTCATCGGGGAGGACGTGGGCAGATATGGCGGCGCCTTCGGCGTTTCGTACGGCTTGATAGACGAGTTTGGCGAAGAACGAGTGCGCGACACGCCCATTTCCGAGGCAGGCATCATGGGTGCGGCGACGGGAGCGGCTCTGGTCGGCATGCGTCCCGTGGCCGAGATAATGTTCATGGACTTCACCACCTTTGCCATGGATCAGCTGGTCAATCAGGCAGCCAAGCTACGCTTCATGTTTGGCGGCAAGGCCAAGGTTCCTCTGGTGCTGCGCACGCCTGGAGGCTCAGGCACGGGGGCTGCAGCCCACCATTCGCAGAGTCTTGAGGCCTGGTTCGTCCACGTACCGGGCCTGAAGGTGGTGATGCCCAGCACCCCTTATGACGCGAAGGGGCTGCTGCTGTCCTCCATCAGAGATGACAATCCGGTGGTCTTCGTAGAGCATAAGCTGCTGTATAAGATGAGAGGGTCCGTGCCGGAGGAGGAGTACACCATCCCCATAGGGCTTGCAGACGTAAAGAGGCCCGGCAAGGATGTGACCATCGTGGCGACCTCGATCATGGTTCCCCGAGCCTTGGAGGCGGCGGAGGCTTTGGCCGGGGAGGGCATTGAGGCGGAGGTCGTCGACCCGCGCACTCTCAAACCCTTCGACGACGACACGCTCACCAAGTCCATCGTCAATACGGGAAAGGTGATCATCGCCCACGAGGCGTGCAAGACCGGGGGCGTAGGCGCCGAGATAGCGGCAAGGATCATGGAGAGCGAGGCCTTCGACTATCTCGACGCACCAATCATCAGGCTGGCGGGTCTCGATATCCCCGTACCGTACAACCGAACTCTGGAGCGCCACATGGTGCCCCAGGTGGAGAATATCATGGCAGCGGTCAAGGAGCTGTTGGCCTGATTTGCTCCACCTTCCGACCCTCGCTCCAAAAAGCATCCCCTATCGTCCACTGCTGCAGTTGCCATAGGAGGTAGCACAGGAATGATCCCGAACTTTGAGCAGCAGGCAGACGCCTTTCATCAAGAGTTGTACCGAGAATACTATCTGGCAGAGGCAGGGCTAAAAGAGCAACTGAGCATTACTCCCATATATGAGCGCTACTCCCACCTCTTCACCGTGGATATGGTCAAAGAGCTATTGGCCCGTGCCAAGGACAGACGCGATCGGTATTTGGCTGAGTGGGCCACTCTGGAGTATTTGGAGAACCTCGTAAAGGGTGTGACCGAGAGCATCAGCAATGCCATGAGACAGGCAACTGTGGAATGGGAGGGCCGGGAAGTACCCTATCACAACCTGAGACCGATGATCTCCAACGAAGCCAACATGACTCGACGCCACCAACTCGATGAACTGGAGCGACGGGTCACCGCCAGCGCCAATCCCGAGAGAGAGGACCGGCTGAGAATCCTCCATGACAAGGCCAAAGACCTTGGCTTCGACGGGTACGCCGACCTATGTGACCAGCTCCGAGGCCTTGGCCTCCCCTCACTGACCAACCAGATGCAGGATCTCCTCGACGAGACGAGAGAGTTGTTCTACGGGCGTTTGGAAGCCTTTCTGGACACCATTGACGCGTCCGCGAAGCGAGCGGGCACTTGCGATGTGCTATATCTGTTTCGGGCTCCCCAGTTTGACGGGTTGTTTCCTAAGGAGGCTATGATCCCCGCTTTGACACGCACATTGGCGGGCATGGGCATCGATCTGGCCCAACAGAAGAACCTGGAACCGGATATCGAGCCCAGGCCCCTCAAGTCGCCGCGCGCCTTCTGCGTCCCGATCCGGGTGCCCGAGGAGGTAAAACTAGTTATCAAGCCGCAAGGCGGACAGGAAGACTATGCAAGTCTGCTCCACGAAGCTGGCCATGCCGAGCATTTCGCGAACGTCGATCCCGACCTGGCTTTTCCTTACAAGCGGCTGGGCGACAACTCGGTCACAGAAGCGTACGCATTCCTGTTCCACTATCTTCTGCTCAATCCCCACTGGCTGGAGACGGTTATTGGCGCCCAGGACTTCGGCCAGTACCTTGAGCTCGCCCGGTTTCAGAAGCTCTGGCTGTTGCGCCGCTACAGCAGCAAGCTGCTCTATGAACAGAAGTTGCATACCCAGTTGGAAGGAGCCGATCAGGAATACGTACGGCACCTGGGCGATGCTCTGGGAGTGGCGATAGGGGCCGAGAACTACCTGGACGATGTGGATGACGCCTTCTATTGCGCGCAGTATCTGCGGGCCTGGATCTTCGAGGTCCAATTGCGGCGCTTTCTGGAGAATCGGTACGGTCCCGAGTGGTTCAGTACAGGAGAGGCAGGAGGTTACCTGATCTCCCTGTGGCGTCAGGGGCAGGAGTTCACCCCTGAAGAGCTTGCGGCGGACATGGGGTACGATGGGCTCGACAGCAGGTACCTGGAAGAGGAATTGCTGAGTACGTAATCCCTTTGTCCCCTCCTGACGTCGTCGCCGAACGTCTACCTTGCCCCTGGGAGAAGCGGACAAAGTCTGGGTTCCGAGGTCCCGATCGAGCTCTGATCAACGCCCGCGACTTTCCTGACGTGGGCGGAGAGGCGAGTGTCACTGCACTTGCCTGCTCTGCCATGACACCTGGCCCAAGGAGGGCCAACGGGGTTCCACCAAGGGCAACTGCTCCCCCGCAGCCTATGGCTGATGGTACCGGATCACCTCCCCCACAGGCAGTCTCTCCGGTGCTTCGACGTCGGAAGACTGGGGGACCCCCATGGGGATCACCATCACCAACTCCAGGTCGGCGTCGATGTCGAGCATTTGGCGCAGAGTGTCCCCTATGGCGATGGGAGCATCCATGACGCAGGTGCCATACCCCATCGAGTGGGCCTTGAGGAGCATGTTCTGGACGGCCATAGCCACACTTTTCTGCACCGTGTCAATGACAATGGGCTTCAGATCCACATTCAAACACTCCAGCTCACTGACCTTCTCCAAGACGGTGGCCATAGGCATCTTGAGCACAGGATTCTCATACGGCTTGGCACAGGCCACCACCACCACTGGAGCCTCAGCAAAGAAGCTCCCATAGCTGCGGAGGAACCGACAGAAAGCGGCCAGTCTCTTCTCACCCTTGCCGAGAGCTTCCTTGGAAAGCGCTTGGAATTTGTCGTAGACCGCCTGAGCCATGGCCGCGATTGTCTCCCTGTCCTCGACCACGATGAAACGCCAAGGTTGGATGTTGGTGCTGCTAGGAGCCCAACGTCCAGCTTCGACCATGGCCTCGATGTCCTCCCGAGGGATGGGCGCATCGGGCTTGTACTTCCGTATACTGCGTCGCTCCCTGATGGCCTTCTCCAAGTCCATTTCTCACTATCCTCCTACTCTCTCTGAATTGTTGTAACACCTGCCATCAGCAGAGGTCACGGAAATCTACCGCATCAGGTCGGTGGACTCCTTGACCGCAACGATGACCCCTATCGCACCCCAGCCATCCAACACTTCTCTCTGCTCCACGGTGAACCCGGGATGAAAGAGCGGGCTCTGGGCCACCTCCCGACTCCGAGGTGAGACCGTAATCCTGAAGGCCCAATTGAGAAGCCGACTCCATGCGTCCTCTCTCGGTATGTGTGCTCCGTCCACCACAATCAATCGTCCCCCGGGCACGAGCACCCGAGCCATCTCCTCTTGCGCTGTGGGATCGAGGACGAAGTAGTCGGGGAAGGTGATGACCAGCGAGTGGAAAGTCTTGTCGCGAAAAGGTAGTTCCTCAGCCCGCGCCAGACAGATGGGAGCATCCCGTCCGCGCCGACGGAACTTCCTAGCAGTGATCCGGAC
>CAZBJW010000010.1:29148-37812 GCA_964492135.1 uncultured Anaerolineales bacterium
GATCCGGACCATGTACGGAGAGAGGTCTACGCCCGCACACTGGTAGCCTTCTGTCACCATGTCCCATAGCAGGTTGCCCGTGCCGAAGGCCAGTTCCAATACCCTGCTGCCTCTTAACTCCGGTAGAGCGGCCCGTTGCCAGTGGTACCACCTACCTCGCGAGACTATGCGGCTCACCAAGTCGTAGGTCCAGGCGAATTCATTGTAGAACCTGCGAAAGGCGAACTTGACGAACCTGTACCAGAGGCCGACAGCCATCGCTCCTCCGTGGACAATTCTACGTGTTCGCGAAAGCCCGGGCAAACCGGAACATGGCAAGGGCAGACCACCTACGCTATAATGGGAACGCAAGCGGGCAGGTAGGAGGTGCTATCATGAGGGAAAGGGTAAGAGCTCCGCGCGGGAAGGAATTGAGCTGCAAGGGCTGGGGACAAGAAGCAGCCATGCGCATGCTGATGAACAACCTGGATCCGGAAGTGGCGGAGAAACCCGACGAACTCATTGTTTACGGCGGCCGTGGGAAGGCCGCCCGGAACTGGGAATGCTTCAACGCCATCGTCGCTGCACTGAAGAAGTTGGAGAACGACGAGACCCTCCTGATCCAATCCGGCAAGCCCGTGGGGGTCTTCAAGACTCACCCTGACGCACCGCGCGTTCTCCTGGCCAATGCGAACATCGTCCCGGCCTGGGCCACTCAAGAGTACTTCGACGAGCTAGATGCGAAGGGGCTCATGATGTACGGCCAGATGACGGCCGGGAGTTGGATATACATAGGCACGCAAGGCATCCTCCAGGGCACCTACGAAACGCTTGGCGCAGCGGCCCAGAAACACTTCGAATCCAGTTTGAAGGGCAAGTTTGTCCTCAGCGCCGGACTGGGGGGCATGGGGGGCGCTCAACCCCTGGCCATCACCATGAACGAGGGTGTCGGACTGATCGTGGAGGTGGACCCCGCCCGGGCACAGCGCCGCCTGGAAACGGCGTATGTGGACTTGGTGGTGGATGATCTCGAGGAAGCGATGACCCTCGTGGAAGAAGCCTTGGACAGGGACCAGCCGAGGTCGATCGGCCTCATTGCCAACGCAGCCGATGTCTATCCAGAGCTGGTGATACGCGGAGTCGTGCCCGATGTGGTCACCGACCAGACGCCGGCCCACGATCCTCAAAGCTACATACCTCAGGGCCTCTCCGTGGACGAGGCCGAACTGCTCTGGAAGCGGGATCCCCAGGAATACACCAGACGGTCCATCGAGTCCATGGGCCGCCACGTCCGCGCCATGCTCGATTTCCAGCAGAAGGGCTCAGTAGTCTTCGACTACGGCAACAACATCCGGCAGCGCGCCTATGAAGCTGGCGTCAAGAACGCCTTCGATTTCCCCGGCTTCGTGCCCGCTTACATAAGACCCCTGTTCTGTGAAGGGAAGGGTCCTTTCCGCTGGGTGGCGCTATCGGGCGATCCTGAGGACATCTACAAGACCGACGAAGTGGTAATGAGGGAATTCTCCTACGACGAGCACCTGGTGCGCTGGATAAGAATGGCCCAGGAGAAAGTGAAGTTCCAGGGTCTTCCCGCGCGTATCTGCTGGCTCGGATACGGAGAGCGGGCCAAGTTCGGACTTCTGATCAACGGAATGGTGGGAAGGGGGGAGATATCGGCACCCATCGTCATCGGCCGGGACCATCTAGACGGCGGATCGGTGGCTTCCCCCAACCGAGAAACCGAGGGCATGAAGGACGGCAGCGACGCTGTCGCCGACTGGCCTCTCTTGAACGCCCTGCTCAATGCCGTGGGCGGCGCGACATGGATCTCCATCCATCATGGCGGCGGCGTGGGCATTGGCTATTCCATCCACGCTGGTCAAGTTATCGTCGCGGACGGCACTCCAGAGGCGGCCCGACGCCTGGAGCGCGTGCTGACCACGGACCCCGGCACGGCCATCATGCGGCACGTGGACGCCGGCTACGAGAAGGCGATAGAGGCGGCCAGGAAGCATGGCATCAACATTCCCATGATGGACTAGGGATTGTTCATACGCCTGCAACGCTATGACGGCTGACCTGATTATCCACAGCGCCAAACAATTAGTGACCATCGCCTCGCCTGACGGGCCACGAGGCGGCTCCGCCACGAGTGAGCTGGGACTCATCGAAGACGGCGCGGTCGCAGTTCAAGGAGACCGCATTCTCTCGGTCGGGCCTGCGACGGAGGTGCTGGCGCACGCGGGCGAGCACACCAGGCTAGTAGACGCCTCCGGCAAAGTGGTAATGCCCGGCTTTGTGGACCCCCACACCCATCTGGTGTTCGCCGGTGATCGCGCAGCTGAGTTCGAGATGCGCCTGCGAGGAGCTACCTACCTGGAGATCATGGCCGCTGGGGGCGGCATCATGAACACCGTGCGCGCCACTCGGGCCGCCAGTCTCGACGATCTGGTAACCCAGAGCCGGCAGAGATTGGACAGAACGCTGGGCCACGGCACCACGACCGCTGAGGCCAAGACCGGTTACGGGCTGGATACCGAGAACGAACTGAAAATGCTGGAAGCCATTCGCCTGCTGAACGAATCCCACCCCGTTGACCTGGTACCGACGTTCCTGGGGGCCCACGCCATCCCCACAGAATACGGGGGACGCGCCGAGGAGTATGTTGACCTGGTGATCGAGGAGATGCTCCCTCGGGTTCGCAGCGAGGGGTATGTCGGCGGCGAAGGTCCCTTCTTCTGCGATGTATTCTGCGAGGAAGGAGCGTTCTCCCTCGAGCAAGGCCGGCGCGTCCTGGAGAGAGCCAGAGAGATGGGCATGGGTCTGAAGATTCACGCCGACGAGTTTACGTCCCTGGGAGGCGCTGCTCTGGCAGCAGAGCTGGGAGCCACGTCGGCAGATCACCTGGCGTACACCCCAGACGAGGAGATCAAGCTCCTGGCTGACTCCAGCACCATAGCTGTCCTTTTGCCGGGGACACCGTTCGGGCTGGGCGAAGAGCACTACTCCCCAGCGAGGAAGATGATTGAGCTGGGAGTGCCTGTGGCTCTGGCGACGGACTTGAACCCTGGCACCTGCTACTGTGAGTCCATGCCCTTCATCATGGCTCTGGCCTGTCGCCAGATGAGCATGACGCCTGCCGAGGCGATTGTTGCCTCCACCATCAACGCCGCCCACGCCATCGGTCTCGGCCACGAGGTGGGCAGCCTGGAGGTGGGCAAGAAGGCAGACCTGCTCATTCTGGATCTCCCAGACTACCGTCATCTGGCCTACCGCTTCGGCACCAATCTGGTGGACACCGTAGTGAAGGCTGGACGAGTGATAGAGCGAGAGCAAGGAGGCATGTAGTTGGAGATCTACGCCATTCCTGAGGCCCACAAGGTGAGAATGCTCAGAAAGCTGGCTCTCTACTGGGACGGACAGTGGTTCCTGCAGAGCGTCGAGAAGTTCAGCCTCGAAGAGGCCATCGAACTGAACGCCCTGGTCCGTACCGCCTTTGGACGCATCGAGATGCGCACCATGCTCAAAGCCTTGGGCAAGAAGAGGGCAGATGATCTAACCGACGCCCTGAGGATGATCGCGACTCACACCGAGCTGTTGCTCGGCGGAGGTGTCAGAGCCGATTATCAGCCAGCCGACGGGAAAGCCCGTGTCCTGGTCCGTCGCTGTGCCGCCTTCGAGGGTGCCAAGAGAGCCAATCTCCCTCGGCATGACCAGGCATGCGTCACCTGCGAGACCCTGTGGGACGCCTGGCTCGCCGTGCTGTTGCCAGGGTCCAACATGACCGTCGAATACCCCCAGCGCCAAGGCATGGGCGATCCTATCTGTGAGTTCATCATCAAACAGGAGGCCTAAACCTTGCAATTCCTCCTCCGATGTGCTATATTTTGAAAGGACTTGAGGGTTCGCGGTGGACGTAGCTCAATAGGTAGAGCACTGGACTGTGGATCCTGTGGTTGCGGGTTCGATCCCCGTCGTCCACCCTCTTTCATGCGATAGGAGCCGCGGGTAGCCAGCCTGGGCTCTTTTTTTGACACCTTTCCAAGATTGCGTGTGCGGGCCGCATGCCCCGTAGCGAGAAAACGGGAGGGGAGGAGATGGACCGGCATAAGGATGAACCTCACCATTCTGACACGCTGCTCATTGACGGAGAGAGTCTCACCATCGAGGACATCGTAGATATGGCCCGCCATGGCAGAGAGGCTCGGTTGTCCACAAAGGCCGAGGAGAGGGTGGATGCGTGCCGCGCGTGGGTGGACAGAGTCGTGCAAGACGGGAAGCTCACGGTCTACGGCCTGACCACAGGCTATGGGTCCCTTGCCGAGGTGAGCATTCCACCCAGCGAGGTCCAAACCTTGTCGCGGAACATGATCACAAGCCATTCTGCTGGCGTGGGACCGCCTCTAGACGAAGAGGTCGTCAGAGCCACGATGTTGATTCGTGCCAACACTCTAGCCAAAGGCTATTCGGGGATCAGCCGGAGGACTATGAAGACGCTGTTGGACATGCTCAACAAGGGCGTACATCCCGTCATCCCCGAGAAGGGGTCCCTGGGAGCTAGCGGAGACCTGGCACCTCTGGCCCACCTCGCCCTCGTGCTGAGCAAAGACCTGGATGGTGGAGAAGCCTTCTATCAAGGCCAAAGGCTCGAAGCCGGGATAGCCATGCGGAAGGCGCGCATAAGGCAAGTAGAACTGAAGGCCAAGGAGGGGCTCGCCCTCATCAACGGGTCCACGGTCAGCGCTGCCATGGGGGCATTGGCACTGTTCGACGCGCAGATGGTAGTCAAGAATGCAGAGATAGGCTTGGCCATGAGCCTAGAGGCGGTGCGAGGGGTCTCAGACGCCTTGCATGAAAGGGTACACGAGGTGCGCGGGCACGACGGGCAGATCAAGTGCGCGGCAAACGTGCGCAGGTTGCTGGACGGGAGTGGGTTGATCGATTCCAGCGAACGAGTGCAGGACGCGTACTCCCTTCGGTGCGCGCCTCAGGTACTTGGGGCAGCGTGCGACGTTCTGGCCTTCGTGAGACTGGTGCTGAGCAGGGAGATCAACGCGGCTACCGACAATCCCCTCATCTTCCTTGATCTCCCGTCGTCGAGGCAGAACAAAGCCATATCGTGTGGTAATTTCCACGGGGAACCGGTGGCGCTGGCCATGGACATGTTGAGCATGGCGATGGCCGAAGTGGGGAACATCGCGGAACGCCGCACTTTTCGTCTCCTTGACAACACTCTGAGCGGGGGATTGCCGGCCATGCTGGTGGAGGATAGCGGCGTCAACAACGGATTGATGATGGCCCAATACACCTCCGCGGCCTTGGTGTCAGACAACAAGACGCTGGCCCATCCCGACAGCGTGGACTCTATTCCCACCTCGGCCAATCAGGAAGATCACGTGAGTATGAGCACCAACGCCGCCAGACACGCCAGGGAAGTGCTCAGAAACGTGGAACACATTGTGGGCATCGAGATGCTGTGTGCGGCCCAAGCCCTCGATTTCAGACGTGCTGGGTTGGAGTTCACGACCTCAAGATGGGAGGGGGATGAAGGGTCGAGCAGGACGCGAAAGGTCGTGGAATACGAACTGAAAAGGGGCAAGGTTGTCGATCAGGCTGCCTTCGGCAAGGGCACCGAAGCCGCCTACGAGGCCATTAGACGCCACATTTCGCACCTGAGCAGCGACAGACCGTTGTACCCCGATCTGGACAACATAGCGAAGTTGGTACACAGCGGAGAGATCGTCCGGGCCGTCGAACAGGCTCTGGGCGCTCCCCTCCAGGGGATCGGCGAGCTAGTCTTCAAGCCATCCTAGAAGCTGATGGTGCCGGTCCTGTCGTGCGCAGAGGACCTATCGTCGGGAGAAGGTCAAGGAAGGGAGAGGAACCATGCAGAGAAAACTCAAGCCAGCAGTTCCCAGAGGGATGAGGGACTTCCTGCCGCAGACCATGATACGTCGTCAATACGTCATCGAGGTCATGCAGGACGTCTTCGAGCAGTTCGGCTACGACCCTCTTTCGACGCCGGCCGTGGAGCTGTGGGACACGCTAACGGGCAAGTACGGTCCAGACGCGGAGAGACTGATTTACAGTGTAGGGCACGAAGGAGGCAAGGAAAGGCTGGCCCTCAGGTACGACTTATCCATGCCCCTGTCACGGGTCGTAGCGATGTATCCCGATCTAGAGAGGCCCTTCAGACGGTATCAAATAGCGCCAGTGTGGAGAGGCGAACGGCCAGGGAAGGGACGGTATCGCGAGTTCTATCAGTGCGATGTAGACATAGTGGGCACCGCCAGCGTGTTGGCAGATGCAGAGATGCTCGATATCACCCACGAGATCCTGACGCGCCTAGGCTTCCAAGAGTTCGTGATGAGGATCAATAACCGCAAGATCTTGACCGGCATCGGGCAGTTCGCTGGCGTACCAACGGACTTGCTGGGCGGACTCCACCGTTCGATCGACAAGCTGGAGCGGATTGGCCTGAGCGGTGTCAAGAAGGAACTCAGGGATCATCAGATACCTGACGACGTGGTCGGAAGGCTCCTGGAACTGCTCCAAATCACAGGCGATGACAGAGCCATGCTCGCCGAACTCAAGGAGAGGCTGGCCGAGTATCCCATCGCCCTGGAGGGGATCACGGAGTTGGAGGACATGCTGCGCTATATGGAAGACTTGGATATCCCGAGGGAACGGTACCAGGTTGATTTCTCAATGGTCCGCGGCCTGGACTACTACACCGGGCCCATCTATGAGACGGTGGTGGAGGAGCCCCGTATCGGCAGCATCGCAGGTGGTGGGCGATACGATGAACTGATTGGCATGTTCACCGACACGAGTTACCCTGCCACTGGGATTAGCTTCGGTATCGAGCGCATGGTAGAGGTCATGGAGGAACTGGACATGTTCCCTCCGGGAATTGGGGTCACCATCTCCCAGGTGTTGGTCACCCTCTTTGATAAAGCGCAGTTGTCCGCATCGCTGCAAGTGGCAAACGAGTTGCGCAAAGCCGGCTTGAACACAGAATTCTACTTCGAGAATGATCCCCTGGGCGATCAGATAAGGTACGCCCTGAAGAAGGGAGTACCCTTTGTGGTGATAGTGGGACCGGATGAGGTCGCCGCAGGCCAGGTGACCATACGCAACCTGCCCTTGAACGAACAGCGCACGGTCGAAAGGGGGACCATGGCCGAATCCATCAAGGATTGGGAAGTTTCCCTGGACAAATGAATCGGATCAACGGTGTGATCTTCGATCTGGGTAACACGCTCATGTACATGGGGCACGAGTGGAGTGCGGTCTTGGCCCGAGGCGCTGCGGATCTGGCCAAGTTCCTGCTGGTAAGAGGTTTTGACATCGAGCCTGGGCAATTCGCAGATGATTTTATCTCGCTGCGGAGATCGCTGTCGGCAAAGTCTGTGGAGGCCCAGGTTGAGTACACCGCTGACTACACCCTGAAAACTCTCCTGGCACAGCTCGGCTACGAGAACGTGAGCGACAGCGTGATCGAGCAAGCAGTCAACGCGTTGTTTGCCTTCGAGGAGTCACACTGGCAGCCATATCCGGGCGCCGAAGCCACCTTGCGCCAACTCTCAGAGCGGGGATACAGACTCGGACTGATCTCCAATGCCAGCCACGATCCACTAATACAGCGTCTCGTGGACAAGGGGGGTTTCAGGCAATGGCTCGACCCGGCCCTCAGCTCCGCCGGCGTGGGCATCCGCAAGCCTCACCCAGGGATATTCCAGATGGTGCTCGACCAATGGGAATTTCCGCCCTCGCAGGTGGTGATGATCGGTGACATGCTGCGGTACGATATCGTTGGCGCTCACAACTCGGGCCTGAAGGGCATCTTGGCCGCCTGGGACCTCTACCCCGACTATGATGCTGAGGCGGATCATGTCGTGCCCGATGCCCGCGTAGATAGTCTAACCGACCTGGTACCTGTGATAGTGGCCCTCGATGAACAGTCCTCGGAAGGCGATGCGTAGCTGCCATGGGGATCGAGGCCTTGATCTTCGACCTTGGCGGGGTCCTGGTGCGTACCGAGTTCCCTGAGGTGAGGGAGCAGCTGGAGAAACGGCTTGGATTCCCTCCCGGAACTGTGGGTCACGCAGTATGGGGGAGCGAAGACTGGGAGTTAGCCCAGTTGGGGCGCATCTCCTACGAGGAGTACTGGACACGGGTGGGTGCGGCCCTGGGATTCTCCAGCCCGGAGGAGATAGCACAGTTCCGTCGGGAGTACTTCTCGGGTGACCGGGTCGACGAGGAATTGGTGAGCCTGATTGGGGAACTACGAGCGCATTACAAGATCGGATTGCTGAGCAACGCGCCAGACAGGCTGGACACCTGGCTCGACCAGGAATGGGGCATCAAAGGCCTCTTTGACGCCATTGTCTACTCCGCCAAGGTCGGTATAGCCAAACCAGACCCCCGCATGTTCCGCCTGATCCTCCAGCAACTCGACGTCACACCTGCTGAAGCCCTCTTCATCGATGACTACCCTCGCAACATAGATGCCGCCCAAGCTCTGGGGATGCACGCCATCCGGTTCGGCACCACCCCAGCTCTCCAAGACGAGCTACAGCGCTACCTGGCCCGGAGCAGGGGGAGTCCCAAGCCTTGAGGCTCGACCTGCACGTGCACACCGCCTACTCCGAGGACTGCTGGGTCCCTCTGGAGAAGGTGATC
>CAZBJW010000010.1:37912-42734 GCA_964492135.1 uncultured Anaerolineales bacterium
GCCATCATCGACCAAGTGGACATCGTGGAGGGGTTCAACGCCCGTATTCTGTGGCAGGCGGACAATCTAGCTGCGCAGCAGATAGCCAGGCAGTGGGACATCCCCCTGGCGGCGGGCAGCGATGCTCACTTCGCCAGGGAGATAGGACGGGCTGGAGTTGAGGTGGACAGGTGCAGCACGCCGCAGGAACTGCTGGACGGTCTACGTTCGGGTCACATCTTCGGCCGCCGCACCCCCTACCTCTTCAGTGTGGCCACCTGCGGACTGTGGTACATCGACAAGTTCAGGGAGTTCCTGGCGAAGTCCAGCCAGGTGAGGTCGTCCTCACGTCGCTAGGCCCACCTCCGGACTCCATGCTGACACTGCGCATGCACAGGCTCGTGTGCTGCAATTCAACGGATTGTCCCAGTCACCGCCCCCTGCCCCTCCTGCAATTCAAGAACCTGAATGCTGGTGGTGCGGTTGCCGCCCGTGGTGATGCTGGGCGCAGACCGCTCGTCCCCGGGTGCTTTGTCCCCATCGGTGTAACCTGCGCCACCCCAATCCGCAGGGGCAGGGCCACCAACGGGCACGATCCTTGTATCTCCCTAAGACCTTCAGCACCAAAGGCGTGTCCGAGCTATCAGCTGCCTTGGCGGTTGTGATCGACGATGCGGATTAGCAGCAATCCTCCCTATGGTACCTGGTATACCGTTGTCCGTCCCTGGCCAAAGACGGGCGTCAGCAGTACATCGAATTTCTTCAATGCCTCGGCAGGACGGCAATGTCGGTCAGGGTCATCACAAAGCTGCTCCACATAATGCCGCTCTGTTTCACCCACGATGACGTAGTCCACTTCCCACTTCTGTAACAATCCCAGTGCCTGGTGGCCATCGTGGGTGCTATAGATAGTCGCGATGTCCGACTCTCGCCTGCCCTGCTCGATATAGTTACCTCGCCACTGGGCCTCGTGCAACGACCAGCCTAGCACCGCGGGAAAGCCGGTGAAAGCGCTGATGCGGCCTTCGTAGTTGAATGATCGGCCAGGTGCTTCCAAGATGACCGGTACGCCCATCCCATTGGCTCGTAGCCATTCGATGGCAGCCCAATCGTCGGGATTACTTATGGCCAAGTTGGCCGAGCCGTCCAGATCAGGGTCGTGCTGGAAGCCCTGCACACGACTGTAGCCTGCCATCACCGGGTAGATCATGCCCACTGCCACCAGAGCCACCACCCCTGTGAGGAACACACAGCGGCCTGCACCACCCACGGCCTGCTCTCCGCGGTGGACCATCCACCATACCCCGTAGGCGCTTGCGCAGGCTAGCATCACCCATGCCTGATAGTAGAACTTGAAAATTGTGTTCGCACGCACGCCGAAGCTGTCGCGCAGGTAGATGAACTCTACGGTGAGGGTGAGCATCAGTCCGGTGAAGACAAGCACAGCCGCGAAGAAATCTCCGGCGGTTGGGCAGTAGGTGCCGGGCTTTTCTTTTGTCTGTGTTCTGGTCGGCCCACGCCGGACGATGACGACTACCGTTAGAGCGACCAAGAATGAGAGCAACAAGAACAGCCAGGGGTCTCGCAGGCGGGACATGAGGCTCCCCCGCAGTACCGGACCGATGCTCGTGCCGCCCAGAACCCACTGTACATCTGGGTTGGCCACTACTTTATAAACGAACTGGCGTCCCTCACTGGTGAGAAGGATGGGTACCATCGTTAGCGCAAACACGGTGAAGGAGAGCACCATCACCAGGCCCCACCATCGCACAACGGATCGTAGAAGCAGCCCTGCGGATTCCCGCCTTGCCATTATCGACACCTGAGCTATGAGGAAACAAGCTACGATGAGAATGTACGGGCCAAACATGACCAGATATTGCGGTAGGCGAGTGGGGGGCAACAAATAGGGCAACACACCTCCTGCCTGCGAGGTGAAGCTGACATAGAACGGCAGATAGAACAACACTCCACCGAACAGGAGCCCAGCTCCCAATGTTGCCATCCGTCGGATCACGTCACCGTTCGTGTGTCCCCTAGCGGCGTAAGAGCCGACTCCATAACTCAGCACAGTCACGCCCAAGTAGATGGGAAAGTCCCACGTATTCAGGAAACCTACCGCACCCAGGATGAGAGCGTAAAGGACAAAGAGTGTCCAATCGCCGTCTAGACACGTGGCTATGGGATTCCACCAGGGTGCACGATCTTTTCTTTCTGCGCTGACCACCCACTGGCGGCGCAGGAGGTTCAGCGCCAAGGCCAGTGTCACCAGGACAAAGGGCAGTGCGAGGACGTGAGGATGGTTGTCGCCGAGGAGGAAGCTGAAGAAAGGGAATTCATCTATGGGGCCAACGGGCACAGGCTGACCCAATAGATCTAGGTCACGCAACACACGGGAGGCACGCCACCACCACCAGTCGTGCCCAGGGTACCAGGATCCTGTGACGCGACCAGTCTCGACGAGGCCAGGTATGTCAATCCAATTCCAGAAGGTCCTTGAGATGACTCCCTTGGCGTACAGCGCCTCCAACAATCCTTCCAGATTGCCCATGACGGCCACGAAGAGCGAACCCAGCAACCCATACACCATCGGCTGTCGGCCGCCGGAAAGGCGACGTTCGCTCCCAGCCTTGAGTCTGCGGCTTCCAGCCACCAGATTGTAAACCACGCCGAATGCACCCGTGATCGTCAACGCAAACATCAATGCATCGTACAGTTCGAAGCCGACGCTGGAGGGCGCTCCAGAGAGTCGCGTAAGCAGAGCCATCATTACGTAGCCGAAATAGTAGTAGCTGATAGCAAAGCCCGATAGCCACGGATCCAACGGTGGGAAGTGCGCGCTGTTGAGCGTTGCATTGAGGAAGGCGATTTCCATGAACTTCTCACCGCCGCTACTCATGATCTTGTCGGGGGCATAGGCGCGCAGAATCGCCCACACGCAGAAGGCCACAGCGAACAGGACTTCCACCGTTAAGACCAAGCTCTTGTGCTGGCGGAGGAACTCCAGTAGCGGCGGGTCAGCCTCTCCATCCTGGCTGTCGTCATGGCGCCTGTGCGAGGCATAGAAGCATCCTCCCACCGCCGCCACTGCGAGGATGGCAAAAACGATAGCTTCCCGGGTGTTAGCCAGGAAGCCAAATGAGGCCAAGATCCAGAGTGTATAGCTCGCCAGAAGCAGTCCCAGAGGCTTCGCAAAGGCATACCCCCGTCCCGGTAGCCATCTGAACAACCGGTAGGCAAGAGGCAGTGCTGTCCACCCCAGTACCTGCACAATCAGCCACCAGATGAAGATGTGGAGCAACTCTCTAGTTCCTCACCATCAGATGCTCAGCAAGTCATCATCCGGATCAGCGCCAATCATATCAACCCAGATCCGCCCGGGAGTTCCCCTCGTCCACTCCTAGATCTTGGTGACCAACAGGATAATCGCCGCACGCAGGGCTCGAGACCAAGATCACAGGGGGCCCTGAAGAGAACCCCCTGTGATACTTGTGGTACCTCCCTTCCCCTCATTACCACACGCACGCATACCCACTGCATGAGTAGAAATGGCACTGGTTTTCGGGGATAGGCCCAGAGATAGCTGGTGGCCCGCACTCGTACCACCACCAGCCAGTCCCAGGGATGCCGAGAGTTGAGGCGACCTGACAGCAGCAGTGACGCGGCGGAAGCACACCATCAGGGAGCCTTGAATCCCACTAGGCCAAACGCTTCATCCCTGGGCTTCACCTCGGTGAAACCCACCTCCCGCAGCCTCCGCGCCGCCCCTCTGGCGATGTTCCTCCCCAGCTTGCTCCTGGGATCCCCGGTATAGTGGAACAACTTCCCCCTGGGCCTGAGCACACGGTGTAGCTCGCCGTAGAAGTTGCCTGAGTACGAGTCCCCAGCCAGACCGATGGTGGGGGGATCGTGCATCTCACAGGAGAACAAGTCGTCCGCGAACTCCTGGATCTCTTCCACGACATCACGGACAACCTGGCGTATCTTGGGATTGTTGAACAGTTTCCCAGACCAGGGGTTCAGACCTGCCAGTTCCAGTACGACGGGCTCTAGCTCTACGGTGACCACAGAGGATGCTTCTCTGGCAGCCAGAATGGCCGTGTACCCAAGTCCAGTGCACGTGTCGAGCACCTGGCCCGAGATAAGGCCAAGCGCCTGAAGCTTCGACCGCGAGTCGAGCCACGGGTCGGTACCCTTGATGCGGTGCATGGGGACGCCCGAAATCATGAGGGTCGGGGCGGACTCAGTGGGCAACAGGCCATAGAACAGGTTCGTGTGCTCGGAGAAAGCCTGTATCCTGCTCACTTCATGGTCCTCGACCAGGAAGCAGGCATTTCGATCCTGAGCGATCTCCTCCAGTGCGTGCCGCGGTAGAATCAGTTCGCCCGCCAACACCACCCGGTCGGCCTCGAGGGCCGCCTCGACCTCAGATAGACCCGGATCGAGCGAGGTGGTAGCGACGCCCCGCCCTTCGCGCTGGGCCCTCAAGAGAGGCGCCACCTGCACGTGCGACAATACGATCCACTCATTCATCTGCTGCTGTCGCGCATTCATGGTCGCCTTCACTGTATCTCGTCTGGCGGCCTGTCTGATCACCGAAATGTACCCACCAGAGCACAATCTAGTATACTCCAGGCAATTAGCCGGAACAAAGGTCTGCCGGCAGGAGGCGGATTCAGGTGCCCAGCGGGGGCAGAGACGCCTTGCCGCAGAAGCGGTTAACCAGTGCAGCACCTCCCTGTCCGCACTTGACTTGCAGCACATCGATGGTATAATGAGATTACAAGCCGCTGTGACTGTGATACCTTGGCTTCGGGGTTTCAACATGAGTTTAGATCACATT